>JAMFRW010000100.1 GCA_026224975.1 Rhodoferax sp. | reverse complement strand
ATGAAAAATCGGACATGGGCAGCGGCGCTCCAGCAAAAGGTCCAACCATTATATGAGTGGGCTTGATGCTGTCAATGGCAACACCCACCTCGCGCGGGACGGGCCTCAGACCCGCGCGCAGTTCAACTCGATGCGGCCCGGCGACAGCCAGCGCGGCACGAAGATGGCCGCCACGCCGATGGTCATCAGCATGCCCGGCAGCAGCAGTGTGGTGCGCACGCCGAAGTGCTGCGCCAGCAGGCCGGTGAACAGATGGCCGACGGGCATGGCGCCGATGAAGCACATGCTGTACAGGCCGATCAGCGCGCCGCGTCGCGCCGCGCCGTTCGGCCGGCGCACGCTGCTGCAGGCCGGCGTTGAAACCGGCGGCGCAGAACGTGAAGCCGAGACCCATGGCGAAGAACCAGGCCATGGCCACCTGCGGCAGGGGCGCCAGGCCGACGCCGAACAGCGACAGCGCCACGACCCAGGGCATGGCCATCTGCAGGCGCCTGCAGGCGGCGGGCATGATGCTGGTGGACAACAGAATTCCAGCCATCAGCGAGCCCGCGCCCGAGGCGGCGAACAGCGGGCATGCTGGCCACGCATAACATCACCACCGCCAGCGTGACCGCACCGATGGCAAAGCCCCACCAGGCGTCCAGTGCGGCAAACAGCGCCGCCGCCAGCGACGGCCCCAGCATGCGGCCGACGTTGAAGTCCACGGTGTTCATCGCCACCGTGTTGCCGATGTGGCCGGGGTGCACGATGGACGCCGCCAGCAACACCTGGCGCGCCGGCAGATCAAGCCCGCCGCAGATGCCGCGCCGCGCCGCGATGACGGCGATCGAGCCCACCGTGAGCAGGTGGCCGAAGGCCATGCCGGCCAGCCCCAACGCCGACGGACGGCCATCTGGATCAACGCTTACGTGCCGGCGCCTTCTTCGCGGGTTTGGCAAGCTCGGCGGGCTTGCCGGGCCTGGCTGGCTTGGCTGCGCGGGCCACCGTCTTGCGGGCCGGCTTGTCGATGGCCTTGAACCTGTGCGCCGGTTTGCGTGTCGGCGCCGCCGGCGGCACGGGCCGCGCCACGGCCGCGCGCGGCGCCGGGGCCGCCGCCGGTGCGTTGCGGTGCTGCCTGGCCAGCCGCACATAGATGCTGTTGACGCGGCGCAGGTTGCTGCGCATCTCTTCCAGCGCGGCGTCCACGTCGCGCACGCGCATGGCGGCCATGAAGCGGGTACGCGACGCAAACGTGCTGCGGCTGGTGTCGCCGCCGTTGACCTGCACGAAGGCGGTCATCACGTCGGTCAGCGCGTGCATCACGATCACCAACAGTGGGTTCTGCGTAGCCTGCGCCAGCACGTCGTGGAACTCGATGTTGGCGACCGCCTTCTCCAGCAGCCGACCCTGGTCGAACAGCGCCTTGGCGCGTTCGATGTTGGCGTCCAGCGCGGCCAGGTCGGCTTCGGTGGCGCGGGTGCAGGCGGCACGCACGACGATGTCTTCGATCCAGATGCGTGCTTCGGTCAGCTGCTCGATGGTCAGCCCCTGCAGGTGCAGCAGGTCCACCATGTTGTCGGACAGCACCTTGGGCTTGCCGCCGGAGATGTAGGAGCCACCGTGGCGGCCGGTGCGCAGTTCCACCACGCCGGCCACTTCCAGTGCGCGCAAGGCCCCGCGCAGCGCGCCGCGGCTGACACCCAGATGCGCCGCCAGTTCTTCATCGGGCGGTAGCTTGTCGCCGCGCTTGAGCGTGCCGTCGACGAACGAACGCCGGATGCGGGTGGCGATCTCTTCGAACGTGCGGCGCGGGCTGATCCTGTCGAAGAGCTGCATCTCTGAACCACGGTGGCAAGGCAGCGCCTCGAAGCTTGCAGCTTAGCAGCGGCTCAAGCCACCGCTTGCCCGACGGCGCGCTGAACCTCGGCTTCGGCCAGGCAGTCGGCCTGGACGACAGCGACGCGCGGATGGCCGGCCTGCGCCAGCGCCAGCAGGTCTGGCGCCGAACGGTCCACGGCAACAACCGCAGCGCCTTCGGCCGCGACGAGCCCAACCGTGGCAAAGCCGATGCCATGGGCCGCGCCGGTGACGATGACAACCTGGTCCTTGAATCGCATGCTGCCCTGCTGGAGTATTGGTTAGACCATTGTTTGCTAAGATGACGACCCCGTCAAAACCAGGGTAGGCGCGTGAAGAGCATCCGCATCCAACGTTACGGCGGGCCCGAGGTCCTTCAGCGCTGCGAAACCGATCTCCCGCGGCCGGGCTTGGGCGAGGTGCTGGTGCGCGTGCGCCATGCCGGCATCAACTTCATGGACGTGCACACGCGGCAGGGCAAGTACGCGCAGTCGCGCACCTATCCCGTGCGCCTGCCCTGCACGCTGGGCATGGAAGGCGCGGGCGAGGTGGTGGGGCTGGGCGCCGATGTGAGTGGCCTGCACTCGGGCGACCGCGTGGCCTGGTGCCTGTCCTGGGGCAGTTATGCCGAGTTCGCCGCCGTGCCGGCGGCGCGCCTGGCGCCGGTGCCCGAAGCCCTGGCGCTGGACCGCGCCGCCGCCGCGATGTTTCCCGGCTGCACCGCCCACTACCTGGCGCACGACGTGGCCGCGCTGGCGCCGGGCAAGGCCTGCCTGGTGCACGCCGCGTCGGGTGTGATCGGCCAGTTGCTGGTGCAGTTTGCCAAACGCCTGGGCGCGACGGTGCTGGCCACCACCAGCAGCGCCGAGAAAGCTGCGGTCGCACGCGCTTGTGGCGCCGACCACGTGCTCGGCTACGAGGGCTTTGCCGATGCGGTGCGCGAGCTCACCGCGGGGCAGGGCGCCGACGTGGTCTTCGATGCCATCGGCCGCGACACCTTGCGGCAAAGTCTGCGCGCAACGCGGATGCGTGGCCTGGTGGTGAACTACGGTGCGGTGTCCGGCGCGCTGAACGACCTCGACCCGCTGGAACTGGGCGAGGCCGGCTCGCTGTTCCTGACCCGCCCGCGCCTGGCCGACCACCTGACCGACGCCACCACCACACGGCGGCGTGCGGCGGCGGTGTTTGGCGGCCTGATGGACGGCAGTCTCAAACTGGACATCGCCGGCCGCTACACGCTGGACGACGTGGAAGCCGCGCACGCAGCCTTGGAAGAGCGGCGCCAGGTCGGCAAGGCGGTGCTGACGCTGCCGGCGTGATGCGGCCCGCCAGGTGCGGCTGGCTTCTCAGCCCACCACGTGGTCGCCCTGCAGCGTGGCGATCTCCTGCGGCTCGAAGCCCCAGTCGTGCAGCACCTCGGCGCTGTGCTGCCCGGCGCGCGCCACGCACTCGCCCTGGATGGCGCCCGGGGTGCGGCTGAGCCGCGGCGCGGGGGCCGGCTGCGGAATGCCGGCCCATTTCGGCCAGGCTCAGCACCGGCGCGTAGCAGGCGTCGCTGCCTTCCAG
Organism: Rhodoferax sp.; assembly: GCA_026224975.1. Lineage (GTDB taxonomy): Bacteria > Pseudomonadota > Gammaproteobacteria > Burkholderiales > Burkholderiaceae_C > LMDS01. The sequence continues at coordinate 21,241 of JAMFRW010000100.1, read as the reverse complement.
CAGCGCCGTCCATTGTCTGCGTGCGGCCCATGAAGATGCCCGCAAAGGTGCTGCGCAGCGCCGGCCAGTGCTGGCGGTTCATGCGGTCGGGCAGCGTGGTCGGGTCCAGCCCCAGCTTGGACAGCAGTTCGGCGTAGAAACGCTGTTCGATGGCGCAGATGCTGACGTAACGCGCGTCGGCCGTCTCGTAACCGTGTTCCATGGCGCCGCCCCGCGCACCACGTGATCACCGCGTTGCGCTTGCCAGGTGCCACCAGCTGGCCGTGGATGCCGGCCAGCAGGCTGCTGACGCCGTCGATGATGGCGGCGTCGATGACCAGACCGCGGCCCGAACGTGCGCGTTCGACCAGCGCGCTGGCGATGCCGAAGGCCAGGTACATCGAACCGCCGCCGAAGTCGCCCACCAGGTTGAGCGGCGCCACCGGGGGCCGGCCGGCTTCGCCGATGGCCTCCAGCGCGCCGGTGAGGGCGATGTAGTTCAGGTCGTGCCCGGCTGCCTGCGCAAGCGGCCCCTGCTGGCCCCAGCCGGTGATGCGGCCGAAGATCAGCCCCGGGTTCAGCGCCAGGCACGGCTCGGGGCCGAGGCCCAGGCGCTCCATCACGCCGGAGCGGAAGCCTTCGATCCACACGTCGGCCTGCTCCACCAGCCGCAGCACCGCGTCACGGCCGGCGGCACACTTGATGTCGATGGCCACCGAACGTTTGCCGCGGCTGGCGATGTCGAAGCGTGGGTCGCGCTTGATGCCCAGGTCGGCGTCGCCCAGGCGGTCGACGCGGATGACCTCGGCGCCCATGTCGGCCACCAGCATGCCGCAGAAAGGCGCCGGGCCCAGGCCAGCCATCTCGACCACGCTCACGCCGTGCAGCGGGCCTTTGGCTTCAGAAGCGGTGGTCATCGTCGATCCACAGGGGTTCATCAGGACATGAAGGCGCCGCCGTTCACGTCCAGGCAGATGCCGGTGACGTAAGCCGCGGCGTCGGAAGCCAGGTACAGCGCGGCGGCGGCGATCTCGTCGGGCGTGCCGGCACGCCGCACCGATATCGCTGCCACCGCCGCCTGCTGCACCACCGCGGCCGACTGGTTGGCCAGCGGCGTGTCGACGCGGCCCGGTGTGAGGCAGTTGGCGGTGATGCCGGCGGCGGCCCACTCACCGGCCAGGTGCCGGGTCAGGCCGATCAGCCCGGCCTTGGAGGCTGCGTAGTGCGACCCGGCCGGCGGCACGTAGGTGCGGCCGGCGCGCGAGGCGATGTCGACGATGCGGCCGAAGCGCTGCGCCTGCATGCCGGGGATCAGCGCGGCGCACAGCAAGAAAGGTGCGGTGAGGTTGATGCGCAGCACGCGCTCCCATTCGGCCAGGTCGATCTCGGTGGCCTTGGCCGGCAGGCCCAGGCGCTTGGGCGAGATGCCGGCATTGTTGACCAGCACGTCCACGCCGCCCAGCGTGGACGTGGCGTGCCGGGCCAGGGCCGCCAGCTGCGCCGCGTCGGCCAGGTCCACCGTGTGGCCGGACGCGTCGGTTGCCAGATCGCGCGCCACCTGGTGCACGCTGTCGTTGACATCGGCCAGCAGCAGCCGATGCCCTTGCGCGGCAAAGGCACGTGCGATGGCCAGGCCGATGCCGCTGGCGGCGCCGGTGATCAGAACCCTCCGCGGTGTGGCCATGAAGCGCATCCCTTGGAAGAGTGCCAGGACACCAGACACAGCGTCGTGCCGTCGCGCCGCCACACCGAGGTGCTGGCGATGCGCACGTCGAAGGTCTGGCCGCGCGTGACATAGGCGATGTCGGTCTCGCCGGTGACGATGAACAGGTCGCCCCAGCCGCGCGCCACCTGGTTCAGCGGCGCGATCTTCACCTAGCGGCGCCGGCCCTCGGCCAGCGAGGCGATGAACACGTCCTTGCTCTCGACCAGCGCGTTGATATGGATGTGCACCACGCCGTCGGCGATCAGCTCGTTGAGGCGGGCGATGTCGGGCACCAGCATCGCGGCGTAGCGCTCGGTTTCCAGCGCGAGGATCTGGTCGCGCAGCGCGGCGCTGAGGTCTTGGGTCATGGGCAGTTCGCCTTGAAAGGGCTGGGTTGGATCACGGCTCGGCATAACGCCGCTCGAGCGCCGACCAATGGGCAAAGTCCACGGCGGCCTGGCGTTCGCCAAAGCCGATGAGGCTGTCTTCGATGCCGTGCAGCGAGCCCTGCCTGGCCAGGTGCGCCAGCGTCTTCTGCATCGCCAGCATGGCGGCTTGCAGCGCGGCGTTGGCGTACAGGATGCCGGCGAAGCCCATCTGCGCCAGCGTCTCGCGCGGCAGCATCGGCGTCTTGCCGCCGTGCACGATGTTGCACAGGTGGGCACCGGGCAGGCGCTGTGGGATCGCGCTCAGTTCTTCTTCGCTGGCCGGCGCTTCGACAAACAGCACGTCGGCGCCGGCCTCGCGGTAGGCGGCGGCACGTTCGATGGCGGCGTCGAAGCCTTCCACGGCGCGCGCGTCGGTGCGGGCGATGACCAGGAAGTCGCTTCTCCGGCGCCCATCGACGGCCGCCTTGACCTTGTTCACCATCTCCGCCACCGGGATCACGGCCTTGCCCTCGAAGTGCCCGCAGCGTGTGGGGAAGACCTGGTCTTCGAGCTGGATGGCGCCGGCGCCGGCGCGTTCGAACAGGCGCACCGTGCGCACCAGGTTCAGCGCATTGCCGAAACCGGTGTCGCCGTCGGCCACGATGGGGATGTCCACCGCCTCGCGGCAGGCGCTGATGTGCGCCGCCACCTCGGTCGCCGTGGTCAGGCCCATGTCGGGTGCGCCCAGCCACGAGTTGGCGATGCCGGCGCCGGTGAGGTACACGATGGGGAAGCCGCTGCTCTGCACGAAATGTGCGGCCAGTGCGTTGGCCGCGCCGGGGATCAGCACACCCGCGCCCGGGGCCAGCAGGTCGCGCAGCGTGGGGGAGGTCGGGGCGGTCATGGTTCGGTCGGCGTCGGGGTTGGGCTATAACGGTTATACCATTTGAAGCTGCCGTGCCTGAGGCCGCTTCGTCGTAGCCCGGCTGGCCGGGCAGCAACACGCCGATGCGCTTGCCGTCGCGGTCCAGGTGCAGGCGCGGGGCCGCCGGCAAACGGCAGCAGCGACTGCACCGTGCTGCGGGTCGTAAACTCCATCTGGAAGTCGCCGGGCAGCCCAGCCACTGCGAAGGCCAGCGCCCGGTCGCCGCCCGGGCTGCCTTCATCCAGCGTGCCCGCCATGCCCAGGATGTCGAGCGCGGCCTCGCCGAAACGCTCCATCAGTTCGCCCGAATACACCTTGCTGGCGGCGGCGTCGTGCGGCGGTGTTTCGCCGCCGTCCACCCGCACCGCATTCCCCTCGGCGCGCGTGCGCGGCCGGACCCCGGTTGGCCGTTCAGCGAGGTGCGTGGCCACCTGCCAGGTCGCGCACAGCAGCTCGCTGGCGCTGGATGTTCATGGGGGCTCCGGTGGCCCTTGGCGCGGCATCATCGCACCGCACGTCCCCTGCGAGGGGGCCGACGGGCGCGGGCCAATCTTCGACACTGCAAGCCCGATTGTCAGCAGGAGCGCCATTGAAGGCCATACACATCCACGCAAATGGCGGACCCGAGGTCCTCGAATGGACCGACGTCGACCTGCCCGCGCCGAGGCCGACCGAAGTGCGCGTCCGGCATACCGCGATCGGGCTCAACTTCTCGGACATCAACGTGCGCAGCGGTGGCTTCTACGTCACCGGTGCGCTGACCTTCCCGATCACACTCGGCAACGAAGCCGCCGGCGTGATCGAGAGCGTGGGCGCAGACGTGACTGACTGGCGCGTCGGCGAGCGCGTGGCCTATGCCGGTACCGGCGGACTCTTCTTCGAAAACACCGGCGCCTATGTGCAGCAGCGCAACCTGCCTGCCGACTGCCTGGTGCGGTTGCCGAACGACATCAGCGATCGGCAGGTCGCGGCGATGCTGCTCAAGGGCCTCACCGCTTCCGTCATCGTCCACCGCTGCTATCGCCCCAGTCCCGGCGATGCGGTGTTGATCCATGCCGCCGCGAGCGGCGTCGGCAGCCTGCTGGCGCAGTGGTGCCACGCGCTCGGCGCGACCGTGATCGGCACGGTCGGCTCGGCCGCCAAGGCCGAGTTCGCGCGCGCTCGTGGCTGCGACCACACCATCCTGTACCGGCAGGACGACTTCGTTGCCGAGACGCGCAGGCTGGCGCCCGACGGCGTGGCCGCGGTGTTCGACGGGGTCGGCAAGGACACGTTCGTGCGTTCGTTCGATGTCGTCCGGCCCTTCGGTGCGCTCGTCAACTACGGCAATGCCTCGGGCCCGGTGCCGGCATTTCCGCTGGTCCTGCTGGCGCAGAAGGGCTGCCTCGTGTTGCACCGCCCCGGCTTCGGCTGGCATGCGAACACGTCGTCGACGCGGCAGTCGGCCTGCGACGAGCTTTTCGAGCTGGTGCGCCGCGGCCAGATGAAGGTCGAGATCTTCGCGGCCTTCCCGTTGCAGGACGCCGCCGAGGCCCATCGGGCCGTCGAAGCCGGCCGGACCACCGGCTCAGTCGTCCTGATTCCTTGACTCACGATCGGCACCGGCGCCCACAGGACATCGAGCTCACTCATCTCACCGCCTCGCTCAGGAGAAGCACATGCCGCCGTTGACGTCCAGCACCGCGCCGGTCGTGAAGCTCGCGCCGCGCGAGGCCAGGAAGGCCGCCGGCCAGCCGATCTCCTCGGGTTGGCCGAAACGCTTCATCGGGTAGCTTTCGAGGTCGAACGGCTGCTTCGCCGAGACCAGCAGCGGCGTGAGGATCGGGCCCGGCGAGACGCCGTTGACGATCACGCCCTCGGCCGCGACCTGGCGCGCGAAGTAGCGCACCAGCGTGTGCAGCGCGCCCTTGGAGGCGGCATAGGCGGGTTCGAGGGCAAGGGTGGAGCCGGCATTGCGCGCCGACATCGAACCGGTCAGCACGATGCGGCCGCTGCCGCGCGCGCGCATCTGCGGCAGCACCGCGCGAACCAGGTTCATCGGGCCGCGCACGTTGATCGCCATCGTGCGCGCGAACAGCTCATCCCAGTCATCGCCGCCGTCGATCCAGTCGCCCTTGACGTAGTACCCGCTGGCGTCGATCAGCGCGTCGATGTGGCCGATGTCCTTGACCAGCGCGTTGACGTCGTCGCGCTTCGTGTTGTCGAGCGCCGCAGCGTGCGCCTTCAGCTCAGTGCCGAGTTCGGTGGGCGCCGTCAGGTCGGCGATGAACAGATCGGCGCCGAGCGCCGCGCAGACGCGTGCAGTGGCGCCGCCGATCGAGCCACCGGCGCCGGTGATGAGGATGCGCTCGTCGCGCAGGTCGAACAGGTTCTTCATCGGGACTCTTTCTGCAGGAGGTTCAGTGGCGTTCGGCCAGTTGGCGCGGGTCGACCTTGGCGCTGGCCTTGGCCATCTCGCGTGCGGCGATGTAACCGAAGGTCATCGCGGGGCCAATGCTGCTGCCGCCGCCGGGATAGCGGCCGCGCATCATCGAGTTCATGTCGAGGCCGGCGGCGTAGAGCCCCCGGATCGGCCAGCCCGTCGCGTCGAGCACCTGGGCGCGGCCGTTGGTCTCCAGCCCGCCGACGGTGCTGAGGTCGCCCGGGTGGATCGCGATCGCGTAGTAGGGGCCGTCGCCGATCGGCGCGATGCTCGGGTTCGGCCGATGCGTCTGGTCACCGCGGAATCGCGAATGGGCGTCGGTGCCCTTGCCGAACTCCGGGTCCTCGCCGCGCGTCGCGCCCTCGTTGAACTCGATCACGGTCGCTTGCAGGCGTGCAGGCACCACGCCGATGCGGCGGGCCAGTTCGTCGAGCGTGGGCGCCTCGATCAGGTAGCCGGCCCGGATCAGCGCGGCCGGGCTGAACGGCGCAGGCCGTGCCAGACCCAGGCCGTAGGTACGCAAGAAGCTGCGGTCAGCGATCAAGTGCGCAGTCGTGATGCTCAGGCGATGCATCGTGCCGACGAAGGTCTGGTACGACGTGCCCTCGTTGACGAAGCGCCGGCCATCGGGTCCGACGACGATGCAGCCCGGCATCGCGCGGTCGATGAAGATGTGCGGGTACTTGACGATGCTGCCATCGGGTTGTCGCAGCACGGACACCGGCGTCCAGATGCAGTCGCCGGCGTGCGCGGGATCGTGCACCGCGCCGGCCGCGAGGCCCAACCGGATGCCGTCGCCGACATTGCCATCGGGCTGCAGCGAGTGGTGATGCTCGGCGAATGGGATGTACTTGGCGCGCCACTGCGCGTTGGCGCCGTAGCCGCCGGTGGCGAGCAGCACGCCGAGGCGCGCGCGGACCTCGATGCGCTGGCCGTCGCGTTCAACGATCACGCCCCGCACGCCGCCGTTCTCGACAATCAGCTCGATCGCCGGCGTGTTCCTCCACAGCGTCACGCCGGCCTGCACGGCCGAATGAAACAGGCGTGCGGCGAGCGCATTGCCGTTGACGAGGCGGGTGCCGCGGCCGTGGCGAATCTTGTCGAACACGAAGCGGCGCATGACCTTGGCCGTGTGCTTGAAGCCGGCCCAGGTCTTCAATGCGTGGCGCATCGGGTGGATGTCGGCACCTTCGATCTGCATGCTGCCGAACAGCATCAGCTGCGGCAGCGGCATGCGCAGATCGGCCAGGCGCGGGCCGAGCAGCCGGCCGTCGAACTCCTGCGTCAACAGCGAACGGCTCTTCGCGGCGCCGGGCAGGTCGGATTCGTAGTCGGGCAGCTGGAAGGGCTTGAAGCGCACCGCGGAGTGACGCTCCATGAACTGCAGCATCGCGGCCGCGTTGTCGAGATAGCTCGCGACCAACTCGTTGTCGTAGGCCTCGCCGAGCACGGCGTGCAGATAGGTCTCGGCTGCGGCACGGCTGTCGTCCAGGCCGATCTGCTTCATCACGTGGTTGCACGGAATCCAGGGCGCGCCGCCGGAGTAGGCGGTGGTGCCGCCGAACAGCGCCGTCTTCTCGACGACGAGTGCTTCCAGTCCGAGCTGGCGCGCCGTGATAGCGGCCGTGAGGCCAGCGGCGCCACTGCCGATGGCGACGACGTCGGTTTCGATCATGAGGAGGCCTTTGGGGAATGCTGCGAACCGACTATAGGCAGCGGCCCCACAGCGTCTGTCCCCGTGACAAGGGACAAGCGCCAGGCGCGCGACGTCCCCGCGGAGGGGACTGACGTGTCCGCGTAGTTCACCGACAGTCACCCCATGTCACGCGTCATCTACATCCATCCGAACGGCGAGCGCAGCGAAGCCGACGTGGCCGACGGCCAGAACCTGATGATGGCCGCCACCGGCCACGACATCGAAGGCATCGTCGGCGATTGCGGTGGTGTGATGAGCTGCGCCACCTGCCACGTCATCGTCGAGGCACCGTTCGGCGAGCAATTGCCGCCGCCGAGCGAGACCGAGACCCAGATGCTGGACTACACGGCTGCACCACGCGAGCCGGGTAGCCGGCTGTCCTGTCAGATCGTCATGAACGCGGCGCTGGACGGCATCGTCGTGCGGATCGCCAATCCGCAGCTCTGAATGCGTTCCTGAACCCGCACCAACTCCCACCGCAGTCAATGGAGAACACCATGCCACAGTCCCCGCCCAGTGCCGTCGCCAAGTCCGGCGCAGGCCTCACGCCCAACCCCGGCCTGACGCCGATGATGCTGAACCACGCGGCCTGGGTCACGCCCGATGCCGCCGAGACCACCGATTTCTACACCCGCATCATGGGTATGGAGATCGCGAGCACGGTGCTGGACGACAGCGTGCCGTCGACCGGCGAGAAGATCCCGTACTTCCACATCTTCTTCCGCATGGCGGATGGCTCGACGCTGGCGTTCTTCGAGGCGCCCGGCGTGCCGGCACCGGCCAAGTCCAGCCACCCGGCCTACGACGTCTTCAATCACATCGCGCTGGAGGCGAAGGACCGCGCCGAGGTGCTGCGCTGGTACGAATGGCTCACGTCGCAAGGCGTCGACGTGATCGGCCCGACCGACCACGACGGCCTGATCCTTTCGATCTACTTCCACGACCCGGCCGGTGTTCGCCTGGAGATCACGACGCCGCTGGACAAGCAGTGGAACCGCTACACCGAGAAGGGCTACGCCCACTTGAAGCTGTGGGAAGACGCCAAGGCCAAGGCCAAGGTCGAGGGCCGCGACGTGCCCGTCGCGCTCCTCGAGTTGATCAAGGATGTACGCAAGCGCCACGACTGATCCGCAGGCCGCATGACGCCGATCGCGCTGAAGCCGCTCTTCAGCATCAAGGCCCTGAGATCATGCGCAAGATCGTGAATCGCGAGCCACTGCCGCGCGGCGCCGACTGCTTCCGTGTGCTGGTGCAGTTCGAGACCCCGGCGCTGGCGCTGCTGTGGTTGAACGACATGGTTGCGATCGGCACTCGCGCGCGCGAGTCGCAAGGGCCGCTCTACGACATCCGGGAGGTCGCATGAAGCGCTTCGCTGGCCGCGCCACCATCGTCACGGCCGCCGCCTCCGGCATCGGCCGCGCCATCGCGCTGCGGCTGCACGAGGAGGGCGCGCGGGTGCTGGCCGTCGACATCAACGCCGATGCCTTGGCTGCGCTGCCGCGCTCGGAGACCTTCTGCACGTTCGCGATCGACGTGACGGCGCCGGGTGCGCCGCAGGCCATCGCCGACGAATGCCTGCGCCACTACGACGGCATCCGCGTGCTCGTGAACAACGCCGGGCTGGGCAACTGCCCGGCGTTCCCCGAGACCACCGACGTCGACTATCAGAAGTGGGCCGACATCAACCAGAAGGCGACCTTCATGGTGACGCGCGCCGCCTTCCCGGCGTTGCTGAAATCCAAAGGCGTGGTCTTGAACATTGCTTCTACGCTGGGCCTGATCGGTTACCGCCGCCAGGCTGTCTATTCAATGGCCAAGGCCGGCGTGATCGGCCTCACGCGCAACCTGGCCGCCGACTATGCCGACCAGGGCTTTCGCGTCAACGCCATCGCCCCGGGCATCATCACCACGCCGCAGACCGAAGGGCGGCTGAACACGGCGCGCTTCTACGCCACCATCGTCGGCGCCACACCGATGGGGCGGCCCGGCAAGCCGGAAGAAATCGCCGGCGCCGCGGCCTTTCTGTGCAGCGACGACGCCGGCTTCGTCACCGGCCAGGTGCTGGCCGTCGATGGCGGCCAGACCACGAGCGCGTACATCAGCGAACCGCTGGTGCAGTGCTGGGTGGATGCCCACCCGGATCGATAGAGCAAGCGACCTCATGCGCATCGCACTCATCACCGGCGCCGCCGGCGGGCTGGGACTGGCCAGCGCCCGCAAGCTGGAGCCGCGTCTGGCAGCGCTGCGCGCGTTCGAGCGCAATCTCGCCTTGACGACGCCCTACGGACGCAACGAGCGCGCCGGCATCGACTATCCCTTCTATGGCCGGGCGCAGCACCTCCTCGTGCGCTGATCTGAAACCACAACCAGCCTGGAGACACTCATGAACGCTGAACTCGGTTGCCCCTATCTTGCCGCGTCGCCGCACTCGCGGACCGCGGAATTCAAACCGCACTTCAGCCCCGCGTTCGTGTTCCGCGGCCCCGACGCACAGCCGGTGACGCTGCAATGAGCGCCGCATTCGACAACCAGGTGGCCGTTGTCACCGGCGGTGCCAGCGGCGTCGGTCTGGCGCTGGCTGGTCAGCTGCTCGCGGCCGGTGCGAAGGTCGCGATCGTCGACCGCGACGCGCCGGCGCTGGAGCGAGCGGCGAAGCAACTGAACAGCTCGCAGGTCCTTGCGCTGCAGGCCGACGTGGCCCTGGAAGCCGACGTGCAGCGTTATGCCGACGCGACGGTCAAACAATGGGGTCGCATCGACCTGTTCCACAACAACGCCGCGATCGTCGGGCCGCAGTCGTCGCTGCTCGATTTCAAGATGGCGGACTTCGACCGCATCTTCGCCGTCAACGTGCGGGGCATGCTGCTCGGCATGCAGGCGGTCGGCCGCATCATGCGGGCGCAGGGTGGCGGCAGCATCGTCAACACCTCGTCCGTCTCGGGCCAGCGCAGCAGCCGCGCTGATGCCGGGCTCGGTGTCTACGGTGCGTCGAAGGCGGCGGTGATCCGCATGACGCAGCAGGCCGCGCTTGAGTTCGCGCCGCACAAGATCCGCATCAACGCGATCTGCCCGGGGCCGATCGACACGCCGCTGTTGCGCAGCACCTTCCGCATCGATGGGCGGACCGAGGACGAGGTGGAGCGGGCGCTGAAGCAGCACTTCGCGAACCAGCCGCTGGGACGTGCGGCGACGGCGGACGAGGTCGCGAACCTGGTGTTCTGGCTGCTGTCGCCGTTGGCGAGCATCGTGACGGGCGGGGTCTACAACGTGGATGGTGGGATGACGGCCTGAGGCCGCGGACAATCGCCCGTTTTGACGCGGCAACCGCCGCCGACCCGAGGGGCGACTGTTCGCTGCCCTCTCCCCGGACCTCTCCCGGAGTGAGAGGTGTCAGCGCGGCGTCACTGCACCGCGACGAAAGTCCCGTTCTTCACCTGCAGCAACACGCCCCCATAGCTTGGATTGCGCCCGGCATCGACGCTCCAGGTGCCGTTGCCCAGCACCACCGGCACCTTGTTGAGCTTGGCGAGTTCGTCGCGGATCTTGGTGCGATCCGGTGTCGGGCCCGCGTTCTTCACCGCTTGCACCGCCACCTGGCCGAGCGCATAGCCCATGCCGGCCCAGTTGTCGGGCAGGCTGCCGTACTTGGCCTGGTAGGCCTTCTCGAAGGCCTGGTTCATCGGCGTCGGGCTCGTCGCCGAATAGTCGGAGACCACGTAGGTGCCTTCCACGGCTTTGCCGCCTGTCTTGATGAAGTTTGCGGAGCCCAGCGTGGACGGCCCAATGAACTTCACCTTCGGGTCCAGCCCGGCCTGGCGGATCTGCAGGATCAGGTTGGCAGCGAGCTCGGCCGGTGCAGCGATGAAGATCGCGTCGGTCGGCGTGCTCGCGACCTTGGTCGCGAGCGCGAGGAAGTTGGAATCGGACGAGATGAATTGTTCGTCGATTACGATCTTCGTGCCTGCCTTGGTCAGGTAGTCGGCCACCGCGGTCTTCTGAAGGACGAAGCCGTCGTTGCTCTGGTCGTGCAGCAGGATGATGTTGCGCACGCCCAGCGACTCGACCGCCAGCTTGCCGAGGAAGCCCATGATGTCCACCGGCGTGGCTTGGATCTTGAAGGTCCACGGTCCGATGGCAGGGATGCCCGGCGAGCTGCCGATCGCCAGCATCGGAACCTTCAACTCGTTGGCAACCGGTCCGGCGGCCAGCGCGAGGGCGCTGACTGTCGGCCCCAGGATCAGCATCACGTTGTCGCGGCGCGCGAACTGATTCACGATGTTGATGGCCTGGCCCTTGTCGCCGGCTTCGTCGGCCTCGAATACCTTGAACTTGTTGCCGCCCGGCAGGCCCGCAGCGTTGGCCTGTTCGAGTGCCAGCTTCATGGCGTTCTGGATCGGCACGCCGCCATAGGCGTAGGTTCCGGTCAGCGAGTTGAAAACCCCGACCGGGATCTCCTTGCCCTGCGCGAAGGCCAGGCCGTTGGCGCCCAGAAGAGCTGCCCCGGCGAGGATGGTTCTGCGATGCATTGTCATGTTGTCTCCTGTCTGCTTGTTGTTGTGGGGGTTACTCTTTGACCAAGTGCAGCGGCAGCACGTCCAGCGTGCGCAGCGTGTTGACCAGGCGCCAGCGCGCCGTGCCGGCGGGCTCGATGCGCTTCACGCGGCGGATCAGCGCGCCGAGGATGCTCTCGGCCTCGAGGCGCGAGATCATCTGGCCGATACACACGTGCGCGCCGACGCCGAACGAGCGATGCACGCCGGCGGTCTGGCGCGTCAGGTCGAAGCGGTCCGGGTCGGCCCACTGGCGCGGGTCGCGGTTCGCGGCGCCCATGTGGTAGCCGACTTTGGTGTCGGTGCGCAGGCGCACACCGCTCAGTTCGACCTCGCCGGTCGTAACCCGGAACATCACCTGTGCCGGCGACTCGAGCCGCAGCGCTTCCTCGAACGCGCCCTTCAGCAGGGCCGGGTTGGCCTTCACCATCGCCAGCTGTTCGGGGTGCTCTGACAGCAGCTTCAGCGTCGAGCCGATGCCGGCCATCGTGGTGTCGACACCGGCGCGGAAGAACGAGCGCACGTGCAGCGGTGCGGTGCCTTTTTCGAATGCACCCGAATCCTCGCCCTCGTAGATCTTCTCGCCGAAACCACCCGGTAGCATGTACTCGCGTTGCAGCACCTGCTGGTACCAGTCCATGATCGGCGCGGCGTGCTCGAGCGCGCGCGCGACGCGCGCGTTGTTCGGGCCGAGCTGGTTGAAGTTGAGTTCGCCGGTCAGCTTGATCCGCTCCGGCGGCACGTCGATGCCGAGCACGGCCGGGAACACATCGAGCACGTAGGCCTCGGTGATGTCGGCCACGCCATCCACCGTGCCTCGCGCGACCGCCTCTTCGGCGATCTCCTCGGCGCGCTGCGCGAACTTCTCCTTCCAGCCCTTGACGACGAGCGGCGAGAGGATCTTCTGCAGCGCCGCCCGCACCTGCGTGTGTTCGGGCGGGTCGATCTCGGTGATCGGGCTGCGCGCGCGCCAGGCGCCGGGTTTGCGGATGTCGCTCATGCCGACGCCACCGGCGACCGAGAAGCGCTGGTAGTCGCTCGCGACGATGCCGGCCTCGGCGTGGCGGCCGACGGCATAGTAGCCGTGCGGCTTGACGAAGACCGCGGGCCCCATCTCGCGCATGCGGGCGAACAACGGATACGGGTCGGTGATGTTTTCGTCGGAGAACGGGTCCTCGTCGAGGACCGGAGCGTCGGGGAAGGCGATGGTGGCGGACATCGGTTCATTCCTGGCTCGGCAGCACGCGCACCTTGACGTCGCTGATGCGCCAGCCGATCGGCGTGCGGCGAAACCGTACGTCATATTTGCCGAACATCGCGATCTTGCCGGCGCCGTCGCGCCAGTCGGTGATAAGCGCGCGGGCGTGGCCCATCGCGTCGTTGGCGTTGGCGCCGGGCACGACGTAGAAGTCGGTCATCTGGTGGTGCATGCGCTGGTTGAACTTCTTCTTCATGACGTCTTCCATCAGCGCGCCCAGACGAGCATGACCTTGGATGGTCTCGGGCGGCAGGCCGGAGCCGCCCATCGAGGCCGGCGGCGAGTTGAGGCGGGTCCATGTCGCGTCGTCGGTGAAGAGCTGGACGAAGTTCGGGTCGCCGGCATCGGCCAGGTGACCGTAGCGGGCGAAGAGCGAACGGATCTCGAGTTCGTCGTCGACGGGCAGGCGGGAAAAGTGCATCGCGAATCCTTCGTGGGTTACCAGGACACCATCAGCTTGCGCAGTGCGCGGAACGAGGTGTTGGGGGTGTACGAATAGTCTTGGTCCGGCACCAGCGTCAGGCCGGGCAGGCGGCGCGCGACGCTCGCCAGCATCGCTTCGACCTCGAGCCGCGCCAGCGGCGCGCCGAGGCAGAAGTGTGCACCGGCGCCGAACGCGACGTGCCGCATCACGTTGCGGCGGCCCGGTACGAACTCGTCGGGCTCGGGGAACTGGGTCGGGTCGCGGTTCGCCGCGGCGAACATCAGCAGCAGCCGCGCACCGGCCGGCAGTTGCACGCGGTCGAGTTCGACCGCTTCCTTGGTCTGGCGCCGCCAGGACTGCACCGGCGGATCGAAGCGCAGGCCTTCCTCCACCACCGGCGCGAGCGCCTGCGTGCCGCGGCAGATCGCGTCCCACAGTTCGCGCCGCGGCAGCACCGCCTTGAACAGGTTCGCGGCCGCGCTGGACGTGGTCTCGTGCCCGGCGAACAGCAGGTTGAAGGCGGTCGCGCAGATCTCGTGCAGCGTCGCCTTGCTGTCGTCGCCAGCGCGTGCGCGTACCAGGTCGCTGAGGTAATCATCGAGCTGCGCCTCGGCCTTCCGTCGCACCAGGCCGATCGCGTAGCGGTAGTACTCGACCGCCTCGCCGGCGAGCTGAATCTGCTCGCTGTCGGTCGGCCGGCCCCAGGTCATCACGACGCGGCTCGAGGCCCAGTGCTTGACCTTGGGCACGTCTTCGGCCGGTACGCCGAGCAGGCGGAACAGCACCAGCGCCGGCACGTCCCAGGTCAGCCCCGCGACCAGGTCGGCCGGTGACGGGCCGGCCGCGATGCGCTCGACGTACTCGTCGACCGTCGCCTGAATGAAGGGTTGCAGCGCCTGCAGCCGCTCTCGCTGCAGTGACGCGCCGAAGAACGCGCGGTAGTGCGGGTGGCTGGGCGGGTCGTTGTTGACGAGCAGCGGCGGGACGTTGAAGTCCGAATCGGTGATGATCTGGCGCGCACGCGGGCACAGCAGTGTCAGCGGGTCGGACGCGAGCATCGCGGAGTAGCGCTTGGTGTCACGCAGGATCGCCTTGACGGTGTCGAAGCGCGTCACGACCCAGGAGCCGATCTCTGGCGAGAAGAACACCGGCTCGGTGGCGCGCAGGTCTGCCAGCTGCGCATACGAGTCGCTCACGTAGCTCGGCTCGAACGGGTCGAACCGTTCGCTCGCAGCGGTCTCGGGGCCCGCGATGCAGCTGGAGGCTTCGGTGGAGAGGAGACGCATGGCGCGAGTGTCCCGATGCGGGCGCGCAACGTCTGTCCCCGTCGCAGGGGACGCGTTTTTGCCGCTAGGCGAACAGCCAGGGCTCCTGCTTGCGGCGCACGCGCTCGTACGCGCGAATCGCGTCGGACTGTTCGAGCGTCAGCGCGATGTCGTCCAGGCCGTTCAGCAGGCAGTGCTTGCGGAATGGGTCGATCTCGAACCGGATGGTCGTGCCGCCCGGAGTGCCGACGGTCTGCGCCGGCAGGTCGATGCGCAGACAGTAGCCAGGCGTCGCCTCGACGGCGCGAAACAGGCCTTCGACGGTGGCGGCGTCGAGCACGATCGGCAGCATCGCGTTCTTGAAGCAGTTGCCGTGGAAGATGTCGGCGAAGCTCGGCGCGATCAGCGCCCTGATGCCGTAGTCGCGCAGCGCCCAGGGTGCGTGTTCGCGGCTCGAACCGCAGCCGAAGTTCTCGCGCGCCAACACGATCTGCGCCTCGCGGTAGCGCGGCTGGTTCAACGCGAAATCCGGATTGAGCGGGCGCGCGGCGCAGTCCTGGCCCGGTTCGCCACGGTCCAGATAGCGCCACTCGTCGAACAGGTTCGGGCCGAAGCCGGTCCGGCGGATCGACTTCATGAACTGCTTCGGGATGATCGCGTCAGTGTCGACGTTGGCACGGTCAATCGGCACCACCAGCCCGTCCAGAGTGTCGAAGTGGTCCATCAGTGCGAGCCCTCGCTGACGTCGACGAAGTGCCCGGCGATCGCTGCAGCGGCCGCCATCGCCGGGCTGACGAGGTGGGTGCGTCCGCCCGGACCCTGGCGACCCTCGAAGTTGCGGTTCGAGGTCGAGGCGCAGCGTTCGCCCGGGCCGAGGCGGTCGTCGTTCATGCCCAGGCACATCGAACAACCGGGCTCGCGCCACTCGAAGCCGGCCGCGATGAAGATGCGGTCCAGTCCTTCCTGCTCGGCCTGCGCCTTCACCAGGCCGGAGCCGGGCACGACGAGCGCGAGCCGGATCGACGGCGCGACGTGCCGGCCCTGCACCACCGCGGCAGCGGTGCGCAGGTCCTCGATGCGCGCGTTCGTGCACGAGCCGATGAACACCTTGTCGGGCCGGATCGCGCGCATCGGCGTGCCGGGCGCCAGGTCCATGTAGCGCAGCGCCTCGAGCATGCCGGCACGCTTGACCGGGTCCGGCTCGTGGGCCGGGTCGGGCACCAGCGTATTGATCGCGGCGACCATCTCCGGCGATGTGCCCCAGCTCACCATTGAACGCACCGCGCCGGCGTCGCAGGTCACGACGCGATCGAAACGGGCCTCGGCGTCGCTGGTTAGCGTGCGCCAGTAGGCCACGGCCTGCGCCCAGTGCTCGCCTTGCGGCGAGAACGGGCGGTCCTTCAGATAGTCGATGGTGGTGTCGTCGACGCCGATCAGACCGACACGCGCGCCGGCCTCGATCGCCATGTTGCAGATGGTCATGCGCGCTTCCATCGATAGCGCGCGGATCGCGGTGCCGGCGAACTCGATCGCGCAGCCGGTCGCGCCGTCCGTGCCGAGCTGGCCGATGATCGCGAGGATCAGATCCTTCGCGCTGACACCGGGGTGCAACGCGCCGTCGACGCGCACCAGCATCGGCTTCATCTTGCGCAGCGACAGGCACTGCGTCGCCAGCACATGCTCGACCTCCGAGGTGCCGACACCGAACGCAAGCGCGCCGAACGCGCCATGCGTGCTGGTGTGCGAATCGCCGGCGACGACCGTCATGCCGGGCAGCGTGGCGCCCTGTTCCGGGCCGATCACGTGGATGATGCCCTGGCGCCGGTCGCGCAGGCCGAACTCGGTGATGCCGAATTCCTTGCAGTTGATCGTCAGCTGCTCGACCTGCACGCGCGACATCGGGTCTTTGATGCCGACGCTGCGCGCGGTGGTCGGCACATTGTGGTCCGCGGTGGCCAGCACCGTCTCGCGGCGCCACGGCTGACGTCCGGCCAGCCGCAGCCCTTCAAAGGCCTGTGGGCTGGTGACTTCGTAGACGAGCTGCCGGTCGACATACAGCAGCGCCGCGCCGTCGTCCGATTCCTGGACGACGTGACGCCGCCATATCTTTTCGAACAGCGTCAGCGGCGGCGCTGCGTTGGGCTTGCTCGCGTCGGTAGATGTCACGGTGTCAGGCCGGGTTGTCAGGGCAGGTGCCGGGCGAGACGATGCGCTCGGCATGGCGTTGCAGTGCGGCGAAGAACGACGGGTGTTTTGAACAATCGACCGTTGGCTGCCATCAGATTTTCACGGCACCAGTGTTCCTGAGCCCCTGCGACGCGTCTGTCCCCGTCGCAGGGGACGCATCGACGTTGCGGGACCCCTGGAAACCTCGTCACGTGCCCGGGGGACATACAGTCCGGGGGGGCCTCCCTAGTCTTCGCACCATGCTGATGCAACAACTACTCAATGGCGTCGTCGTGGGCAGCGTGTATGCGTTGTTCGCGCTCGGCTTTACGCTGCTCTTCGGCGTGAACCACATCATGAACATGGCCTACGGCTCGGTGTTCATGTGGGGGGCTTTCGCCGGTCTCTACACGGTCACTGCGCTCGAAGCGCCAATCTATGTCGCGCTGCTGGTAGCGATGGTGGCCGGCGGCCTGGTGTCGGTGGCGCTGGACCTGGTCGCGTTCCGGCCGCTGCGGCGACGCAACGCGCCGGAGTTTTCGGCGATCGTCTCGTCGATCGGGGCCGACCTGGTGCTGCTGACGATCGCCCAGAAGGCCTCCAACACGGCCGTGATGCGCTTTCCGTTCGATGCCTTCCCGATTGTCGTCTTCAACCTGTTCGGCCTGCGCGTGCAGCTGCTGCAGCTCGTCATCATGGGGCTGGTGGTGGCGATGGTTTTCGGCCTCATGTGGTACCTGTACCGCACCCGATTCGGCCAGCATGTCCGTTGCGTCGCTTACTCGGAGCAGACCTCGCGGCTGTTGGGCATCAACCCCGGGCCGGTCAACATGCAGGTCTTCATGATCTCCGGCGCGCTTGCCGGCATGGCGGGCGTTCTGATCGGGCTGGTCTTCAACTCGGTGCACTTCGGGATGGGCGAGCCACTGCTGATGCGCGCGTTCGTGATCATCATCCTCGGCGGCCTGGGCAGCATCCCGGGCGCGCTGATCGCGGGCCTTGCGATCGGTATCGTGCAGACGCTCAGCGTCGCCTACGTGTCGTCGGGCGTCGCGGAGGCGATCGTCTTCATCGCCCTGTTCATCGTCATCCTGGTTCGACCCACCGGCCTGTTCGGCCAGGCCACCGCCGCGATGCGGGTGCAACGCACATGATGAATTTCTTCTTCACCTACCAGTCGCTGTTCGACCACATCCTGGTTTATGCGCTGCTGGCGATGAGCCAGTACGTGGTGCTTCGTGCCGGTGTGTTTTCGCTCGGCACCGCCGGGTTCGCCGCGCTCGGCGCCTACGGCACCGCGTTGCTCATCACCAAGGCCGGCTGGGCGCCGGCCGCAGCGATCGTCGCGGGCACGTTGCTGGGCACGGTGAGCAGCGGGCTGCTGGCGTTGCCGC
Organism: Rhodoferax sp.; assembly: GCA_026224975.1. Taxonomy (GTDB): domain Bacteria; phylum Pseudomonadota; class Gammaproteobacteria; order Burkholderiales; family Burkholderiaceae_C; genus LMDS01. The sequence continues at coordinate 3,089 of JAMFRW010000100.1, read as the reverse complement.
TGTCGCGGCTGCGCGGCGTGTTCCAGGCGGTGGCCACGCTGGCGCTGGTGCAGATCGTGCTGTCGGCAACCCAGAACTGGGTCAGCCTGACCAACGGCGCGCTCGGCGTCAGCGGCATTCCCAAGGTTGCCGGCACCGGCACTCTCCTGGCGGTCGTTGTGGTGGTGGTCCTGCTGCTGGTCGCGATGGGCCGTTACAGCGTAGGCCGCGCGATGGATGTGATCCGTGAAGACGAGACCGTGGCGGTCTCGCTTGGGATCTCGGTGCCGCACTATCACCGCATCGCGTTCATCATCTCGGGCACGCTCGCCGGCCTGGGTGGTGCACTGCAGGCGACCAGCAGCTACGCGATCACGCCGAACGAGTTTGGCTTCAGCATGCTGGTGGCGGCGTTGACGATGGTCGTGCTCGGGGGCCGCACCACGGTGTGGGGCGCACTGGTCGGCACGGTGATTCTGACTTCGCTGCCCGAGCTGTTCCGCGTCTTCGCCGACTATCGCAATGTGGTGCAGGGCATCCTGCTGATGCTGGTGATCATCTACCTGCCGCGCGGTGTCGCAGACACGCTGCTCAGCTTGCTGCGCGACCGCCGGCTGCGGCGCACACCGGTCGCCGCCATGCCGCAACCGGCGAGCGCCGCACTTTCCGGGTCGGCCATGAAGGAGCCGGTAAACGCCAGTCTCAAAGTCGGAGCCCACTCATGACCGCCACGCTCGTTCTCCGGAATGTCGCACGCCACTTCGGCGGCGTGCCGGCCGTCGACGGCATCAGCATCGAGGTGCCGGCCGGCCAGGTCACCGGGCTGATCGGTCCGAACGGCGCCGGCAAGACGACGGTCGTCAACCTGATCACTGGGCTGCTGCACCTGACCAAGGGCGAGGTGCTGCTCGACGGCAAGGACGTTTCGCGCGAGGACGCGCCTGCGCTGGCGCGCGCCGGTGTCGCGCGCACCTTCCAGAACATCCGGCTGGTGCCGGATGCTTCGGTACTGGACAACGTCGTCGTCGGCTTCCACCGTCACGAGAAGTCAGGCCTGTGGGCCAATCTGCTGGGGCTGCCAGCGGCGCGCGCCGAGTCGCGCGCGCTGCTGCAGCGCGCGTTCGAACTGCTCGAGCGTTTCGAGATGACGGCGCTCGCCGAGCACCGCGCGGGCGGCCTGTCGTACGGCCACCAACGCCGCATCGAGATGATGCGCGCGCTGGCGACGAACCCGCGGCTGCTGCTGCTCGACGAACCGGTCGCCGGCATGAACGACAACGAGGCTGCGAGCCTGGCCAGCATCTTCCGCACAGTCGCCGCGGATGGCGTCGCGGTGCTGCTGATCGAACACAACATGCGCTTCGTGATGTCGCTGTGTTCGCACCTCTACGTGCTGGCCTCGGGCCGGCTGATCGCCGAGGGTGAGCCCGCCGCCGTCGGCCGCGACCCCAAGGTCGTCGAAGCTTACCTGGGAGCCTGAGCGCATGCTGCAAGTCCGCAACCTCGACGTTCACTACCGCGGCATCCAGGCGCTGCGCAGCGTCGAGCTGACAGTGAAGAAGGGCGAGATCTTCGCTCTCATCGGCCCGAACGGCGCTGGCAAGTCCAGCCTGGTGAACGCGCTCTCGGGCGTAGTGCCGTCCAGCGGCGAGATCCTGTTCGAAGGCGAGCCGCTGGGCCGCCAAGCCGCGCACCTGCGCTCGCGCGCCGGCATCATCCAGGTGCCCGAAGGCCGACGCGTGATCGCGCCTCTGTCGGTGGCCGAGAACTTGCAGCTCGGCCGCCAGGCCGCCGGCGTGCGCGGCAGCGGCGCTGTCGACCTGGAACGCGTTCATGCCTTGTTCCCGGTGCTGATGGAGCGCCGCAACCAGCTCTCCGGCTCGCTCTCTGGCGGCCAGCAGCAGATGCTGGCAATTGGCCGCGCGCTGATGGGCCGACCCAAGGTGCTGATGCTCGACGAGCCCAGCCTGGGCCTGGCGCCGGTGATCATCAAGGACGTGTTCAGGGCGCTTGTGCAGCTCAACCGCGAAGGCCTGACGATCCTGCTGGTCGAACAGAACGCCAAGCTCGCGCTGCAGACTGCGCACCGCGCCGCGGTGCTGGAACAGGGCCGCATCGTGCACCAGGGGCCGGCCGCCGAACTGGCCGACGACCCGGTGATCGCTGACCACTACTTCGGCCGCGCGGCCGGGCTGGCCGCGTAGATCCTGCGCGGCCAGCTCACTCAGGCTTGATGCCGCGCTCCATGACCAACGTGCGCCACGTCACGGTCTCGGCCTGCATGGTCGGCGTGTCGCGAACCGGGTCGATGCCGGCGTCGGCGAGTTGCGCTTGGGAGCGCAACGCCCTGAAGCGGTGAGATCGCCCGCACTCACGTCGCTGCACGAGAGCCCCACCATCAGATCAAACGCGAGAAAGTGGATCCAGCCCCGAGCACGACACGCGGCGACTTGAACAAGCTGGTCATGCCGGCCAGAAGCTGCCCTTGGGCCGGGCGCCGGGCTCATCGAGCGGCCTGGCGCATGCCGCGTCAGCCAGCGGCCAACACCAGGGCCAATGCCACGGCACCCGGCAGGGCCTGCACGAAGAGGATCTTGCGGCTGGAGGTGAGCGCGCCGTAGACGCCGGCGACGATGACGCAGCCAATGAAGAACAACACGACCGGCCGGCCGGCTGTGCCCTGCGTCAGACCCCAGAACAGGCCTGCGGCCAGGAAGCCGTTGTACAGGCCCTGGTTGGCCGCCAGCACCTTGGTGGCCTCGGCGAAATCGGGCTTCAGCTTGAAGGCCTTGAGGCCCAGGGGCTTGGTCCAGAGAAACATTTCAAGCACCAGGATGTAGACGTGCAGCAGCCCCAGCAGGGCGACAGCGATCGTGGCGAGGGTGTGCATGGCGTCTCGATGAATGGATGGGTTATCGCAAGGTTCAAGCGCCGCGCAGCAGCACCTTGCCCGTGCGCCCCAGCCCTTCGGCCGCCGTCATGGCGGCGGCAGATTCGGCCAGGCCGAACACGCCGCCCACGGGCAGCTTCAACGTGCCGTTGGTCACCTGGGTCGCCAGCTCAGCAATCATGCGGCCCAACGCGGCGGGCGGCGTGGCGGCCAGCCGCTT
>JAMFRW010000099.1 GCA_026224975.1 Rhodoferax sp. | reverse complement strand
GCCAGAGCGCAGGGTTGGGGCCGGTGTCGCCGGTGAAGACCCACCAGCCGGCCGCGCCGCCATCGACGGCAAAGCCGACGGCGGGCACGGTATGCAGGGCGCTCAGCACTTCGATGCGCTTGCCGGCGAGTTCGAGCACGTCGCCCATGGCGAAGGGCACAAGCTCGAGCACGGGGTTTTCGGCGGTGGGCAGGCGGGTGAAATCGGGCCAGATGACGCCGTTGAAAATGTGGTTGCGCAGCGCGGCGAGCGTTTGCGGCAGCGCGTGCACCTGGATCGGCCCGGCGCCGCGCGCACGGCGCAGGCGCAGCACGCTGTCGGCGAGCAGGCCGATGGAGAGCACGTGGTCCAGGTGCGAATGGCTGATGAGGATGTGCTCGATGCGTGAGAGCGCGTCGAGCGACAAATCACCGACGCCGGTGCCGGCGTCGATCAGCACGTCGTCGTCGACCAGAAAGGCGGTGGTCTTGCAGCCGGCTGCGATGGCCCCCGAGCAGCCGAGCACGCGGAGCCTCATCCCGGAATCCCCGGCCGGAAGGGGCGTCTGCGGGCGGGTGGGGTGGCGGGAAGCGGGTTCATTTGGTGTCGAACGTGAGGGCGCCATCCCAATCGGGCGGCGGCGGCGCGCTGCGGTAGCGCGCGACGCGGGCGCGGAGTTGATCGTAGAGGCCGGTGAACGACGAGTCGGCAAAGCGGTTTTGCAGGGATTCCAACCCGGATTGAGCTGAATCCCAATGCTGACGGCGGACGCTTTCCAGCGCAAGCTGCCAAAGTCTCGTTTCTTCCTCAAAGCGAGGGGCTTTGCGGACGGCTTCCGACACCGGCGTGAAGAGGGTCACGGCCTGTTGTTTGCCCTTCACACGGACGCGATCGACCTCGACCCAGGCCACGGCGTCGCCCGTCGCGGCGCGTGTGGCCTCGCCGGCGAGCACGTCGACGCCGTAATGGCGGGTCAGGGCCTCGATGCGCGAGGCGAGGTTGACCGAGTCGCCCATCACCGTATAGCTGCGGCGAATATCGGAGCCCATGTCGCCCACGCACACCAGGCCGGTGTTGAGGCCGATGCCCAGGCCGATCTGCGGCAGGCCGCGTTCGCCCAGCTCGGCGTTGAGCGCGCGCAGCTGGGCAGCCATTTCCATCGCAGCGTGAACCGCGTTCGCCGCATGCGCGGCATCGTCCACCGGCGCGCCCCAGAAGGCCATGATCGCGTCGCCGATGTATTTGTCGAGCGTGCCGCGGTGGCTGCGGATAGCGGCAGTCATGGTCGAGAAAAACCGGTTGACGAGGGCGCGCACGTCTTCTGGCGAAAGCAGCTCGGAGACGCGGGTGAAGTTGCGCATGTCGCAGAACATCACCGTCAGCACACGGTTTTCGGCACGCATGTCGTATCTGGCCGGGTCGCGCGCCATTTCTTCGACCAGCTCTGGCGGCACGTAGGTGCCGAACAAGCGCGCAAGTGAGCGCCGGCTTCGGCCGACGACAATATAAGCACCGACCGTCCCGCCCGCATACGCGATGGTGATCAGCAGCAGTGCCGACGCCAGCGGCAACGCCAAGCCGTGTGCAGCGTAGAGCCACAGGTTGAGCGCCACGACTGCGGCGACGAGTGCCAGCGGCGTGGCAATCACCGCACGCACGGCGCCTTGGCGGCCGAGCAACGCCGTCATCAGCGCGGCGAGCACGAGCAGCTGGGCGATTTCGGCGCCGGCCGCCCAGTCGGGCTCGACGGCCAGGCGCCCGTCGAGCAAACCCGAAAGCAGGTTGGCATGCACCTCGACGCCCGGAAACACCTCGCCAACCGGGCTGGACCGCTGGTCGTAGAGGCCGGGCGCCGTCGATCCGACCAGCACCAACTTGCCCGCCAGACGACCCGCCGGCAGGCGCCCGCCGAGCACATCGGCGGCCGACACATACCCGAACGAGCCGCCCTGCGGACCGCCGCGGCCCCGGTACGGCACCCGAACACGCACCAGCGAGTCGACGGGAATCGAGACCGTCGCCCCGTCTTGCATGAGCACCACGCTTTCGACAGCGCCGTAACCCGCCGGCAGCCACGACGCCGATGGAAACCGCAGCGCGACGGCCGGCTCGCCGGTGAAACGCCGAAACATCGCGAGCGCGAGCGATTCGTAGTGGCGGCCGTCGAGTTCGGCAATCAGCGGCAAGCTGCGCACGACGCCATCGGCATCAGGCACGTTGTTGAAGAAGCCCGCCCCCGGCGCCGCTTCCGCGAAGACCGGCAAATTGGCCGAATAACCATCGAATTGCGTGAAGCGAACCGGCTTGCCCTGCAAAGCGGCGGCATCGAACACCGGCGCGGGCAAGACGCCGCTGCGGTGGCCGGCGCGGTCGCTCGTCAAGTAGTAGCCGAGCACAGCAGCGCGGCCTGCCAGCGACTGGGCAAAGAGCGCATCGTGGTCGGGTTGGGCCAGCAGCGGCGCCACATGCACGGCAAGCACCGGGTCGGATGCCGCCAGGAGCGCCAGCGCCGGCAGGCCGGAGCTGGCGTCCGGCTCGGGGAACAACATGTCGAAACCGACGACCGCCGCCTTCTGGCGCACAAAAAGCGCGTTGGCCAGTGCGGCCATGCGGTCACGGCCCCAGGGCCAGCGGCCAATCTCGGCGAGGCTTTTTTCGTCGACATCGACGATGACGATGCGCGCATCCGGCGTGCGCGGCATCAGCGCGATCAGCCGAGCGTCGGCGATGGTGAGGTCGAGCCGAGTGATCCACCCGATCCGCCAGAGGCCGGCGGCGTGGCCGGCGAGGCCGAGCACGAGTGTGGCGAGGAGCGCCAAACGCAACACGCGCCAGAGACCGGGGCGCCCCATCATGCGCGGGTCGTGGATGTCGACAAGCGCCGCGACAGCCGGCGGCTACGGCAGCAGCGTCAGCCTTGGATGAACTGCATCTGCGTGCCGGCCAGCTCGATCACGTCGCCGTTCTTGAGCTGCACGGTTTCGCCGATCAGCGGGTTGCCGTTGACGGTGGGCTGCGCCGCGCCTTCGACGTGGGCGAGCACATAGCCGCCCGGCCGCTTGGTGATGGAGGCGACCTGCACGCCGGGCTTGCCGACGGTGGTGACCACCTTGGTGAGCACCACTTCGCGCCCGGCGGCGGCGCCGTTGAGCACGCGGATCGAAGCTGGCGCGGTCGAGGGCCCGAGCCCGCCGAAGTTGGAAGCACCGAAGCCGACATTGGGCGAATATCCCGGCGACGGCGGCGCGGGTGGCCGCGTGCCGGGCTTCATGATCATCGTCTTCTCGTACTCGGTGCCGTCTTCGACGAGGAACTTGATCTTGTACTTGCCGATCTCGACCGTGTCGTTGTGGCTGAGCAGCTGCTTCTTGATCGCCTTGCCGTTGATGTAAGTGCCGTTGGTGCTGTTCAGGTCTTCGATGAACACATCGGCACCGACCATCTGCAAGACCGCGTGCTCGCCGCTGACGGCGAGGTTGTCGATCACGATGTCGTTGTAAGGGCGCCGGCCGAGCGTGGTCTTGTCTTTGGTGATCTGCACTTCCTTGATCACCACACCATCAAGCGATACGACCAGTTTGCCCATGCTTGTGACCTCAAATCTCGTTCTTCTAAGTCGGGCCTGGGGCCGGACCCAACCAAGGGAATCAGGGAGTGGGCGACGTCCGCGCTCAGCGCCGGAACGGCCACCAGGAACGCGACGTGCCCGCAGGGCCACGCACGCGCGCCAGAACCACGGAGATATTATCCTTTCCGCCTGCGTCGTTGGCCGCGTTCACCAGTGCCGCCGCCAGCTCGGAGAGTGAGTCGCCGGTTTGCAACAACTGTGAAATGCTGTCGTCGTCGAGCATGTCGGAAAGCCCGTCGGAGCATAGCAGGTAGGTATCACCTGGTAACACATCGTGCAGGTGCGTTTCGAGCAGCACGGTGTCTTCCACGCCCACAGCGCGCGTCACAAGATTCTTGTTGGCCGAAAACGCCGCCTGCTCTTGCGTGATGAGGCCGGAATCGATCTGCTCCTGCAGCAGAGAGTGGTCGTGCGTGATCTGCGCCATGCGCCCGCCACGAAGGCGATAGGCGCGCGAGTCGCCCACGTGGCCCATCAGCAGGCGCGCGTCGCGGAAGACGCCGACGACCAGCGTCGTGCCCATGCCGGCGTATTGCGGATTCGAGTTGGCGGCGTTGAAGATCGCGCGGTTGGCGTTGTCGACGCAGATGTCCATGGCGCGGCGCACATCGGTGTCGCTCGCGTTCTCGGAGGCTTCGGCCAGCCAGCGGCCGAGTTCGGTCTTGATGAACGAGGTGGCCATGCCGCTCGCCACTTCACCGGCGTTGTAGCCGCCCATGCCATCGGCCAGAACGACCAACGCCGAGGGTTCATCCACCGCGACGGAGTCTTCGTTGTTGTTGCGCGCGCGGCCGGTGTCGGTGGCGCTGAAGAACTCGAGGGTCATGGTCGGAGGGGTGGCGGGCATGTGCGCAAGACCTTGAGCGGCCATCGGGGACTCGTGTCAGGACTCGGAATTGTGCCTTGGATCGGGGCGTGAAATCTTCGTTGTCGCCTCGAACTCGGTCGATTCAGCAGGCGTTGGCACTTCTGAGACACCGCCCGAGACATCGCCGGTCGGCGCGTCCGGCCCCGACCCGACGGACTCGGCCGGTTCGCACAAGGCAAGCACAGTGCGTAGATCGGCCGCGAACTGCTCGCCGTCGGCATAGCGCAGCTCGGGGCGTTTTTCGAGCGCGAGCGCGACGATGACGGCCAGCGCCTCGGGCAGGTCGGGCCGCAGCGTGCGGATGTCGGCCGCCGGCACATTGGCGATCTGGTACATCAGCTTGGCCATGGATTCCGATTGATGCGGCAGCGCGCCGGTCAGCAACTGGAAGAGCATCACGCCGAGCGAATAAAGATCCGAGCGGCCATCGACGCGGCTGCCGGCCATCTGCTCGGGCGACATGAACGACGGCGTGCCCAGCACCATGCCGGTCCGCGTGCGGCTCGCATCGGCCACGCGGGCGATGCCGAAATCGGTGACCTTCACCGTGCCCGAGGCCAGATCGATCATCACGTTGGCGGGCTTGATGTCGCGGTGGACCACGCCCTGGCTGTGCGCGTAGGCGAGCGCCTGCGCCACGCGCGCGACGGTGTCGAGCACCGTCGGCAGCGGCAACAGGCGGCCGGGCAGCGTGTGGCGCAGCAAGTCGCGCCCCTTGACGAATTCCATCGCGATGAAGGCGAGGTCCTGGTCTTCGCCAGCATCGAAGATGGTGACGATGTCGGGGTGCTGCAGCCGGCCTGCTGTTTCGGCCTCGCGAAAGAAACGGGCGCGGGCTTCGGTCAGCTCGCTGCCTTCGAACTCGCGGCTGAGCGCCATGGTCTTGATGGCGACACGGCGCCCGATCTGCGGATCGAGCCCGGCGTAGACCGCGCCCATCGCGCCGCGGCCGATCTGGCGCTCGATGCGGTAGCGGCCGAGGGTGGCGCGGTCGGCGGCGGGCGGAGGGTTATCGGTCGATGAGGTGGATGCGGGCGGAGCAACTCGTCGGTCGGCGGCGGCCATCGAGCTGGGCACGGGCAAGGTGGCGTCGAAGTCCTCGATGTACTGTGGAGGCCGCTTTGCAGTGGAAGCGCCACGACGGCCGATCCACCAACCGGCATGGCCGGCGATGAGCGCGGCGCCTGTAGCGAACAACACGGCGCCGAGTCGCGGTGTGAATGTCGGCAGCAAGCCCGGCAGCAGGGCTGCGGCGAGGCACAACACCAGCGCGCCGATGGTTGTAATCGTGATGGCCGCGGAGGCCGACAAGCGGGGCAGTAGCAGCGTGAGGTAAGCGGCCAGTGCTGCAGCCAGTGTCAGCGCAGCGCCGAGGGCCCAGCCGTGCGCCAGCGTCATGGCCGATCCGCCGGCAGCGCGATCCACTGTGCGGTCACCACCATGCCCATCGAGGCCCCGCGCCAGGCGCAAGACGGAAGCGAAACGTGGGTGGCTGAAGGCATGGGCGCCGCACGTTAGCACACGCCTCCGGGCGGAGGCGGCGGCTCGCGCGCGGCGAAGCGAATGTCAGTCGGCGAGCGCCAGCACCGCGCTCAGCCCGGTGGTGACGGCCATCGGCGCCGCCCAGCGCGAGCGATTCGACGCCGGCTGATCGAGCGTGATCGGCTCGGCCGCGGCGCCCCAGCGCGGCTGGCGCGCATCGATCAGGCGAACGCTGTCGGCGCGTGCCCGCAGGCGATCGGCCACGGCGAGCAGCGGGCGCTGCGGCACCATCTTCTCGACGACATCCCCGGCGCGGGCTTCGATGGCCCACTCGATGGCGGCGAACGTTTCCGCCGCCCATTGCTCGCGCCATTGGCGCTTCGCCGACTGTGTGACCCAGCGCCCCACATGGCGTGTGAGCGCTGGCGGGCAGGCGACCAGCACCCAGCGCGTGGGCCCGGCATTGTTCAGCGGTTCCTGCAGCAGCTTCAACGCGTGCTCGGCATCGTTGACGAAGACGGCGATCGTCTGCATGCCGGGCGTTGGCGCAACCGGTGTCGCCTGAGGGGTCGCAAAAGAGGTCGCCGAGTCAGGCGATGACGACAAAGCGGCGGTTTCCATGGGCGCTCCTGGGGCTGACCCCGCGGGACGCAAGGTCGCCGGGCCAGTGTAGCCACGCCCAGCCCGCCACCCGCAAGCCCCTGTCGGCAGGCGGGTAAGAAGGTTTTCAGGCCGGAACGAAGCGCCTGCGAAGTTGCGCAGCGCAGGCCTGGCTCATGCAGCGGCCGAATCTCCTGACTTCGCGCGGCGCTGCATCCACAGCCCGATCGCCACCACCAGCACCGCGCCCACGGCGCCGGCGATGTCGACGATGTCGTGCGACAACTCGCCGAAGCGCGCCGTCACTGCCGGATCGGTGAACATCATCTCGCCGGCCAGAAAGCCCAGCAACGCGGCGCCGAGCGTGATGATGATCGGGAAGCGGTCCATCACCTTCAGCAGCAAGGTGCTGCCGAAGACGATCAGCGGGATGCTCACCGCCAGGCCGATGACCAGCAGCGGCGTGTTGCCCTTGGCCGCAGCCGCCACGGCCAGCACGTTGTCCAGGCTCATGACCAGATCGGCGACGAGGATGGTGCGGATGGCCGCCATCATGCTGCCGTCGTGCTGATGGCCTTCGTCGTCACCGCCGGCATCGCTCAGGAGCGAGACGCCGATGTAGAGCAGCAGCAACGCGCCGATGATCTTGAGGTAGGGCCACTTGAGCATCTCGACTGCGATCAGCGTGAGCACGATCCGCATCACGATGGCGGCGGCGCTGCCCCAGAAGATCGCCTTCTTTTGCTGCTGCGGTGGCAAGGAGCGCGCGGCCAGGGCGATCACGACCGCGTTGTCTCCCGACAGCACGATGTTGGCAAGAATGATCGAGCCGAGAGCGGCCCAAAATGCGGCGGAGGTGATGTCCATCGGAAGGCCCGTGCGTTGGAATGAGTGAGAGGGCGCTGTGGCGCGCCCTCCTTATTCGAGCTACGGGAATTCTAGGGAGGCACCCGGCCGGTCGCGTTCGTAATACTACGGACGCGACCAGCGTTCGCCTTAGAGCAGCGCCTTGAGCAGCTTGCCCATTTCCGACGGGTTGCGCGTGACGGTGAAGCCGCAGGCTTCCATCACTTCGAGCTTGGCATCGGCCGTGTCGGCGCCGCCCGAGATCAGGGCGCCGGCGTGGCCCATGCGCTTGCCGGCAGGCGCCGTGACGCCGGCAATGAAACCAACGATCGGCTTCTTCATGTTGGCCTGGCACCAGCGTGCCGCATCGGCTTCATCGGGGCCGCCGATCTCGCCGATCATGATCACCGCATCGGTGTTCGGATCGTCGTTGAAGAGCTTCATGATGTCGATGTGCTTCAGCCCATTGATCGGGTCGCCGCCGATGCCGACAGCGCTCGATTGGCCGATGCCGAGTTCGGTCAGTTGCGCGACCGCCTCGTACGTCAGCGTGCCCGAGCGCGAGACCACGCCGATGCGGCCGGCCTTGTGGATGTGGCCGGGCATGATGCCGATCTTGATCTCGTCCGGCGTGATCAGGCCGGGGCAGTTCGGCCCGAGCAGCAGCGTCTTCTTGCCGCCCTTGGCTTCTTTTTCGCGCATGCGGTTACGCACCAGCAGCATGTCCTTGACGGGAATGCCTTCGGTGATGCAGATGGCCAGGTCCAGGTCGGCCTCGACGGCTTCCCAGATGGCAGCCGCGGCGCCGGCCGGCGGCACATAGATCACGCTGACGGTCGCGCCGGTGGCCTTGGCCGCTTCGGTCACGTTGGCGTAGATCGGGATGCCTTCGAAGTCTTCGCCGGCCTTCTTCGGGTTCACGCCGGCAACGAAAGCGGCCTTGCCGTTCGCGTAGTCACGGCACATGCGGGTGTGGAACTG
>JAMFRW010000098.1 GCA_026224975.1 Rhodoferax sp. | reverse complement strand
TGATCGCGACCTCGGCCGTCTCGCGATCGCGGATCTCGCCGACCATGATGACGTCGGGATCCTGGCGCAAAAACGAGCGCAGGCCGGAGGCGAACGTCAGATCGATCTTCGAGTTGACCTGGGTCTGCGAGATGCCTTCGAGCTGATACTCGACCGGATCCTCGACGGTGAGGATGTTGAGGTCGGGCTTGTTGATCTTGGCCAAGCAGGCGTAGAGCGTCGTCGTCTTGCCCGAGCCGGTCGGTCCGGTGACGAGGATGATGCCGTGCGGCCGGGTGACGAGCTCTTCCCAGCGCTTGCCGTCGTGGCTGCCAAAGCCCAGGCCGTCGAGTTGCTTCACGGCAGTGTCGGGATCGAAGATCCGCATCACCATCTTTTCGCCGAAGGCCGTCGGCAGCGTCGAGAGCCGCATTTCGACTTCGTCGCCGGCGGGGTTGCGCGTCTTGATGCGGCCATCGAGCGGCCGGCGCTTCTCGAGCACATCCATGCGGCCGAGCAGCTTCACGCGCGCCACCATCGCGCTCATCACGCCGGGGTGCAACTGGTAGACGGTGTGCATTACGCCATCGATGCGAAAGCGGATCACGCTGCGCTCGCGGCGCGGCTCGAGGTGAATATCGGACGCACGCTGGTCGAAGGCGTATTGCCACAGCCAGTCGACCACCTGCACCACGCCCTGGTCGTTGGCATCGAGCTGCTTGTTGCTGCGGCCCAATTCGACGAGCTGCTCGAAGCTCGCGATGGCCGCCGTCTCGCCCTTCTTGATGGCATTGCGCACCGAGCGCGAGAGCGAATAGAACTCGGTCGTGTAGCGCGCCAGCTCGGGCGGGCTCACCATCACCAGCTTGATGGGCTTGCGGGTGTGGGCCTCGATCTCGCCGACCCAGGCGATGTCGAGCGGTTCGCAGGTGGCGATGGTGACTTCGATCGCCGTCATCTGCAGCGGCAGCGCGCGGCGCCGTTCGGCATAGGTGATGGACATGACCTCGGCCACGCGGCCCACGTCGGCCTTGAGCGGGTCGATGCGCAGGTAAGGCATGCCGCAGCGCTTTGCCACCCACTCGGTCAGCAGCTCCACATCGAGCGGCTTGCCGTCTGTCTGGCGGACGAGGCCGGCGGCGCCGAGGCGCACCAGCGGGTGCTGCGCGCTGTGGCTGTTGGAGAAGCGGCGCGTCGTGGCCTCGGCGTCCTCGGCGGTGATCACGCCATCGTCACGCAGCCAGCCGAGCAGCGCGCGCAACTCCAGCCGCTCGCTGGAACGCGGCGAGGGCTTCACCAAGCCTTTGATGGGCGGCTTGGCGGCGGAGGCGGGCAGTTCGGCAGCTTTCATGCGGTCGCTCGGGGTAGGGGCGGAGGTCAGGACGCGTGATGACGAGTCGGCGTCAGGACGCCGAGGCGCCCGGCCATGGGCGGATCATGCGCAGCCACTTGCCAGCCGGCAACTGGAAGCGACTCTCGATGTTATCGGCACGCGCGGCCAGAGCTTCACGGTCGGGCATCTCGACACCATCGCCGGGCTTCACGGCAACGACGATGGTGTTGCCTTCTTTCGTCGGCCGCAGGCTGCGCAACTGCGCCGCACCAAAGACCGCCGCGATGCGCTCGGCACTGCGCTCGAAGCTGGCATCGCGCCCGAAGAGGTTCACCGCCATCACGCCGCCTTCGGCCAGCAGCGCGTGGCAATCGCGGTAGAAGGCTTCGCTGTCGAGCACCGGGCTGGCGGCGTCGTGGTCGTAGAGATCGACGCACAAGGCCTGCACGGTGTCGTGATGTGCCGCATCCGCCGCGAATTCGGCTGCGTCCATCTGCAAGACCTGAAAGCGCGCCGAATCGGCCGGCAGGTGAAACCACAGCCGACAGGCATCGATGACGGTGGGGTTGAGTTCGACCGCGGTCGTTTTCATGCGCAGCGTGCTGTGGCAAAAGCGCGTGATGGCGGCGGCGCCCAGGCCGAGCTGCACGGCGTGCCCGCGGGTGAGATCGGCACTCGGCCGAAACAGCATCCAGGCCATCATGCGCTGGATGTATTCGAGTTCCAGCGCCAGCGATTTGCGGATGCGCATGGCGCCCTGCACCCACGGCGTGCCCAGGTGCAGGTAGCGCACACCGTCGGCTTCGGAGATGGTGGCGGGGGCGAGTTCGATCGCCTTCTTGCGGGATGTTGTCTTGGCTGTCATAGCACCCGATGTTCCTCGAAAACTGCGCGCCAAGCGGCCAGCTTGCGCGCGAAGCTCCAGCTCGCGTTGGCCGGGCTGGTCGATGGCAGGCGGATCACCGGCAAGCCGATGGCACGCGTGTGCTTCATGGCGCGGGCCGATTCGCCGCCGTTGTGGGCGATGGCTTCGAGCTGCGGGGCTTGCTGCTTCAGGCTGGCGAGGTCGTTGAAGACGGCATTGCGAATGGCGGTGTCGAGGCTGCCTTCGCGTGCGCAACTGGCATAGACATCCCAGATGCCGAGGCCTCTCCTTCTGACTTCTTCGAGTCGCTTCGCATAGGGCATCGCGACCAGATCGACACCCCAGATCGCCGAGAGGATGGGCCAGAAGGCATTGCGCGGATGGCCGTAGTACTGCTGCGCACGCAGCGAGGCCACGCCGGGGAAGCTGCCAAGCACGATGAGGCGGGTGTCGGCGGAGAAGACCGGCGCGAGGCCGAGGAGTCGTTCGGGCGCTTCGGCCACCCGGTTCGCGTCGACCTCCGCATCCAACGCTTCGTTCACGACACCAAGTCCGTGATCGCCGCCAGCCGAGGCAGCGCCGCCATTGCATTGGCCGACGTGATTCGGGCAATCCTCTCCACCGTCTCACCGCGCAACTCGGCCAGCGTCTGCGCGATGCGCGGCAACTCGCCGGGCTCGTTGCGAGAGGTCTCGCCGGCCGCGCGCTGCTCGGCCGTGCGGTAGAGCCAGTGCGGCGGAATGTCGGGCGCGTCGGTCTCCAACACGATGGCATCCAGCGGCAGGCTTTGCGCCAGGCGGCGGATCTGCAAGGCGCGGTCGAAGGTCATCGCGCCGCCGAAGCCGAGCTTGAAGCCGAGCGCGACGAAGGCCCGCGCCTGCTGCTCGCTGCCGTTGAAGGCATGGGCGATGCCACCCGGCACGTCGATCTTGCGCAGGTGCTTGAGCAAGGTATCGGCCGAGCGGCGCACATGCACGATCACCGGCAGGCCGAACGCACGGGCCATCTTGAGTTGTGCGACGTAGAAGCGCTCGGTGCGCGCCAGGTCCAGGCCGGGCACGAAATGGTCGAGTCCGATCTCGCCGATGGCGACAAGCCGCGGGTCGCTTCGATGTTCGGTCAACTCTTGGCGCAGCACTTCCAGGTCGCCATCTGCCGACCTGCCGACGAAGAGGGGATGGATGCCAAGCGCGTAGGCGTAGCCATGCGCCTGTGCCAGCTCCCGCACCGTGGCGAGGTTGGTCGCATCGACGGCCGGGATCACGATCTGCCCCACGCCCGCCGCGCGCGCACGCGCCACCACCTCGGCCCGGTCGGGTTCGAACTCGGGCGCGTCGAGATGGCAATGGCTGTCGATCCACATGCGTCGATGATGCCTTGGGGCCGGAGCGACCTCACGCTGCCACAGGATTCGAATGCCGTGCTACTGTTGCAGCGTGGCATGAACGGCATGTCGTGCCACGCGCCATTGGGGTCGAGTCACATGCGCCGTCGGGGATGCAGATGATGAAGAAGGCACCGCTGTACAGCCGCTCGCGCACGCCCGGCAGAAGCCCGGAGACGAGCGCGGCGCCTGGAGTTTCGCCTGCAGGCTCGCCGACCTCTGCGTCCGGAGGAATGGCGCAAGCCACTGCCTCTGTTGACGTCTCAACGCCGGTCAGGCGCCCTTCCCGCTTCGGCGGTTTTGTCGCGCGCCATGAACGGCGCCTCTGGGCCGGTTCTCTGATCTTGCTCGTGGCTGCCGGCTTCGCCTACACGAACCTCCAGCAGCGGGCCAAGCCGCCGCTCACCATCCAGCAGATCGACGCGGCCGTGCGCAAGTCCATCGCCGAAAAGCCGTTACCCTCGCCTTCCTCACGCGCCTTCGCAGCCATCATGCCCTCGGTGGTTCGCGTGGTGAGCCAGATGGGCGAGAGCGACGACGAGGCCGATGGCAAGCCGGACACCAAGCAGGATGGCAAAAGCGGTGGCAAACCCGATTCCAAATCCGCCGGCAAATCGCAAACCAAAACCGGCAAGCCCGACAACAGCGCCGAGAGCAAGGGCGACGGCAAGGTCAAGCCGCACGGCCAGATGGAGAGCGGTGTCGGCACCGGCGTGGTCATCATGGACAACGGGACCATCCTGACCAACCTGCACGTGGTCAACGGCGCCAAGTCGATCAAGGTCACCTTCTTCGACGGGCTGGAATCCGAGGCCGTCGTGCTCAGCACCCAGCCCGAAAACGACCTCGCCGTGCTGCGCGCCAAACGCATTCCGGATGACCTGCAGCCGGCCACCATGCGCTCCACCGGCGACCTGATGCCGGGCGATCAGGTGATTGCGGTCGGCTTTCCCTTCGGCATCGGACCTTCGGTTTCGGAAGGCATCGTCTCCGGCTTGAAGCGCGAATTCCGCTCGCCCGAAGGCCAGCAGACCATGACCAACCTGATCCAGTTCGATGCCGCCGCCAACCCCGGCAACTCCGGCGGGCCGCTGGTGACGATGGATGGCGAGGTGGTCGGCATCGTCACCGCCATCCTCAACCCGTCGCACCAGCGCGTCTTCATCGGCATCGGTTTTGCGGTGCCGATCGAGAACGCCGCCGCGGCTGCGGGCATGCCGCCGTTCTGACCCTCCCCACATCTTCCGGAACCCACGCCGCCCATGGATCCACTCCACACCACAAGCGCCCACGCCTCCACCTTGATGGAGGAAATTCTTTACGAAGTGAAGCGCGTGGTCGTCGGGCAAGACCGCTTTCTGGAACGAGTGATGGTCGCGATGCTCGCGCAAGGCCATTTGCTGGTCGAAGGCGTGCCCGGCCTGGCCAAGACGCTCACGGTGAAGACGCTGGCGCAAACGCTGCGCGGCACCTTCAAGCGCATCCAGTTCACGCCCGACCTGGTGCCGGCGGATCTGGTCGGCACGCGCATTTTCAACCCGCGTACCGGTGAGTTCAGCACCTCGCTTGGGCCGGTGTTCACCCACCTGCTGCTGGCCGACGAAATCAACCGCGCCCCCGCCAAGGTGCAGAGCGCGCTGCTCGAAGTGATGCAGGAGCGCCAGGTCACGATCGCCGGCGAGACGCACAAGGTGCCCGAGCCCTTTCTGGTGATGGCCACGCAGAATCCGATCGAGACCGAAGGCACCTACCCGCTGCCCGAGGCGC
This sequence comes from Rhodoferax sp., assembly GCA_026224975.1. GTDB lineage: Bacteria > Pseudomonadota > Gammaproteobacteria > Burkholderiales > Burkholderiaceae_C > LMDS01. The sequence goes on along the minus strand of JAMFRW010000098.1, from coordinate 5,638 downwards.
AGGTCGATCGTTTCATGATGAAGGTGCTGGTCGACTACCCGAGCGAAGAGGAAGAGTTCGTCATTGCCCAGCGGGTGACCGGCCCGGCGACCACCGTCGCCGCGGTGGCCAGCATGGGCCAGTTGGCCGAGCTGCAGCAGGAATGCCGCAAGGTGTACGTGGACCCCTCGCTGATCCAGTACGCGGTAAAGCTGGTGAGCGCCACGCGCCGGCCCGACCGTTATGGCCTGGCCGACATCGCCAAGTACATCACCTACGGCGCGAGCCCGCGCGCGACCATCGGCCTCATCGAAGGCGCACGCGCGCTGGCCTTCATGCGCGGCCGCAGCTACGCGCTGCCCGAAGACCTCACCGGCCTCGTCGCCGATGTGTTCCGCCATCGCCTGGTGCTGACTTACGAAGCGCTGGCCGAAGGGCTGGACGCCGACCAGATCGTCGACCGGGTGATGAAGAAGATTCCCATCCCCGACAAACCGTTGGCTGTGCAGGCTGGAAGCTGATGAAGGCAGCAGCCGAGTCCACGGCGCAGGCCGACATGCCCAATGCCGACGCGCTGCTAAAGCGCCTGGAGTGGACCGTCATCCGCCGGCTCGATGGCCTGCTGCAAGGCGACTACCGCACGCTCTTCCGCGGCGCGGGGCTGGACCTGGCCGACCTGCGCGAATACCAGCACCACGACGACGTTCGCCACATCGACTGGAACGTGACCGCGCGCCTGCAGCAGCCTTATGTGCGCCAGTTCACCGAGGACCGGGAGCTGAGCGCCTGGTTCCTCGTCGACCTGAGCGCGAGCGTGGACTTCGGCTCCAACGAGCTCACCAAACGCAGCGTGGCGCGGCAGTTCGTAGCCGTGGTGGCACGGCTGCTCACGCGGCACGGCAACCGCGTCGGCGCCATGCTTTACGGCACCGATGTGGACACGGTAATTCCGGCGCGCGGCGGGCGCATGCACGTGTTGCACCTGTTGCAGCGCATGGCGCAGCGGCCGGCCGAAGCCGCGGCCGGCGCCACCGACCTGCGCGATCTGCTCACCGGCGCACAGCGCGTGATCAAGCGGCGAAGCGTCGTCTTCGTGGTCTCCGATTTCATCAGCCCGCCCGGCTGGGACGCGGCGCTCGCGCACCTGGCGCAGCGCCACGAAGTGACCGCCGTGCGCCTCTACGACCCGCTGGAAATGGATTTACCCGACCTCGGCCTGGTGACGATGCGAGACGCAGAAACCGGCGAGCAGATCGTCGTGGACACCCACAACGCCGGCTTTCGCAAACGCTTTGCCGCGGCGGCCGAACGGCGCGAAACCGCGCTGCGCGACGGCCTGGCCCGGGCCGGTGTCGACACGCTGGAACTCGCCACCGACGACAACCTGATGGACGCCATCCTTCGATTTGCCGATTTGCGCAAGCAACGCAGCCGGCTCGCCAACTGGAGCGGCGCACGCCAGCAGCGCAGTGGCAGCGGCGCGGCGCCGTCGCATCTGTCGGCGATGGCTTCCGCACAAGAAGGCCGCCGGTGAAACCGTTCATGACCTTCGTCTGGCCCGAGATGCTGTGGGCGCTCGTCGCGATCCCGCTGATGATCCTCGCCTATGTGTGGCTGCTGCGGCGGCGCAAGAAGACCACACTGCGCTACGCCAACCTGAGCCTCGTCAAGGAAGCCATGGGCAAGCGTGGTGCGTGGCGCCGGCATGTGCCGCCCGTGCTGATGCTGCTCGCAATCAGCGCGCTGTTGCTCGCAGCGGCGCGGCCGGCCGCCATCATCACCCTCCCGTCGCAGCAGGAAACCATCGTCCTGGCCATCGATGTTTCCGGCAGCATGCGTGCGGCCGATGTGTTGCCCAACCGCATGGTCGCCGCGCAAGAGGCGGCCAAGGCCTTCGTGGCCGATTTACCGCGCAGCGTGCGCATCGCCGTCGTCTCGTTCGCCGGCGCGGCCGCGGTGGTGCAGGCGCCCACGCTGAGCCGGGAAGACGTGGTCGCGGCGATCGACCGCTTTCAGTTGCAGCGCGGCACGGCCATCGGCAGCGGCATCGTGCTCTCGCTCGCCACGCTGTTTCCCGAGGCCGGCATCGACCTTTCGCAGATCACCGGCCAGCGCGAGATGCCGCCGGCGCCGGGAGACAAGCCCCGCCCCGAGTTCACGCCGGTCTCGCCGGGCTCGTACCCGTCGGCCGCGATCATTTTATTGACCGACGGCCAGCGCACCACCGGCCCTGATCCGCTCGAAGCCGCCAAGATGGCGGCCGACCGCGGCGTGCGCGTCTACACCGTCGGCGTCGGCACGAAGGACGGCGAAACCATCGGCTTCGAGGGCTGGTCGATGCGCGTGCGGCTCGACGAGGAAACGCTCAAGAACATCGCCAACATCACCCGGGCCGACTACTTCTACGCCGGCACCGCGGCCGATCTGAAGAAGGTGTACCAGGGCCTGAGCACGCGGTTGGTGGTCGAGAAGAAGGAGACGGAGGTGAGCGCACTGTTCGCGGCCTTCGGGGCACTGCTGGTGCTGCTCTCGGCGGGGCTCTCGGTGTGGTGGTTCGGGCGAGTGGCTTGAGGTGAGACGACCGCCACCTCGCGCGGGCGTCTGCCGGAGCGCGTTTACTGCGGCGCGACGGCCTTGATCGAAGAGACCGCACGGCCGGTTGCGGCCGAGGTCGTGGTGGCCTCGGCGCGCACTTTCGCAGCGGCTGCAGCGGCTTGTTCGGCTTCGGTGCCTTGCGACTTGCCGGTGTAGCCGCCGGCGGGGTGGCCGACAACGAAGGTCGAGGGATCGACTGCTGGCAGCGAGCGCGGCGAGAAAATGGCGGGATGCTGCCCGACATCGGCGGCTTGGGCGGTGCCGACAGCGGCGAACAGGGCAAGAAAGAGAGCGGTGGTTTTCATGGCAGTCCTGATGATGCGAAAAGGCTAAAAAGAAACTAGGGTTTACCCTTTATAGCATCGATTTGCTGCATTGCAACATGCTCTTTCCCTCTTGGTCCACTCAACTTGGGGGATTCACCCGAACCGCCCCTGCAAAAACCAGCCCGGCGCCTGTGACGACAACGGCAAACGCGCCCGGTAGATCCACACCAGAGCGCCGCTGTCGACCTGGGCGATGAAGTAGTCGCGCTCGGCCAGGCCGGTTTCGTCCCACCAGCCGGCTTCGATGCGCTCGGGGCCGCTCAGCAGCCGCAGCGGCCGCCCGTCGAGCACCGGGCCGGAGGCTTTTTCGGCCAGGGGCTGATGCGGCTCCAGCAGCCACACCGGGCGCACGGCGAGCGGGTGGTCCAGATCCTGGGTGACGGCGGGTGCTTCGCGTTTCGGGCGCGCGGGGGCCGACGAGGAAACCGACGCAAAAGCTGACGCCGAAATCGGCTCCGCCCCGGCTTCGGCCATGCGCACGGTGCTCGCGCATTCGGGCCGGTGGTCGGCCACTGCAGCCATCCGCTGGATGCGGTGCGGCCCGAGCCGCGCCTGCAGGCGTTCGATCAGCCGCGTCAAACCTTCTTTCTCGCCACGCGTGGTGGGGAACAGCTCCTGGTTGGGTGGCGGCTGGCGGGCGATATCGTCGGCGAGCAGGCGCAGTTCCAGCGTGGGCGCCGGCAACTGCACCTGCGCCAGGCGCTCGCGCAGCAGCACGAGCAGGTGGGCGGCGTCGCGCGAAGGCTCGGCGAGCGCGATCTCGAGCACGGTGGCAGACGGGGTTTGGTCGTCGCTGCGCCAGCGTTTTTCGTGCTGCATCACCAGCAAAAACCGGCGCACGAAGGCATGCTGGGCCGCGAGCCAGGCGACCAGTTGCGCCAGCAGCATGTTGCTCGCGTAGAGCAGTTGTTCGGTGGTGTCGGCACGGGCAAAGAGTTCGAGGCGGCTTTCGAAAGAAGGCGGCAGCACGATGGGCACGCGTGGGTCGGGCGCATCGCCGAGCGCGCGGTCGAGTTCGCCCAGCAAGCCCTGCCCGAAGCGGCGCGACACGCCCGCACGCGGCAGGCTGCGCAGATCGGCGAGGGTGCGCAAACCCATGCCCTGCAGGGCATCCCAGTGCTCGCGGCCCGGGCCGAGCAGCCACACCGGCGCGGCATCGAGCGCAGCCTGCAGCGCGGGCAGGTCGGCACACCGATGCTGGCGATGCACGCGGGCCAGCAAGGCCGCACCCTGCGGCGTGGGCGCGGCCACGGTGTTGACGCGGTGGCCGAACGGGGCGATGGCGGCGCGCAGCCGGGGCAGGAGACCGCTGGTCTGTCCCGAAGGCGAATCCCGCGAATTCGACAAGCCGCCGAAGTAACGCAGGCTGCCCTGCACTTCGAGCAGCACGGTGTGGGGCGACGCGCCGGGGTCGCTGGCCGGGGGGATCACCACCGTCGGCGTGAAAGCCAGCGCCGCGTGGGCGATGGCGGTGAGCGCCTGCGTGTCACGCGCCGGGTCGGCCTGACCGAGCTGCAGCCCGGGTGAGAGCGCCAGCGCGGTGGCGCGCTTCAGCCCACGCCGGATGCCGAGCGCGCGAGCGCAGGCGTTGGCCGAAAGGATGTGGTGGGTGTCGGCCAGTGCGAGCGGGCGTTCGCCGTCTTCTGCACTTTCACCCAGCAGCGTCGCCGCGAACGATTCGAGCGACAACAGCGGCAGATGCAGGGCGATCCAGAGCACGGCACAGGTTCACGTGGAAAGAGCGGCAAGCGCACGGCGGCCCGGCTCAATGCGCTTCGGCGACATGCACGAACGTCGCCGCGTGCAAGACCGGTGGCGCAACGGGCGACAGCACGTCGGCCTGTGACCGCTGGCGCGCTGCGGCCGACAGCACCGGCGGCAAGGTCAGCAGCAGCGGGGACTCCAGCGGCGGGCCGCGCCGCTTGAGCAGCCGCACCGCCAGCACATCGGCCCCCTCAGGGCGCAACGCCAGCCGCAGCGGCGCGGCCGTGCCCTGCCCGGCCACGGCCATCTCGCGCAACATGAAGGCCGGCCCGTCGTGCGAATGCGCGGCCCGTTGCAACCGGCGCAGGCGCTCCGGCCGCAGGCGCGGCGGCAACCAGGCCAGCACGGCGCCTACATGGCCGCTCTTGAGCGCCTGCTCCAACGCCCACAGGCGGGCATCGACGGCGGTCCGGTCGGTCCAGGGGGCGCTGGCGGCACCCGCCGTGGTAGCCCGGGTGTCGATGATCAGCAGTTGCTCCACATCGATGCCGAGCCGCGCCAATCCGCCAGCCGACAAGGTGGCCGGGGGATCGAACAGCATCACCAGCCGGCCCGCCCGCTGCGTGGCGGTGAGGCTGGGCGCGAGCAGCCGGATTTCGCCGATGCCCGGGTGTGGCAGCAGCAGTTCGGTGAGCACACGCCGCGGCCAGCCACCGCCCGGGAGCTGCGCATCCAGGGCGCCGAAACCGCTGCCCACCCCGTGCTCGGCCTGGCGCCGCAGTTGGTGGGCCAGCCACAGCGAGGGGTGCAGGGTTTCGGGCGATGAGCGCCAGTCGCTTGTACCCGGGCCCGCGAGTGCACCCATCACCGGCAAAGGCGGCGTGACAGCAACGGAGACGGCCGGCAAGTTCATTGAACTACTGTACGTTCATCCAGTATTCAGCGCAAGGCGGCGCCGCAAATCCTGGTCTCCAAAACACACGCCCTAGGACAAACGATTGGTTGCCAAAAGCAATTGTTCTGCCGAGAATGCC
>JAMFRW010000097.1 GCA_026224975.1 Rhodoferax sp. | reverse complement strand
GTGCCGGTGGGCGGGTTGGTGTTGGGCATCTCGAACACGGTCGTCACGCCGCCGCAGGCTGCCGCCGCGGAACCGGTCTTCCAGGTTTCCTTGTGCGGATAACCGGGGTCGCGAAAGTGAACGTGGCTGTCGATGGCGCCCGGCAGCAAGTGCAGGCCGTCGGCGCGCATCTCTTGTGCGGCCGGCGGCATCATGTCGTCGTGGCCCACCGCCACGATCTGTTCACCGGCGATGGCGACGGACGCTTCGATGATCTGGTCCGCCGACACCACCTTGGCGCCGCGGATGACGAGGTCGACGGATCTCATGCGCGCCCCTTCACAGCGAAGCCCAGCCGCCATCGACGGCCAGGTCGGCACCGGTGATCTGGCGTGCACGGTCGCTCGCCAGGAACAGGCAGGCATCGGCCACGTCGTCGTCCTGGGTCACGCGGCGCAGCGCGTAGTCGGCCGCATGGCGCTCCATGGCTTCCTCCAGGGTGATGCCGAGTCTGGCCGCCATGTTGGCGCAGACTTTCTCGCGGAAGCGAGGTCCGTCCACCATGCCCGGCGCGACGAGGTTGATGTTGATGTTGTACGGCCCGGCTTCCAGCGCAAAGCTCTTGGTGATGCCGCGCAGGCCCCACTTGGAGGCCGAGTACGCCATGCGCCCCGCGCGGCCGCGCATGCCGAAGGTGCCGCCCACGTTCACCACCTTGCCGGCCCTCCGCTCGATCATGGCGGGCAATACCGCGCTCATCGTGTTGAAGCAGCCCTTCATGTTCAGCTCGACGATCTCGTCGAATTCTTCCGGCGTGGTTTCCCAGCCGGTCTTGCCGATCGGGCCGGAGCCGCCGGCCACGTTGACCAGCACGTCGACGCGGCCGAAGGCGGCCAGCGCGGCTTGGGCCAGTGCCGAGGTCTGCTTCGCATCGGTCAGGTCGCAGGGCACGACGATGGCGTCCACGCCGTGGCCGCGCGCCTCGGTGGCCACCGGCTCGATGGCGGCGGTGTCGCGGCCGGCCAGCACAAGCCTGGCGCCTTCCTTGGCGAAGGCCAGTGTCACCGCACGGCCCATGCCCTTGGCGGGGCCGGTGATCACGGTGACCTTGTCTTTGAGTTTCAGATCCATCGGGTGTCTTTCTCGTTCGGTGAAGTAGGGGAACTGCGACTGCCGGGTCCCCACTCTCGTGCACGGCCATGCCGCCTTTGGGGCGTGTCGGTCCAGCATGGGGCGTCGAGAAGCGTGGTGGTGGCGCATGGCTCGTCCGGCACGCAGTCATCGTGCCGAAATACGTTGCCGGGATGTGCCGATTTGCGATCGGACTGTTGCCGTTGCGGCAGCGCTTAAAGTTCGGTGCATGAACCACCTGCGCTTTCTCCGCTACGTCGATGAAGTGGCCCGCTGCGGCTCGATCCGCCAGGCCGCCGAACGCCTGCACGTGGCGGCTTCGGCCGTCAACCGGCGCGTCCAGGATCTCGAAGAAGAACTGGGCACACCGCTGTTCGAGCGCCTGCCGCGCGGCATGCGGCTCACCGCCGCCGGCGAGCTCTTCGTGCGCTACATCCGCGACCGTTCTTCGGAACTCGAGCAGGTGCGCTCGCAGATCGAAGAGCTGCAGGGCATGCGCCGCGGCATGGTGCGCATCGTGGTCAGCCAGGCGCTGGCGCCGGCGTTTCTGCCGAAGGCCCTGGCCGCCTTCCGCAAGGCGCACCCGCTGGTCGCGTTCCAGGTCCACATCGGGGACCATCTGCAGGCGCTCGAGAGGCTGCGCGGCTTCGAGGCCGATCTGGCGCTGGTCTTCAACCTTGCACCCGAAGCCGATGTGGAGTTCATCGCCGAGCATGAGCAGCGCCTGGTGTGCCTCATGCACAAGAGCCACCCGCTGGCGGCTCGCCCCGGCGGCCTGCGGCTGCGCGATTGCGCCGATTACCCGGTGGTGCTGCCGAACGAAGGCATCGGCGCCCGACAGTTGCTTGACCGCTTCTTGCTGCGCAGCTCGGTCAAGCTGCGCCCGACGGTCGAGAGCAACAGCTTCGAGTTCTTGCGCGGCTGCCTGTACCACGAGCAGGCGCTGTCGTTCCAGATCGCGATCGGCGTCGTCACCGACCGCGAACAGATCGTCGTCAAGGAGATCGAGGACCGCGGCTTTCCGCGCGGCCGTCTGGTGCTCGCGCGGCTGCGCGCGCGGCAGTTGCCGGTCGTGGCACATGCCTTCGCCGAGCACCTCTTGACGGCGTTGGCGGCACGGCCTGTGCGCACGGCTTGATCGTCGTTGGTGACCAGAGCCTGCACCGCGGCGGCCGTCGCGTTTCGAACCGCGGCGTCAGACCGTGCCGCAAGCGGCGCAGCCGTAGTGCTGACCCAGCGCCCCCCGCAAGCGCTCGATGGCCGCCGCATCGGCAGGCTGCGCCTGTTGTGCGGCCCGTGCGTCGGCAATCAGCGCGGCCTCGAGTGCGGGCAGGTCCACCGTGCGGCATCGCCTCTCGTGGACCACGCTGCGGCCGCCCACGATCAGTTGCTGGATGTCGCGCTTGGTGGCCCTCGCCACCACGAGGTCGAGCACCTCGGGCCGCGTGTCGGAGAGCCGGTCGCGTGACAACTGCTGCGTGTCGAGCACCAGGATGTCGGCTGGCGCGCCGGGCACCAGTTCACCGCCGCCATCGGCACCGGTGATGCTGTGGCGGCCGTGCACGCAGACCGCGCGAAACAGCTCGCCCAGCCCGAAGCGCTCGCCGCTGTCGGCCACGCCGATCTGATGCCAGGCCAGGCGCACTTCGCGCAGCATGTCTTCGTCGTCGTCCAGGCTCATGCCGTCCAGCCCCAGGCCGAACGACAGGCCGGCTTCGAGATAGCGCGCCCATGGCGGTGTGCCCGAGCGCAGCCGCAGGTTCGACGAGGCATTGGCGCTCACCGTCACGCCGCGCTCGGCCAGCAGGCGGCAATCGGCATCGTCCAGCCAGACTGCGTGCGCCACGGTGAGCCGCGGCGAGAGCAGCCCGATGGCATCGAGGTGACGGAGCAGGCCGCGCGGATGCTGCGCATCGGCCCACGCCCGCTGGCGCTGCGTTTCGAAGAGGTGCATGTGCACGCGCCGGCCGGTGTCGGCGCTCGCCTGCGCGATGGCGGCCATGGCTTCGTCGTCCACCCATTGCGGGCCCACGGGGCCGTACTGCACCCGAAAGCCGTCGTGCTCCAGTTGGGCGATCTGCTCCACGAGTTCGAGGTTCTGCTGCAGCGTGCGCGTGGGTTGCCGCATGGCCGTCACGCGCGCGTGGTCGCTCGGCGGCAGACGCGCCAGCAGCGGCTCGATCGGCCCGTAGACCACGCTGTTTCGGCCGGCAAAGGGCACAGCGAAGGCGATGCGCAAGCCCACATCACGGGCCGCGCGCGCCACGCCTTCGGCCTCTTTCAGCAGCGCGCTGCCGTCCTGCGTGTTGTGGCAATGATTGGCGGCACCGATGCCGCCTTCGGCCATGCGCGCAAAGGCCACGACGGCTCGGAGGTACGGGTCCACACGCGGCTCCAGGGCCAGCTCGGGCAGCCAGGTTTCGAGCGACTGGTCGCGCGCGCCGAAGGCGAGGGTGCGCAGGCCGCGGCCGTGGTCGTGGGCATCGGCCAGAGCCGGCAGGGCGATACGGTGGCGCGCCTCGGCCGGCAACTCGTGGAGCGGCTCGATGCGGGCGATGCGACCCGCGTGCAGGTGCAGACGCGAAGGGCCGAGCGCTGCCTCCGCGCCCGGCCGCGCATGAACCTGCGCGACCTCGATGCAGACCGGATCGCCTTCGAGCGTCACAAGGCGGCCCAGCCGCCATCCACCGGCAGATCGACCCCCGTGATCTGCCGCGACACATCGGATGCGAGGAAGAGGCAGGCGTTGGCCACGTCGATGTCGGAGCTGATGCGGCGCAGCGCGTATTCCTGCGCATGGCGCTCTTCGGCCTGGTGTGCGTCGAGGCCGAACTTGCTCATCGCCTCGGGGATCCACTTGTTGCGAAAGCGCTCATCGTCCACCAT
>JAMFRW010000096.1 GCA_026224975.1 Rhodoferax sp. | reverse complement strand
GACAAAAACTGTCTTCGTGACTTGGAACTGCTTTCGCTACACAAGGCTTTGGTGGAGGTAAGCGGGATCGAACCGCTGACCTCTTGCATGCCATGCAAGCGCTCTCCCAGCTGAGCTATACCCCCGGTGTTCGTCGAGTGCAGCGTTCGCAGTTTCAAGCGAGACATCGATTATAGCCAGACTTTTACACCGCTTGCAATCTTGCGATCACCATGTCGCGTGGGAACAGCGCAAGCACCGCATCGATCGATGGCGTCTGCGCCCGGCCGCACACCAGCACGCGCACGGCATGCGCCAGCACCGGCATCTTGAGGCTGTGGGCGGCCAGTGTTTCCTTGATGACGGCGGCGATGGCCGGCTTGCTCCACTCGCAACTCGCGAGCTTCTCGGCCAGCGTTTCGAGGGCCGGGCCGACGGCTTCGGTCACATGCGCTTCCAGGTCTTCGGCCGAGGGGCTCACCGGCGCGAAATACATCGCGGTCCAGTCGGCCAGCTCGGCGGTGGTGGCGCAACGATCCTTGAACAGCGCGCACATGGCGGTCAGCGCTTCGCCCTGCGGCGCCTCGATGCCGCGGCGCTGCAATTGCGCTGCGACCAATGCGGCGAGCGCCGTGTCGCTGGTCTGCTTGATGTAGTGGGAGTTGACCCAGCCGAGCTTGGCGGCATCCCACTGCGCCGGGCTCTTCGAGAGGTGATGGCCATCGAACCACTGCACCAGTTGCTCACGGCTGAAGAGCTCGTCGTCACCGTGGCTCCAGCCCAGGCGCGAGAGGTAGTTGAGCATCGCCTCGGGCAGATAGCCGGCTTCTTCGTAGGCAGTGACGCTGACGGCGCCGCGCCGCTTCGAGAGCTTTTGCCCGTCGTCACCGAGGATCACCGGCACGTGGCCGAACAGCGGCAGCGGCGCACCCAATGCGTTGAATATGTTGATCTGCCACGGCGTGTTGTTGACGTGTTCGTCACCGCGAAAGACATGACTGATCTCCATGTCCCAGTCGTCGATCACGACGCAGAAGTTGTACGTGGGTACACCATCCGGGCGGACGATGATGAGGTCGTCGATCTCGCGGTTGTTGATGGTGATCGGGCCCTTGACCAGATCGTCCCAGGTCACATCACCCTCAGGCGGGTTGCTAAAGCGCACCACCGGTGGCACGCCTTCGGGCACGGGCGGCAAGGTCTTGCCCGGCTCGGGGCGCCAGCGGCCGTCATAGTGGGTCTTCTCGCCACGCTCTTTCTGCGCGTCACGCATCGCGGTGAGTTCGTCGGGCGTGCAATAGCAGTGGTACGCGGTGCCCGCGGCAAGCATCTGGTCGATGACGGCGCGGTAGCGGTCGAGCCGCTGCATTTGGTAGAACGGGCCTTCGTCGTAGTCCAGGCCCAACCAGCGCAGCGAGGCGAGGATCTGGTCGACCGAATCCTGCGTGGAGCGGGCCACATCGGTGTCTTCGATCCGCAAGACGAACTCGCCGCCATAGTGGCGGGCATAAGCCCACGAATACAGCGCGGTGCGCGCAGTGCCCAGGTGCAGAAAGCCGGTGGGCGATGGGGCGATGCGGGTGCGTACTTTGCGTCTCATGTGTTCAATGTGCTCAGGCCGCGCTGCAGGTCGTCGACGACGTCCAGCGGGTGTTCGAGGCCGACCGCCAGCCGCACCAGGCCTTGTCCGATGCCGGCCGCGCGGCGCTGGTCTTCGGTGAGGCGGCCGTGCGACGTGGTCGCCGGGTGGGTGATGATGGATTTGGTGTCGCCGAGGTTGGTTGCGATCGAGAGCACGCGGGTGCTGTCGATCACATGGAAGGCGTTGGCGCGTGCGACTTCGCTCGATGTGCCGCGCAGGTCGAACGACACCAGCGCACCGCCGAGCCCCGATTGCTGGCGCATCGCCAGCGCGTGTTGCGGGTGCGAGGCCAGGCCGGGATAGTGCACACGCGCCACTGCCGCTTGCTGTTCCAGCCATTGCGCAACCTGCAAGGCGTTCGCACTCTGCGCGCGCATGCGGATGTCGAGCGTCTCCATGCCCTTGAGGATCACCCACGCGTTGAACGGCGCGAGCGTCATGCCAGCCGTGCGCATGACGGGGCCGAACACGTCCTTCATCAGCTTCTCGGTGCCGGCGAGTGAGCCTGCCATCACTCGGCCCTGCCCGTCGAGGTACTTGGTGCCCGAGTGCATCACGATGTCGGCACCGTGTTCCGCGGGGCGCTGCAGCGCGGGCGAGCAGAAGCTGTTGTCGACCGCGAGCAGCGCGCCTGCGTCGTGGGCGATGTCGGCCAGCGCGCGGATGTCGCACACGTCGGTGAGCGGGTTGGTCGGCGTCTCGGCGAACAGCAGCTTCGTGGCCGGTTCGAGCGCAGCGCGCCATTCGGCCAGATCGGTCTGCGAGACGAAACTGGTGCGCACGCCGAACTTCCCGAACTCCTTGGCGAAGAGGTTGATGGTCGAGCCGAACACCGAGCGCGAGCAGATCACATGGTCGCCGGCCTTCAGCAGGCCCATGCCGAGCAGCAGGATGGCGCTCATGCCGGTGCCGGTGGCGATCGCAGCCTCCATGCCTTCCAGGGCCGCGATCCGCGCCTCGAGGCTGCGCACCGTCGGGTTGCTGGTGCGCCCGTAGGTGAAGTCTTCGGAATTGGCAAAGCGCCGCGCCATCGTCGCCGAGTCGGGCTGCACGAATCCGCTGGAGAGGAACAGCGCCTCGGAGTTTTCGCCGTGCTGGCTGGGTGCTAGCGCGGTGCGCACTGCCAGCGTCTCGCGGCGCAGGCCTTCGGGCAGCACTGCGCGGGCGATGCGTCGGCTTTCGTCACTGCCGTTGCCGTTGTCGGTGTCTCGCGCCGTCATACCACTTCGCCACTTTGCAAGGCGAGCCGCGAACGGTCGCTGTTCTCTTCCTCGTCGCCCTGCGCCTTGCGTTGCGCTGCCATCGCGCTGAAGTCTGCGGCGCTCACGTCGCCTGTGATGTAGTAGCCGTCGAAGCACGAAGCCTCGAAGCTGCGCACCAGCGGGTTCAACGCGCCGACCACGCGCTTCATCGCGTCCACATCTTGATAGATCAACGCATCAGCGCCAATGAACTGGCGGATTTCTTCGATGCTGCGGTTGTGGGCGATCAGCTCTTCGCTGGTAGGCATGTCGATTCCATATACGTTCGGATAGCGCACCGGCGGCGCGGCCGACGCCATGTAGACCTTGCGGGCGCCGGCGTCGCGCGCCATCTGCACGATCTCTTTACTCGTGTTGCCGCGCACGATTGAGTCGTCGACCAGCAGCACGTTGCGGTCCTTGAACTCGACACCGATCGCGTTGAGCTTTTGCCGCACCGATTTCTTGCGTTCGCCCTGGCCCGGCATGATGAAGGTGCGGCCTACATAACGGTTCTTGACGAAGCCTTCGCGGTAGGGCTTGCCGATGCGCTGGGCAAGCTGCATGGCCGAAGGGCGGCTCGATTCGGGGATGGGGATCACCACGTCGATCTCGTTCGGCGGGATGGTGGAGATGAGCCGCTGCGCCAGCGTTTCACCCATGTTGAGGCGGGCCTGGTAGACCGAGATGCCGTCCATGATGGAGTCAGGCCGCGCCAGGTAGACGAACTCGAACATGCAGGGGTTGAGACTGGGCTTGTCGGCGCACTGCTTGGTGTGGACCTCGCCCTTCAGGTCGATGAAGATCGCCTCGCCGGGCGCCACATCGCGCGTCAGCGTGTGGCCGGTGCCTTCGAGCGCGACCGATTCGCTGGCCACCATGATCTCGCCGCCGTCAGGCGAGCTGCTGCTGCCGAAGCACAGCGGGCGAATCCCGAACGGATCGCGAAACGCCAGCAGCCCGTAGCCTGCGATCAACGCGACCACCGCATACGAACCCTTGATGCGCTTATGAACCGCGCGCACCGCCTCGAACACCGCTTCGGGCGAGAGCTGCACGCCACGCGCCACCTTGTCGAGTTCATGCGCGAGCACGTTGATCAGCACCTCGGTGTCGCTCGTGGTGTTGATGTGGCGCCGATCGATGTCGAAGAGTTCCTGCTTGAGCGCCGGCGCGTTGGTCAGGTTGCCGTTGTGCACCAGCACGATACCGAACGGCGCGTTCACATAGAACGGCTGCGCTTCTTCTTCGCTGTAGGCGTTGCCGGCCGTCGGGTAGCGGCACTGCCCCAGGCCCACCGTGCCCGGCAGGCCGCGCATGTTGCGGGTGCGGAACACGTCCCGCACCATGCCGCGGGCCTTGTGCATGAAGCACTTGGTCCCTTGCATGGTGACGATGCCGGCGGCGTCTTGCCCGCGGTGCTGCAGCAGCAGCAGCGCATCGTAGATCAGTTGATTGACAGGAGACTTGGAGATGACGCCAACGATGCCACACATGATTTCAAGCCTCGGTTCGATCGGCCGCGCAGATCATGCGGACGGCAGATGCTGAGAAATATCGGGCGGCAGCAAGGGCTTGATCCCCTGCAACGCCGCGTTCAACCACACCACCCCGGCCGATTGTTGCCAGGCCGGCGATTTGCGCAGCGGCGTGAGCCCGACCACCGTCGCCAGTACCAACAGCACGATCACGCCGCGCGCCAGGCCGAAACCCGCGCCCAGCAAGCGATCGACCGGGCTGAGCGGCGTGGCGCGGATCAGGAGACGCACCAATCGCGCCGCCAGACTCCACACGACCAATGCCGCAACGAACACACATGCGAACGACACGCCGTGATTCAAGGCAGAACCCGGGTCGCCGACGTGGATGTAGGGCGCGGCCCACGGCGTTCCCCACTGCGCGGCGAAGTAGGCCACGAACCAGCCGACGGCCGACAGCAACTCGAACACCAGGCCGCGCACCAGCCCGAAGATCACCGACAAGGCCAGGAACGCCAGCAGTGCGATGTCGACCCAGCCCAGGCTGTCCATCGTGCGGCGCGGTCACAGCGTCAGGACCACGGCGCTCAGGCCGGCGGACTTGGCCTTGGCGAGTGCCTTGTCGGCTTCGTCGCGGCTCGCGAACGGGCCCACCCGAACGCGGATGCGGCTGCCGCTGGCCGTCTCGGCCACCTGGGTGTAGGTCTTGAGCCCGAGCTTCTCGGCCTTCATGCGCGCTTCGCGGGCTGCCGTGGCTTCTGCAAAGGCGCCGACTTGCACGATGAAGCGTGACGCGTCCGGCTTGGCGTCCGGCTTGGCGGCTTCCTTGCCCTCGAGCAGGGCCTTGGCGCGGCTGGCGTCGGCACGGCTGGCATCGGCCCTGGCGGCAGCGGTGTGGGTTTCGGCGGGCTTGGGCGTAGCGGGCGCGGGCGTTGCTGGCTTGGCGGCCGGCTTGGGCGTGAACTCGGCTTCCGTGCTCTTGGCTGGTGCGGGGCGCGGCGTGGGCGTGACTTCTCGGCCGGCATCGGCGCGCGTTTCCGTGATCACCTCTTCGGCCGGAGGCTCGGCTGGCGCTTGCGTGGCCGCTGGCGCTGCGGGCTTGGCTGCAGGGGTCGCGGCGGCCACATCGCGTGCCGGAGGCATCACCAGCGCAGGCGCGCCTTCCTTGTGAGGGATCTCGATCGGAATGTCGATCGGAATCGGGCGCGGCTGCGTTTCGAAAACGAGCGGAAAACCGATGATGCCGATGCCCACCAGCACCACCGCGCCGATCAGCCGCTGACGGGCGCGGGTGCGCGCCAGCTGAACCGCGTCGGAGTCATGCGTTGCAGCGGCACCGCTGGCCGCGCCCGGGGCCGGCGCGGCGCTCTTGCGTTCGAAAATGGACAGCAAACCCATGCGGTGCGTGGTTCCAGAAAGGGTTGCGGGAGTGCGGGCGCGAATGTCGAAAGAACTGGCGGCCCATGCGGCAGAAATGCCGCCAAAACGCGGCCATCGCCGGGCCTGACTTTAGGCGGAAAGCCCGCCGAAAAACCGATCAGGCCGCGTGTTTGCCGCTGAGCCGGGGCACGCCGTTCTGCAGCACGCCACCCACGGTGTAGAACGATCCGAAGACAACGATTCTATCAGCCGGGTCTGCGTCGGCCAGCGCCGCCTGCAGGGCTTCCATCGGGCTCGCGTGGCAGGCGACCGTCACCGGACCGGGGCCTTTGAGCGCCAGGCTCGCATGCAGCGCGGCCAGCTCGGTGGCAGTCGCCGCACGGCCGCGCGGCAGGTCGGTGAAGTACCAGTGGTCGACCAGCGGTGCCATGCGTGTCAGCACGGCCGTGAGGTCCTTGTCGCGCATGCCGCCGAAGACCGCGTGCGTGCGCGGAAAGAACCCCATCTGGTCGATGTTCTGTGCGAGCGTCGCCACCGAATGCGGGTTGTGCGCCACATCGAGCACCAGCGTGGGCTGGCCGGCCACGATCTGGAAGCGGCCGGGCAACTCCACCAGCGCAAAACCGTTGCGCACCGCCTGAGCGGTGATCGGCACACGGTCGCGCAAGGCTTCGAACGCCGCCAGCACGCCCGCGGCATTCAGCAGTTGATTGGCGCCGCGCAGCGCCGGATACGCGAGGCCGTTGAAGCGCTTGCTACGGCCGGCCCAGTTCCACTGCTGCTTGTCGCCGGAGTAGTTGAAATCTGTGCCGAAGCGCCACAGGTCCGCACCGACGCGCGCGGCCTGGTCGACGATGCTTTGCGGCGGCATCGGGTCGCTCACGATCACCGGCTTGCCGGCCCGCATGATGCCGGCCTTCTCGAAGCCGATGGCCTCGCGCGTGTGGCCGAGGTATTCGGTGTGGTCGATGTCGATGCTGGTGATGATGGCGCAGTCGGTGGCTATGGTGTTGACCGCATCCAGCCGGCCACCGAGGCCGACTTCGAGGATCACCAGATCCAGCGTCTCCATCGACAGCAGGCGCGCGATCGCGAGCGTGGTGAACTCGAAGTAGGTCAGCGTGGTCTCGCCACGCGCAAGTTCCACAGCTTCGAAGTGCGGCAGCAACTGCTCGGCCGCCACCATCTCGCCGTTGACGCGACAGCGCTCTTCGAAGTGCACCAGATGCGGCTTGATGTAGAGCCCGACGCGGTAGCCGGCCTGCAGCGCAATGGTCTCCAGCATCGCGCAGGTCGAGCCCTTCCCGTTGGTGCCGGCGACGGTGATCACCGGCGCGTTGAACATGAGACCGAGGCGGTCCTTGACCTGCTGAACACGATCCAGCGTGAGGTCGATTTCCTTGGGGTGCGATAGCTCGCAGCGGGCAAGCCACTCGTCGAGAGTGCGGGGAAGCGTAGGCGACATGGGGCCGAATGGTAAGCCAGCGCCGGCCGACGACAGCCCGATCCGCAAGCAGCGCAACAACGCAAAAGGCAGCCGAAGCTGCCTTTTGCGTGTGGGGAGCTAACCGCGCTCAGGCCTGGTTCTTCGAACGACGCCGGCCGACCACCACCAAGCCGGCCATTGCCGCCGCCACCAAGCCGAGGCTGGAAGGTTCCGGCACATGGTTCACGGTCACGAAGTCTTGATTCGTCGGGCTGTAGAGGCGGTCGGCGTGGTAGCTGATGGGCGTGGCTTCGAGGGCCGACCAGTTGAAGTTGTTCAGCGCGGTCTGCGTGACGGCATCGCCGCTGCTGGCCTTGAAACCACCCGACGTGAAACCGTAGCTCGAGCCGGTTTCGTAGAGGATTTCCCAGATCACCGCCTGCGCCGTGGCGGAAGTGCTGGCGTTGGTCAGGTAGCCCGAGGTCATGAAGTACG
>JAMFRW010000095.1 GCA_026224975.1 Rhodoferax sp. | reverse complement strand
TCCATCCGCGACGCGAAAACGGGCTACTTCACGATCACCGGCCGCATCGACGACGTGCTCAACGTGTCCGGCCACCGCATGGGCACGATGGAGATCGAGTCGGCGCTGGTGTCGTGCACCGAGCTGGTGGCCGAGGCCGCCGTGGTCGGCCGCCCCGACGACACCACCGGCGAGGCGATCTGCGCCTTCGTCGTGTTGAAGCGCTCGCGCCCCACCGGCGACGAGGCCAAGCAGATCGCCAAGCAGTTGCGCGACTGGGTCGGCAAGGAGATCGGCCCGATCGCCAAGCCCAAGGACATCCGCTTCGGCGACAACCTGCCCAAGACCCGCAGCGGCAAGATCATGCGGCGCCTGCTGCGCTCGGTCGCCAAGGGCGAGGCGATCACGCAAGACACCTCGACGCTGGAGAACCCGGCCATCCTCGAGCAACTGGGCGCGAACTACTGATGACGCGGGCCGGGCTTCCGGCTGCACCGTGACGGGCCGAAGAGGCCCGGGGCGCTCTCTACAATCGCCGCAGTTTCAGGGACGAGAGAACCATTCACATGCAAGTCAACGCCTCCAATTTCAAAGCCTATGACATCCGCGGTGTCGTCGGCAAGACCATCGACGAAGCCTTTGCCGAACACCTCGGCCGGGCTTTCGGCAGCGAGGCGCTGAAGGCGGGTGAAACCGCGGTGGTCGTCGGCCGTGATGGCCGCGTCTCGGGTCCGAGCCTGGTCAAGGCGCTGATCAAGGGTCTGGCCTCGACCGGCCTCGACGTGGTCGATCTCGGTGCCGTTACCACGCCAATGGTTTATTACGTGGCAGCCACGCGCGGCAAGTACGGTTGCCGCAGCGGCATTCAGGTGACGGGCAGCCACAACCCGAAGGACTACAACGGCTTCAAGATGGTGTTGGCCGGCAAGGCGATCTACGGCGACGAGATCCAGCGCCTGCGCGAGCGCATCGAGGCCGAGGACTACACCAAGGCCAAGGTCGTGAACCGCGGCCGCACGGCGGCGATGAACATCGTCCCCGAGTACGGCAAGCGCATCAAGCGTGATTGCAAGCTCGCCCGGCCGATGAAGATCGTGGTCGATTCGGGCAACGGCATTCCCGGCGCTTCGGCGCCAGGCATCCTGCGCATGCTGGGCTGCGAAGTGACAGAGCTTTACTCCGAGGTGGATGGCGACTTTCCCAACCACCATCCCGACCCCAGCAAGCCGGAGAACCTGGCCGATCTGATCCGTACCGTGCGCGAGACCGATGCCGAACTCGGCCTCGCCTTCGATGGCGATGGCGACCGGCTCGGCGTCGTCACCAAGGACGGCCAGATCATCTACCCCGACCGCCAGCTCATGCTGTTCGCGGCCGACATCCTCACGCGCAAGCCCGGCGGCACCATCATCTTCGACGTGAAGTGCACGCAGCGCCTGGCGCCCTTGATCCGCAAGGCCGGCGGCGTGCCGCTGATGTGGAAGACCGGGCATTCGCTCGTCAAGGCCAAGCTGCGCGAGACCAAGGCGCCGATCGCTGGCGAGATGAGCGGGCACATCTTCTTCTCGGAGCGCTGGTACGGCTTCGACGACGCGACCTACACGGCCGCGCGCCTGCTCGAAATCCTCTCGCGCAGCAAGGACCCGAGCAAGGTGCTCAACAAGCTGCCCACGAGTTTCAGCACGCCGGAGCTGAACGTGGCCTGCGCCGAAGGCGAACCCAAGCAGATCGTGCAAACGCTGCTCGATACCGCCAAGTTCCCCGGCGCCAAGGAGATCATCACGATCGACGGGCTGCGTGCAGAGTACAAGGATGGCTTCGGGTTGATTCGCTCGTCGAACACCACGCCCGTGCTGGTGATGCGCTTCGAAGGCCACACGCAAGCGGCGCTTGACCGCATCCAGGCCGACTTCATGGCGGCGCTGCGCGTCGTCAAGCCCGACGCGCAGATCGCCGCTGCGGCGCATTGAGTCGCGAGCTGCGAACCGAGCGGATCGCGCCTGATCTTTCCTGACCTGAACAGCGGCGTGCGCATCTGTTGCATCCGCATGGCCAGGGACGACGCGTGAGCGACTCATCGCCGAGCTGGCGCCAGCGTGCTGCGCGCGGCACCTACTCGCTACTGCTTCGCCTGCTCGAACCGGTGTATGTGCTGCGCCTCTGGTGGCGCGGCCGCGCCGAACCGCTGTACCGCCACGCCATCGGCGAACGCCTGGGCGCCTATGACGGCGCGGCCAGCTCCGGCTGGGTCTGGGTGCATGCCGTGTCGCTCGGCGAAACCCGCGCCGCCGCCGCCCTCATCGACGCGCTGCGCGCGCGCCGACCCGGCATGCGTCTGTTGCTCACGCACGGCACGGCCACCGGCCGCGAAGCCGGCAGCGTGCTGCTGCGCGAGGGTGACGCCCAGGCCTGGTTGCCGTACGACACACCCAGCGTCGTGCAGCGCTTCTTCGCGCAGTTCGACCCGGCGGTCGGCGTGCTGATGGAAACCGAGATCTGGCCCAACCTGCTGATGGCGGCGCAGGCCGCGTCGGTGCCGATGGTCCTCGCGAACGCACGCCTCAGCGTCAAGAGCCACGCCCAGGGCCAGCGCCTCGCCGCCGTCATGCGGCCGGCCGCCGAAAGCATCGCCCTCGTGCTCGCGCAAACCGAAGCCGATGCGGTGCGCCTGCGTGACGTGGGCGGGCGCGAGGTCATCGTCTGCGGCAACCTCAAGTTCGACGTGTCGCCCGACCCGGCGCTGATTGCCCGTGGCCGCGCGTGGCATGAACTCATCGGCCGAGACGTGGTGCTGGCAGCAGTGTTTCGCGAAGGGGAAGAGGCGATGCTTCTTGCTGCGTGGGCGGAGTTGCAATCGACATCGTCGACGCGACGACCGTTGCTGATCGTCGTGCCGCGCCACCCGCAGCGCTTCGATGAAGTCGCCGCGTTGATCCGCAACGCCGGCCTCACGCTCGCACGCCGCAGCGCCTGGGGCGATACGCCGGACGCATCCGCAATGCAGGCCGACGCCTGGCTCGGCGATTCGATGGGTGAGATGCCGCTCTACTACGGCGCTTCGCAGGTCGCGTTGCTCGGCGGCAGCTTCGCACCGCTCGGCGGGCAAAACCTCATCGAAGCTGCGGCGTGCGGCTGCCCCGTCGTGATGGGCCCGCACACCTTCAACTTCGCCGAAGCGGCGGTGCTGTCGCTGGCCGCAGGTGCGGCAGTGCGTGTCGCGGACATGAAAGAAGGCTTGAAGGAGGCGCTCACCCTGTTAGCGCCGGAGCGCCAACAGCAATTCGCCCAAAACGCGCTGGCGTTCGCATCCCAGCACCGCGGCGCCGCGGCGCGCATGGCGGATCGGATCGCGGCGTTCGTGCCTTTGGTTTGAAATCGGATGAGAAAGATTATCTTGGAAATGACATAATCTTTCTCATCTTCCGCTGCCGGAGTTCACCGCCATGGCGCTCATCGAAGAACTTCCCGATCTGGCCGGCTTTGCCGCCATCACCGGTACGCCGAGCGAGATCCGCTCCCGGCTGAATGGCTCTGCCGATGAGCGCGTGATCGCGCTCACATTCGCCCACGGCGGCGCCCGCGAGGTGCAGGCCATTGCCGACACGATGGCCAGCATCGCACCGCTGATCAGCGCCCTGATCGATCGGCGGCAGCGCGCGGCGCTGGAGGCTGTGGTGGAAGCCCTGGCGCCGCACGTCCCGCCGCCAGAACATTTGATGATCGAAGCGCGCATGGCGGCGCAGGCGCGTCGCGCCGTGCTGGAAGGCGGCGATTGGCTTACGGCGGCGCAGGTCGCGAATCTGGCCGGCTTTGCCGCCAGCAACCCCAGCACCCAGCCGAACAAGTGGAAAAAACAAGGCGCCATCTTCGCCATCCGCCACCAGGGAACGGACTATTTCCCCGGCTATGGCCTCGACCCCGCCGCTGGCCATCGCCCGTTCGAAGCCATGGCGGCCGTTCTCGAAGCGTTCGGCACCGCGAAAGACGCCTGGGGCATCGCCTACTGGTTCTCCTCGGTCAACAGCTTTCTCGGCGGCCGACGGCCCCAAGACGTCTTGGCCACGCAGCCCGATCGGGTGATCGCCGCCGCGCGAGACGAGATGGCCGAGATCGCGCATGGTTGACCCGAGGGGGCTGTTGCCGCCGCCTTCTGCGGAACTTCACCTTTCGACGACAACCTGGAATCGAGGGCAGGCCATCCATCGAATTCACCTGGGTCGCTACGCGCCGTGCGCGTTCAACCCGGGCCTTGCCGGCAATGCAAGGTTCAGCCCCATCACCACGGCAAACGGGCAGCCGATCCCGACGATCTACGGCGGCACCTCGTTCGACTGCGCCGCCATGGAAACAGTTTTCCATGACGTTCCCTCTGCCGCTGGATTCAAGAGTTACGACAAGCGTCGTTTGCAAGGCCATCTGCATTCGGTCTTGCGGCCCATGGCCGACCTGCTGCTCGTGGACTTGAGCGCCGTCGCGCTGCGAAAGCTCGGCGTCCAGCGTAGCCAGTTGATCGACACCGAAAAAGATCGCTATTCGCAAACCCGGGTCTGGGCCGAAGCCATCCACGCGCAATACATTCGCGCGCAAGGCCTCTGTTGGATATCTCGGCAGGACGACCGGCGAAGGCGGTCATGCTTTTCGGCGACCGAGTGGATGCTGGTGTGCTCGCCGCGGATGGCGACTCCAGCCGTGTGCTCCTCGACGCCGCCGCTTACGCCGACCTGATCTCCCTCGCGCAGCGCATCGGCATCAACCAGACGTGAGCCGCTTGCTCATGTTCACATTCGTCACGCCATAACCCAGCTTGGCGTACAGCGCCTGCGCGTTCGGGTTGTTGCCGAACACATGCAGCTTGATCTCGGTCAGGCCGAGTTGTGCGGCTTCGGCTTCGAGTGCGCGCAACGCAGCGGCGGCATAGCCTCGGCGGCGATGATGTTCGTGGATGATGATGTCAAAGACATAACCTGCCGGTGGGCCTTCGGTGGCGATGCCGAGCCAGACGGTGCCGACGGCATCGCCCACGTCATCGGCGCGGATGGTGAACAGGTGGTGCCCCGCGGTGCGAGCGCCATCGGGCAGCAGGCGGGAAAATTCATCGGTGGCGCGCTGTGGCGCCTCCGCGGCAGTCCAGTTGCCGGCCGCCACTTTCTGATCCGCGTAGAGCGGCAGGCTGTGCGTGGCGAAGGCGTCGAACTCGTCGGGTGTCATGGGGTCGAGCCGGATCATCGAGTGCTCCAGAAGTGCGATGGCGGAACATATCGCATCGGGCCGGGGGTTGTGTGCCATACGCCGGCGGCTCGTGGCACCGCTTCGAACGTGTTGTGCGGCTAAGGGATGGTGCCGTGGCTCGTCAGTCGGCCGTGTGTCGAAAATGAGCGTCGCTTTTCGTCGTGGCTTGTGAGGGCCGTCCTCTTCTCTTCAGGGAAACACCGTGTCTGCTACCAACACCGTCCAACTTCACCGCGTTTTCGAATCGACCGCAGACCGCGTCTACCGCGCGTTCCTGAACGCCGACGCCATGAGTAAGTGGCTGCCGCCAAACGGTTTCACCGGCAAGGTCCACCACATGGACGCGAAGGTCGGTGGCAGCTACAAGATGTCGTTCACGAACTTCACGACCGGCGGCAGCCATTCCTTCGGCGGCGACTACCTGGAGTTGGTGCCCAACGAACGCATTCGCTACACCGCCCAGTTCGATGATCCCAACCTGCCGGGAACCATGCAGACCACCGTGGTGATACGGGAGGTCTTTTGCGGCGTCGAGGTGAACTTCACCCAGGAAGGCATCCCGGCCGTCATCCCGACGGAGGCTTGTTATCTGGGGTGGCAGGAGTCGCTGGTGTTGCTCGCCAAGCTGGTGGAGGCGGAAATTCGGGAGTGAACGGATGGTGGCTCGAATCGTTTGCGAGCGTCCCGACATCCCCGTCAACGTGCAGATCAGCCGGCGAAATGTGGCGACTCAAGCCTTGACCAGCCGCAATCCCTTCACCGCCTCGCTCCCCGGAAACACCTCGCCATCCAGCGTGCGGCCGGCCACATGCAGGTGATCCGCCAACAAGCCCTTGAGCACGCCACGCAAATCCGTCGTCGTTCGCAAATCTCGGCCTTCGTACCGGTCCTTCTTCGCCAGGCCGGGCCA
This sequence comes from Rhodoferax sp., assembly GCA_026224975.1. GTDB lineage: Bacteria > Pseudomonadota > Gammaproteobacteria > Burkholderiales > Burkholderiaceae_C > LMDS01. The sequence continues at coordinate 10,628 of JAMFRW010000095.1, read as the reverse complement.
GTCGGTGACCACTCGGCCGCCTTGCACGGCGCCGCCGAGCACGAAGGCAACCCCGCCGGTTCCGTGGTCGGTGCCGAGGGTGCCGTTGATGGCGACTTCGCGGCCGAATTCGCTGGCGACGACGACGGCGGTGCGGTTCCAGGTGCCGCTTGGCATGAGGCCATCTCTGAGTGCGGCGAGGCCAACGTCGAGCTGGCGGAAGTAGGTGGCGATCGGGCCGTTGGGGGCGGCCTGGTTGGCGTGGGTGTCCCAGCCGTTGACTTCGAGCACGGCGGCTTGCGGGCTGTTGGGCTGGGCGAGGAATTCGGCGGCGCGTTGCGCGAGCTGTACGAAGGCGCCGCCGCCCCGGTTGGCGCCGCTCGCCGTGTTCATCGCGGGCGTGACGTTGCTGCCGGCCGATGACGCGGCCGCATCGGCCATGGTCACCGGGTCGAAGTGCAGCGCCTTCGCGCGGCCGAGTGCGGTGGCGAGCGCGGCGTCGTTGCCGTACATGCGCTCGATGCGGGCGACGAGGTCGGCGGTCGGGTCGGGCAGATAGGACGGCGCCCAGGTGTCGACGGCGGCGCGGCCGCGCAGCACCAGTGGCACGGCGGTGCTGAGCGCCAGGCCCTTGGCGTTGCCGCCGGCCAATGCGCGGCCGAGCCAGCCAGTGGTGAGTTCGTATGGCCGCGTGCCGCCGCTCTCGAGCACCTGTTGTGCATCGAAGTGCGAGCGGTCGCGGTAGGGCAGGCCGACGGCGTGCACCACGGCCAGTTCGCCGCGGCCGTACATCGCGTGCAATTGCGCAAGGTGGGGATGAAGCGCGAAGGTGCTGTCGAGTGCGAGTGGCGGTGTGGGGTAAACGCCGAGCGCGCCGCGCGCACCCTCAAAGGCCGGGTCGCCGATGGCGGGGGCCGCGTAGAGGCCATCCATGCCGCCGCGCAGGATGACGAAGACGAAGCGGTTCGCGCCGGCATCGCCCGCGCGGCCGGCGTTGCCGGCGAAGCTCAGGCGCGACCAGGAAGCGAGTGCGCCCGCGGCGAGCGATGTGCCGATGAGGCGGCGACGGGTGGTGTCGATGGTGCGTGTCATGGCAATCCTCGGTTCAGTGATCGGGTCCCGTTTCGGCGGCGCATTCATCGCCGCTGAAACTCCGGCGCCATCAGCAGCAGCGCCAACGCCTGCGGGCCATCGGCCGCACGTTCGATCTGCCGTTGCGTGTCGGCGCCGAGCAGCGGGCCCAGGCTTTGCGCCGCGACGGCGCGCGCATCGATGTTGCGGCCGAGCCGGTCGGCCACGCGGGTCGACCATTCGACGCGCTTCCACACCGCATCCGGGCCTAGCCAGTCTTCGGCGCGGTCGCTCCAGCCGGCAGGCGAGGGAGCAGCCTGGATGCGCTGGCCGAGGCTGCCGATGCCGTTGGCGGGGTTGGTGGCAATGTCACTGCCAACCGCGCGCTCGAACACCCGATCGCTCAAGCCCAGCATCCGCACCGACGAGATCACGAACTCTTCCGGCGTCTTCAGCTTGGCCGGCTGCGGCGACCAGGCTTCGGGGCTCTTGACCAGCTCGCGGTAGACGGCGGCCAGTTGCGCGTCGTTGCGCAAGTAAGCGAGCATCAGCCGATCGACGAGCGCGGGCGGCGGCGTGTCGGCGACGAAGTGGCGCGCGAGCTTGGTCGCGATGAATCGTGCGGTGGCCGGGTGATGCGCCAGGTCGTGCAGCACCTGACGCAACGCATCCGGCCCTTCGGCGTAGCGACGGCCGAGGACGGTCTTGGCGCCGGGCTCGTGCCAGTTGGCATCGAAAGGTTGGGCCAGGTCGTAGCCTTGTGCCCCGACGCGCCAGCCGGTGAGCACGTTGGCGAAGGCCGTCACGTCGATTTGGCCGTAGCCGCCATCGGGGCCGTTGCGCCCGCTTTCGGCGCCGAGCGTGTGCAGCTCCAGCACTTCGCGCGCGAGGTTTTCGTTGATGCCGAGGACGCGTGGCGGGTCCGCCTTGGCGGCGGTTGCACCGCTTGCGGGGCTGGCGGCAATGCCAGCCCCGCGCTTGGTCTGGCGCTGGGCCACACGTGAGTTGGCGCCGGCCGATTGCACGTTGTCCAGGTAACGCAGCATCGCCGGGTGCGTGGTCGAGGCCACCAGCAAGGTCTCGAACGAGCCGGCGATGTGCGGCCGGATGGCATCGCGCTCGAACGCGCCGACCAGCCCGCGCGTGCTGCCCTTGGCGAGCGACACGGTGAAGTGGTTGCACCAGAAGAGCTGCAGGCGCTCGGCGAAGGGGCGCGTGGTGGTGGCTGCCGTCATGAGGCGCGAGCGTGCGTCGGAGACGGCGATCTCGCGGTAGCGTCCGGCCAGCACCTGCTCGGCCGTCATGCCGGGCGGCGGGTTCTTGGCGCGCTCGCGGCGTTCACGTTCGGCGGCGATGTAGTCAACGGCCTCGTGCGTGCTCAGCAGGCCATCGCCTCTTGGGGCATCGGCCGGGCCTATCTGTGCGAGCAGCCAGCCTTGGGGATCGTTTTGAAGGGCGGCGAGCGAGGGTTCGGCCAAACCGAAGCGGTGGGCGGCGATGGCGGCTCGGGTGGCGCTGTCGGGGAAATCGGTGATGGCCATGGGCAGACGTCTCCTGGGCTCGCAACTTGGCTCGAAGGGCTCGAGCATGCGCCGCGGCGGGTGGCTGCGGCCTGTGCGGGCATTCAGGAAACGCCTGGGGAGGCGTCAGGGACGACAGCGAAGGGCGTCAAGGATCGCTGTCACCGAGTAAAGAATCGCTCGGCGGGACTGACTACTTCGCCAACAACTGATTCACCGCCGCCACATCAGCCGAGTTCAACTGCCCCGCCGCCTGGCGCAGCTTGAGGTTGCCGACGAGCACGTCGTAGCGGGCGCGGGCGAGGTCACGTTGGGTGGTGAAGAGTTGGGTCTGGGCGTTGAGCACGTCGAGGTTGACGCGCACGCCGACGCGGTAGCCCAGCTGGGTGGCTTCGAGCGCGAGTTGGCTGGACGACTCTGCTGCTTCCAGCGCCTTCACCTGTGCCGCGCCCGATTGCACGCCGTAGTAGGCCTGCCGCGTGGCCTGCGTGACGCCACGGCGGGCGGCGTCGAAATCGTTGCGGGCCTTGTCTTCGAGCACCAGTGTTTCCTTGATGCGGTTCTGGATCTGGTAGCCGGCGAAGATGGTGTAGTTGAGCTGCAAGCCCACGTTGCCGACCTTCGAGGTCCCGGTGAAACCCTGGGTGTTGCCGTTTTGGGCGCTCACCGAAGCCACGGCATCGACCGTCGGCAAGTTGCCGGCGCGGGCCTTGTCGGTCTCCAAACGAGCGATTTCCAGCCCGAGTTGCGCCTTGCGCACTTGTGGGTGGCCGCCTTCGGCGCGGCCTACCCATTCGTCGATCGCACCCGGGACGGCCGGCAGCGCGACCGGCACGGCCAACTGCTTGGGCACCACGTTCTGGCGGCCCACGAGCTGGTCGAGCGCGATGCGCTTGGTGACCAGATCGTTCTCGGCCGCAATCTCCTGCGCGGTGGCGAGGTCGTAGCGGGCTTGCGCTTCACGCGTGTCGGTGATGGTCGCGGTGCCGACCTCGAAATTGCGCTTGGCCGAGGCCAGCTGCTCGCTGATGGCGGCCTTGCTGGTGCGGGTGGTGGCCAGCGTGTCTTGCGCGCCGAGCACGTCGAAGTAGGCCTGTGCCACGCGGATGATCAGGTCTTGCTCGGCACTTTCCAGATCGGCGTGCGAGGCGAACAGCGAGCGCTGCGCTTGGTCGATGCTGGCCACGTTGGCCGGGTTGAAGAGCGGCTGCTTGGCGCTGAGCGTCACGCCGGTGCTCGCGCCGCTGTAGTTGGCACCGACGACAGGCCGCGTGTCGTTGTAGCCGGCCGATGCCGAGGCCAGCACGCTGGGTCGCATCAGCGCATCGACCTGCGCCGCGCGGTACACGGCCGAATCGTCGAGCGACTTGGCGGCGAGGTAGGTGGCGTCGTAGGCGTGCGCGGCTTCGAAGACCTCCTGCAGGCTTTGCGCCTGCGCGCCGCTCGCACCCACAAGGCCGAGAGCCATGCAGAGGGCCAGCGTGCGCAGCCGAAGGCCGCCCGTGCTGGTCGCGGCCGTGAAGGGCAGGGGGCGATGGCTCGCAGCAGGCATGGAAAATCCTCCGGACATTGTTGTTGTGGTTGGTCAGCGCGGGTCGATCACGCTGCTCAATAGCGCGGCACGCTGGCATCGGCCTCGACCGACCAGGCATCGATGCCGCCGGCGAGGTTATAGACGGCCGGGTAGCCGTGGTGCGCGAGGAATGCGACGACCTGCGCGCTCCGCATCCCGTGATGACAAATACAGACGATGGGCTGCGACGCATCCAGCGTGGCCAGCCGGCCCGGGATCTCGTTCATCGGGATGTGCCGCGTTTCCAGGCCCTCGATGCGGATGGCAGCCAGCTCGAATTCCCAGGCTTCGCGCACATCGAGCAGCAGCGGCTTGGCCGGCGACGATGCGGCAAAGTCAAGAAGTTCGGGGCCGTTGAGTTGATCCATGGGAGTTCAGCTTGGGTTCAGCAATGATCCACAAAAGACGAGAATCGATAGAAGCGATTGAAACGGCAAATCAGCGGCTAAATCGTCGGATTGGGTTGAACTGCGGCTGGAATGGAGGCTAGCTGCCAACTGCCGCCATTTCCTCAAAAATGAAACCGCGTCGGCTCCTCGAACCCCTGCAGTCGCTGCGCCATGGTGTCGAACAGCACCGTGCTCTCGAAGCCGTGCTCGCCGCGGTGGGTAATCAGCATCGCGCGCATCACCGGCTCCTGGCCGACGATGGCGACCAGTCGGCCGCCGACCTTGAGTTGCGCCAGCAGCGCTTCGGGCACCTTGGGCACCGAGCCCGAGAGCACGATCACATCGAAGGGCGCTTCGGCCGGCAGGCCCTTGGCGCCATCGGCGGTGGTCACCGTCACGTTCATCACCGCGGCGGCGCGCAGGTTGGCAGCGGCGGCGACGGCGAGCGCCGGGTCGATCTCCAAAGTGGTCACGTGCTGCGCTTTGTGCGCCAGCAGCGCGGCCATGTAGCCCGAGCCGGCGCCGATTTCCAACACGCGCTCGTGCTTGCGAACGGCCAGCTCCTGCAGCAGCCGCGCCTCGACCTTGGGCGCCAGCATGCACTGGCCGCCGGGCAAGGGCACTTCGGTGTCCACGAAGGCCAGCGCCTTGTAGGCCAGCGGCACGAAGTCTTCACGCTTGACGACGGCCAGCAGCTCCAGCACGCCGAAATCGAGCACATCCCAGGGGCGGATCTGCTGCTCGATCATGTTGAAGCGGGCGAGTTCGATGTTCATGGTGCGAGGTTCCTGTGGGAGGGGTGGCGCGATGGAGAAGATGGTGCGCGCGCGAAGCCGGTCATTTTATTGGCTGACAACCAGCGCCGGCTTCGCGCCGAAGCGCCGCTTGCCCCAATTCGCCAAGTCGTCGAGATAGCAGTAGATCACCGGCACGACCACCAGCGTGAGCAGCGATGAAGTGATGACGCCGCCGATGACCGCCTGCCCCATGGGCGCGCGCTGCTCCGAGCCTTCGGAGAGCGCAAAGGCCAGCGGCACCATGCCGAAGATCATCGCGAGCGTGGTCATCAGGATGGGCCGCAGGCGGACTTGTGCGGCGTGCAGCAGGGCCGCGTCGCGGTCCATGGGTTCGGCATTTCCTTCGCCTTCGTGGTCACCGGCCCGGGATCGAATGGCGAAGTCGACCAGCAAAATCGCGTTCTTCGTCACCAGCCCCATCAGCATCACCACGCCGATGATGCTGAACATGTTGAGCGTCGAGCGGAACAGCAGCAGCGCCAGCACCACGCCGATGAGCGTGAGCGGCAGCGCGCTCATCAGCGCCAGCGGCTGCAGAAAGCTCTTGAACTGGCTCGCAAGGATCATGTAGATGAACACCACTGCCAACGCGAGAGCGCCGACGGCATAAGCGAACGACTCGTTCATGTTCTTGGTCGAGCCACCGAAGCTGTAGCGGTAGCCGGGCGGCCAGGCGATGCCATCGAGCACGCCGCGGATGTCGGCCGAGATGTCGCCCGAGCTGCGGCCGAGCGCGTTGGCGTCGAAGTTGATCTCGCGGTTCAGGTCACGGCGGTTGATCTGGTTCGGGCCGGTCGAAGGCGAGATGTCGGCCACTTGCGAGAGCCGTACCGAGCGCGGCGAGCCATCGGCGGCCGCGGCCACGCTGATCGGAATGCGCTGCAGGTCGGCGATGGAGACGCGGCTCTCAGGTGCCATGCGCACGTTCACGTCGTAGTTCTCGCCGTCGGGCGCGCGCCAGTTACCGACCGTCGTGCCGGCCACCATGGTGCGCAGGCTGGTCGCGAGCGCGTTCACGTTCAAGCCCACATCGGAAGCCGCATCGCGCTTCACATCGATCGCGACGGTGGGCTTGTCGGGCTTGAGCGTGCTGTCCAGGTCGATCAGCCCGGGGATGGCCTGCAGCTTGGGCGTGATGATGCGCGAGAGGCGTTCGAGTTCGACCAGATCGGTGCCCTGCACCGAGAACTGCAGGCTTTTGCCGCCGCCGATGTCGGTCACGCCGATGTTGGTGACGGTGATGCCCGGAATGCGCGCCAGCTTGGCGCGCAGCGGCACCGAGAGCTGGTCGATGCTGAGCTTTCTCAGGTTGCGATTGACCATGCGCACATACACCGAGCCGTAGATCTTGCCGGCCGCCTGGCCGCTGTTGATCGTGGTCACGGTGTAGGCCACTTCGGGCATCTCGCGCAGCACGGCGTCGATCTGCTTGGCGCGCGCTTCGGTCAATTCGAGCGACGAGCCCACTGGCGTGTAGAAGTTGACCTGCGTCTCGGAAAAGTCGGCCTTGGGCACGAACTCCGCCCCCAGGATCGGGATGATGAAAAAGCTGCCGACGAAGGTGGCGAGCGCCAGGCCGAGTGTGGCCAGCTTGTGCCGCAGCGACCAGCCGAGGATGCGCTGGTAGGCGCGTGACAAAGACAGCGTGAGCCGGTCGAAGAGCCCGGTGACGCGGCCGATGGTCTTGTCGTAGAGCGTCACCGGCGGCCCGTGATGCACACCATGCGCTTGAGGATCGTGCCAGACCGAAGACAACATCGGATCGAGCGTGAAGCTCACGAACATCGAGATGAGCACGGCCGCCACGATGGTCAGCCCGAACTCGTGGAAGAACTTGCCGACGATGCCACCCATGAAGCCGATCGGCAGGAACACCGCGACGATGGAAAGCGTTGTCGCGAGCACCGCCAGCCCGATCTCGTTGGTGCCATCGAGGGCAGCCTGGTGCGCGCTCTTGCCCATCTGCACATGCCGCACGATGTTCTCGCGCACCACGATCGCGTCGTCGATCAAAAGGCCCACGCACAAGCTCAGCGCCATCATCGTGATGGTGTTGATGGTGAAGCCGAAGACATACATGAAGAGGAACGTGCCGATCAACGCGATGGGCAGCGTGAGGCCGGTGATGACGGTCGAGCGCCAGGAGTTGAGGAAGAGGAAGACGATCAGGATGGTGAGCGCCGCGCCCTCGAACAACGTGCGCTTGACGTTGGCGACCGAGACGCGAATGGAGCGCGAGTTGTCGCGGTTGACCTCGACCTTCACGCCCGGCGGCGTCACCGCCTCGGCGCCGGCCAGCGCCTTGTAGAGCCCGTCGACCACGTCGATGGTGTTCTCGCCCTGCGACTTCTGCACCGAGAGCAACACCGTGCGCTGGCCGTTGTAGAGCGCGAGGCTCTCGATCTCCTGCGGGCCGTCGGACACATCGGCCACCTGCCAGAGCTTGATGGCGTTGCTGCCGGCCCCCGCCGCGTTGGTGGTGGCGCTGCCGCGGCGCGCCACCACGATCTCGCGGAAGTCTTCTGGCCTCTTCAATCGGGCATTGATCTGCACCACGCGCTCCTGCTCGCGCGAGCGGATCGCGCCCATCGGCAGCTCCTGGTTCTCGCTGCGCACCGCGGCCACGACCTGATCGATGCTGATGCCGAGCGCATCGAGCGCGGCGGGTTTCACATAGAGGTTGATCTCGCGCTCGATGCCGCCGATCACGCTCACCGAGCCCACGCCGCGGACGTTCTCCAGCCGCTTTTGCAGCACCTGCGTGGCCCAGGTGGTCAGCTCCTGCGGTGATTTCTTGCCATCGGGCGAGAGGATGGCCACGTTGAAGATCGGCACGCTTTGCGGATCGAAGCGCGAGATGCGCGGCTCTTTCACCTCATCGCGCAGCAGCGGGCGAATCAGCGAGACTTTCTCGCGCACATCGTCGGCAGCCTTGCGGCCGTCCACATCGAGGTTGAATTCGACGATGACGACCGAGGTGCCTTCATACGACCGCGAATAGAGAGAGTTGATGCCGGCGACGGTGTTGACGGCTTCCTCGACCTTCTTCGTCACTTCGCTTTCGATGATCTCCGGCGAGGCGCCCGGGTAGTCCATCTGCACCACGACGGTGGGAAAGTCGATGTTCGGAAACTGGTCGACCGAGAGCCGCTGGTAGCTGAAGAGGCCGAGCACGACGAAGGCCAGCATGACCATCGTGGCCATCACCGGGTTGCCGATCGAAACGCGGGTGAACCACATGCTACTGCGCGGTAGAACCGGAAGCGGGCTTGGCGACCGAAGCGGCCACGGCGGCATCGGCAGTGGGCTTCATTAGCTTCACGGGTGTGCCATCACGCACGGCGCCTGCTGTGCCCCGCAACACCATGCCGCCGTCGGCAGCGCCGCTCACCAGCTCGACTGCGGCCTCCAGCCGGCCCTCGAACATCGCATCGCCACGCACACCGAGCGCCACCGTGCGCTGCACGACCTTGCCGTCCTGCACCAGGGCCACATAAGGCTGGGCCTGGTCGACACGCACGGCCGAGACCGGCACGGCCAGCGCGTCTTTTCGCTGCAGGGCGATGCTGCCCCGGGCGAACAGGCCTTGTCGCAAGCCCGGCTGATCCTGCAGCGCCAAGTAGACCATCACCGCGCGCGTGCCGGCCTGCGTGCTCGGGTTGATGCGGGCCACGGTGGCGGTGGCTGCCTGCGAGAGGCCATCGACCTGCAGGCGCGCCGTCTGCCCCACGCGCACATCGCCCACGTCGTCTGGCGCCACGGCAGCTTCCATCTCGATGTGCGCGAGGTCGACCACCTCGATGATCTTGGCATCGATCGCCACGCGTTCGCCCGGGTTCGCGAGCCGCTGCGAAATCACGCCGGCGATCGGTGCCACCAGCACCGCATCGGCCCGCGCCTTGCGCGCCAGGTCGGTGGCCGACTGCGCGGCCTGGTAGGCGGCGCGTGCACCGGCTTCCGTCGAGACCGACGATTCCAGGCCAGTCGGTGAGATGAAGCCTTGCGAGACGAGGGCGCGGTTGTTGTCGAGCGCGCGCTTGGCGATGTCGAGCTGGGTGCGCGCCGAGACGGCGGTTTGCTCGGCCTGCTGCACGCGGTATTCGAACTCGGTCGTGTCGAGCTGGCCGATCACCTCACCGGCCTTCACCGTGTCGCCTTCGCGCACCCGGAGTGACTTCACTTCCGCCGCCACCTTGGCCCGCACGATCGCGGTGTTGACCGCCTTGAGCCCGCCCGAGATCGTGAGCGTGCGCGTGAGCGGCTGGGCGCGCAGCGTCAGCACATCGGCGGGCATGAGTTCGAGCTGCAGCGGCGCCTTGACGGCAGCGCTGGCATTGGCCTGCTCCTGCTTCCTCGCGCGCACGGTGTTGGCGATCACGCCCGCGAGCACGACCACCACCACGGCCGGGATGGCCCATTTCATCCAGCGTTTCATGCGTGTTTGTCTTCCACGGTATTTCCAGAATCTTGTGCTGCCGCGTCGGCGCGCGTTTGCAGGCCGAACAGCACCATGTCGATCTGTGCTTCGATCGTTTCTTTCGGGTCGAGCAGCTCGCCCAGATCGCAGGCGCCGATCGAGTGCTTGTTGAGCGCCAGGAACACCAGCGGCGCCACCAGCGCATGCACCACGTTGCGCACGTTCACCGGGCGGAACTCGCCGCGGTCGATGCCGCGCTGCACGAGCTGCGCCATCATCTGGTTCGACGGCGTGATGACCTCGTCATAGTAGAACTGGGCGATCTCCGGGAAGTTGCGCACCTCCGACATCATCAGCTTCATGATGCCCGACGCGCGCGTCTCGCCGATGCGCGCCCACCACATCCGCAGCACCATCGCCAACAGGTCGGCCGTGCCGCCTTCGAACTGGCGCACGATCTCCACGCCCTCGGCGATCTGGTTGATCACGTTGTGGCGAATCACTTCCTTCAGCAGCTCTTCCTTGCTCGGAAAGTAGAGGTAGAGCGTGCCCTTCGAAACCCCCGCGCGCGCCGCCACCTCCTCGGTGCGCGTGGCCGCAAAGCCTTTTTCGACGAACAGATCGAGCGCAGCGTCCAGCAGCTCTTGCGGCCGGGCTTGCTTGCGCCGCTGGCGGGCCGGCACGATGCTGATCGGGGTGGGGATGGATTTCATACTGACTGGGCGGTCAGTAATGTAGCGGGCGGCCAGACAGGGGTCAAGGCGAACGGTGGGCGGCCGCCCGGCCGGTGCAATGCAATGCAACATAATCGGCCCCACTTTCAGCTCCGGCGGCGCTAGCTGCCAACGACCGATGGCCACGACAGAAGAGCGCCCGGATGAC
>JAMFRW010000094.1 GCA_026224975.1 Rhodoferax sp. | reverse complement strand
GCTTCTACCCCGAGAACGGCAAGACGCGCCTGCACGACATGATCGCCAACCGGCCCGACTGGTGCATCAGCCGCCAGCGCAACTGGGGCGTGCCGCTGCCTTTCTTCCTGCACAAGGAAACCGGCGAGCTGCACCCCGACACCATGGCGCTGATCGACCGCGCCGCGGCGCTGGTCGAAGCCGGCGGCGTGGAGGCGTGGTCCAAGCTGAGCGCCGAAGACGTACTCGGTGAGGACGGCGCCAATTACATCAAGAGCAACGACATCCTCGATGTGTGGTTCGACTCCGGCTCGACCTTCTTCCACGTGCTGCGCGGCACCCAGCCCGGCACCACCGGCGCGAGAGACGGCAGCGAACCCGAGGCCGATCTCTACCTCGAAGGCCACGACCAGCATCGCGGCTGGTTCCATTCATCGTTGCTGATCGCCTGCGCAATGGAGGGCCACGCGCCTTATCGCGGCCTGCTGACGCACGGTTTCACCGTCGACGGTGCCGGCCGCAAGATGAGCAAGAGCCTGGGCAACTACATGCCGCTGGCGGCTTCAGCGCAAAAATACGGCGGCGAGATCCTGCGCCTCTGGTGCGCCGCGACCGACTACTCGAACGACCTCGCGATCGACGACAAGATCCTCGCCCGCGTCGTCGACTCGTACCGCCGCATCCGCAACACGCTGCGCTTCCTGCTCGCCAACACCAGCGATTTCGAGGTCGTGAAAGATGCCGTGCCGCTGGCAGACATGCTCGAGATCGACCGCTGGGCGCTGGCCCGCGCGGCGAAGTTCCAGGCCGATGTGCTCGCACACTACGAGGTCTACGAGTTCCACCCGGTCGTCGCCAAGCTGCAGGTCTTCTGCTCCGAAGACCTGGGCTCGTTCTACCTCGACGTGCTGAAGGACCGCCTCTACACGACGGCCGCCAAGTCGCTCGCACGCCGCTCGGCACAGACCGCGCTCTGGCACCTCACCCACGCCATGCTGCGCTGGATGGCGCCGTTCCTGAGCTTCACCGCCGAGGAAGCGTGGAAGGTATTCGCGCCGGGGCAGTCGGCCTCGATCTTCGTCGAGACCTACAGTGATGTGAGCGGCTGGGAAGACGAGGCGATGCTGGCCAAGTGGGCACGCATCCGCGAGATCCGCGACCTCGTCAACAAGGAAATCGAAGCTGTGCGCGCCGCTGGTCATGTCGGCTCGTCGCTGCAGGCCAATGTGGCCATCGCCGCCAGCCCTGAAGACCACGCGCTGCTCGCGAGCCTGGGCGACGCCCTCAAGTTCGTCACCATCACCTCGGCCGCGAGCCTGAGCAGCGATGTCGATGTTGGGGTCACGGTGGCCGTGACGCCATCGACCTCGCAGAAATGCGACCGCTGCTGGCACTACCGCGACGACGTCGGCATCGCCGCCGATCACCCGACGATCTGCGGGCGCTGTGTCAGCAATTTGTATGGCGAGGGTGAACGCCGTACAGTGGCGTGAGTTTGTGTCACCCAGCCCAGGAACCACCATGAACGTCGACTCGCCCTACGCCGAGCTGTTCGAATTGCCGCTCGCCGAACGCCTGCAACTCGTCGAAGACTTGTGGGACAGCATTGCCGCCGATCGCGCGGGCGTACCGATGCTGGACTGGCAGACCGAAGAACTCCGCGCACGGGCCGCACGCTTCGACGCCGGGCTGGAGGCGCTTCACTCCTGGGAAGACGTCGTCGCCGACGCGCGTCGGCAGGCATGCGGCAACTGAGACTCACCTCGTCTGCCAAGGCAGATGTGACCGAAGCCTTCGTCTGGTACGAGGGCGAGCAGGCCGGTTTGGGTGAATCGTTTCGCCGTACGCTCGAAGCCCTGTTGTCGATGATCACCCGGCAACCAGCAGGGCACCCGGCGATCACGTCGCGCTTTCGCCGCGCTGTTCTTCGCCGCTATCCGTACATCGTCGTCTACGAGTTCGACGACGCCAGCGTCACCGTGCACGCGGTGTTTCACACCTCGCTTCGCCCCTCCACACTGCGCGGCCGACTCGGCAGCGCGTAACTGCACATTCATGGCCACCAGAAGCATCTCGGCGCGACCCTCCCGCAACAGCCTCCTCCCCTGGCTAGGCATCGCCCTCATCGTCATCCTGATCGACCAGTTCACCAAGACGCTGATCATCGGCACGTTCCAGCTGGGCGACAGCCACAGGGTGACCTCGTTCTTCAACATCGTGCGCTGGCACAACACCGGCGCGGCGTTTTCGTTTCTGCACGATGCGGCGGGCTGGCAGCGCTGGCTGTTCGTGGGGCTGGGGGCGGTGGCGGCCATCTTCATCGTCTGGATGCTGCGCAGCCACGGCGGGCAGCGGCTCTTCAGCTGGGCGCTTTCGCTGATCCTCGGCGGCGCGATCGGCAATGTGATCGACCGGCTGCTGCACGGCTACGTGGTCGACTTCATCTCGGTGCATTACGGTGGCTGGACCTTCCCGGCCTTCAACGTAGCCGACAGCGCCATCACCGTCGGCGCGGCCTGCCTGATCCTCGACGAGTTGCTGCGCGTTCGCCGCGCTCGCTGACCAACTACTTCGGCGCCCAGTGCCGCGCCCACACAGGGGCGAGCACAGGGTGCGAATCGATGCGACCCAGCAGTTCGCTGAACGCCGGCTTGGCCACCGCCAGATGCGCCCGAGCACCGCTCCACCGCGACACCACACTCGCTATGATGTCCAGCGCGCCTGCCTGCTCGCCTGCGAGCCAAGGCGTGGCGGGAAACTGGTCGGCGAACACATCCCACAGGCCGTGCAGGCGCGCCTTGGTGCCGGCGATGATGGCTTGCCGCGTGCTCTCCTCGGCATCCTGGCACCAACGCTCGGGGTAGTCGATGACACCGATGGCCGCATAGCAGTTGGCCACGATGTAGACCAGCCCGCGGATCGCCGAGGCGCGCTCGGAGGCATCGCCCGGCAGCAAACCACTGGCCGGATGCACGAGCCCAAGGTGAATCAGGATGGCCGCGCTTTCGGTCATCACCGTGCCGTCTTCGAGCACCAGCGTGGGGATCTGCGCCAGCGGGTTGACGGTCTTCAGTTCCTCATAGCCGGCCGAGCGTTCCCACTCGGCGCCATCGACACGCCGGTAGTCGGCGCCGACGAGCGCCAGCGCCGCTTCGACGATGGCCGATCCCGAGCCTTTGCTTCCATAGAGTGTGGGCATGTTGGCCTCCTCGATGTCATCGATGCGCACTGCATCAGCGCGCGGTCGCCGGGCTTTGTGTTCAGGGAATCAACACGCTGCACCCGGTGTTCTTGCGTGCTTCCAGATCGCGGTGCGCCTGCGCCACGTCGGCCAGCGCATACCGCTGGTCGATGCGGATCTTGACCTGGCCGCTGGCCACCACCGCGAAGAGTTCGTCGGCCATGGCCTGCGTGGCAGCCTGCGACGACATGTGCGTGAACAGCGTCGCCCGGGTCACGTAGAGCGACCCCTTGGCACCGAGGATGCCGGGTGCAAAGGGTGGCACCACGCCGGACGAATTGCCGAAGCTCGCCATCAGGCCGAAGGGTTGCAGGCAGTCGAGCGAGGCGTCCCAGGTGTCCTTGCCGACCGAGTCGTAGACCACCTTCACGCCCTTGCCGCCAGTGATCTCCTTGACGCGGGCCTTGAAGTCTTCGGTGCTGTAGTTGATGACGTGCGCCGCGCCGTGTTCGCGCGCCAGTTCGCACTTGGCATCCGAACCCGCCGTGCCGATCAGTTGCAGGCCGAGCGCCTTGGCCCACTGGCAGGCGATCAGGCCGACGCCACCGGCCGCGGCATGAAAGAGCACGTGGTCGCCAGCGTGCAGGCCACCTTGCGGCAGCGTCTTGCGCAGCAGGTATTGCGCCGTCAGGCCCTTGAGCATCATCGCGGCGCCGGTCTCGAAATCGATGGCATCGGGCAGCTTGACCACCGTCATCGCCGGCATCACGCGCAGCGCGGTGTAGCTGCCGGGCGGGTTGCCGGCGTAGGCGGCGCGGTCGCCAGGCTTCAGGTGCGTGACGCCCTCGCCCACCGCCTCGACCACGCCTGCCGCTTCCATGCCGAGCGAGAGCGGCATGGGCAACTGGTAGACGCCGGAGCGCTGGTACACGTCGATGAAGTTCAGGCCGCAGGCGTGGTGGCGGATGCGGATCTGCCCCGGGCCGGGCTCGCCCACGGGCAGGTCGACGAGGTGCATTTCCTCGGGGCCGCCGTGGCGGTCCACGCGGATGGTCGGGCTTTGTTGCGTCATGTGTGTCTCCGAATATGTTCGATGTCGCCGGGAAGGGTGCGCTATCGTGCCAGCAGTTGCCACCTCTTGCCATGAAGCGCCTCACCTCCGCCCCGAATCTCGCGCTCGCCACGCTGTGGGCCGACATGCTGACCCACGGCGGCGTGCCCACGCGCGTGCAGCGCGCCTATGCCAGCAGCATCGTCGGCGAGGTGCCGTTCGACCAGAGCCTGCCCGAACTCTGGGTGGTGAACGACGAGGAACTGGAACCCGCGCGCAAGCTGCTGCACGAGCTGCGCCACCCGCCCCACCGGCACTGGGCCTGCCCGGCCTGCCACGAGGTGATCAAGGGGCCGTTCGAGCAATGCTGGAATTGCGGGGCGGCGATGCCGGTGTGACGAGCACCTGCGACAGGCGCGCCACTTGCACACCGAGCGTTGGCAACATCGCCCCGAACTCTGCGCCAGCCAGCACGCCGAACTCGACGTATCGGGCCGAAGCGATCGAATCGCCGGGTTCGATGCGGCTGCTCGGGTGGCACATCAGCAGGTCGCCCTCGGCCGCGCCGCGCAGCCATGTCCCCAGCCTCACCAGGTAAGCCGCAGCATCGTCGGCAAAGTCGTAGACGCCGATCAGCGAAGTGTTGGTGCGGATGCCTCGCGCCTGGGCCAACTGGCGCAATGCCGAAGCGCCGAGCGCCTCGATCACACGCGCCTTGCCAAAGCGCCCGTCGATGGCCAGCGTGTGCTCCGAAGCGGAACTCACGCGCAGGCAGGGCCGCACGCCGGCATAGCGCAGGCACAATTCTTCGATGAGCACTTCGCGCACGACCGGCAATTGATGCACATGCTGGTGGCCATCGACAAAATCGGGCGCGCAGCCCATGACGTTCTCGAACGCATCGAGCTGGCGAAGAACGGCGTCGTGGACGGTTTGGTGGGCGAGCCGGCCGAGGTAAGCGCGCGCGATCAAGCCGCGCAGCGAGGCGCCAGCCTGCTCCTCGGTGGTCGCGCCGATCGGCTCGGTGAGGTTGAGGTGCAGGCCGATGTCGGCGCGGCCGGTTGCCTGGGCGCGCAGCGCGGCCGCATCGGCCCGCCAGGAGGGGCCTTGCACCATGCAGCCGACGCCAGAGACGCGGCCGAGCGCGATCAGTTCTATCGCGGCGGCGTCGATGCCGGCGTGCAGGCCGAAATCGTCGACGCAGATGCCAACCCGTTTGCCAATGCGAGGGGCGATGCCGACGCCCGTAGCCATACCATTGCGAACGCTGCTCAGCGGCGGCACAGCCTCAACCATGGCGCTCAACGGAAACCACGCGGATGAAAACATCCGCCAAACAAGTGGCGCTGTTCATCGTGGTCGGTTGCGCCGCGGCCTTGGTGCATCTCTCGGTCGTCGTCATGCTGGTGGAGCATGCCCGATTCCATCCCCTGGCGGCCAACTTCGTGGGCTGGCTGGCGGCGGTGGGCGTTTCGTTCGGCGGGCACCACTGGCTGACCTTCAAGAGCGCGCAACCGTCGGACCGCTCGGTGCCGGTGGCAGCGCGGCGCTTCGTGACGATCTCGGCCTGCGGCTTCGCGGTCAACCAAGCGACTTACGCGCTGGCACTGCACTGGAGCGCGGTCCGGTACGACTGGCTTCTGATGTGGGTGCTGGTGATGGTGGCGGTGGCGACGTTTCTGGCGAGCCGCTCGTGGGCGTTTCGAGACAGCGCGCGTCGCTAGCCGGGCTGCCGGCAAAGCGCCTGATGGCCAAGTCGTTGGCACGGTTGCCGCGCTTGGGGCTGGCGCTCGGGTGTCCACTCGCCTCTTGCCCGACCTGCCCGCTCACGCCTTCCGCGAGCACGAGCCACGGGTAGCGCTGGTCCGCCTTGGCATCGCCGATGATCCAGGAGGCCGTCGGCCGGCACAGCACGGCCGGCAACCGATCGACGCCGAGCAGCAAGCGAGCCGCCAGCGTGGCATCGAAGTCGCCCGCATCGAGCAACTCCATGCGCCAGTTGTCACCCCCCGCCCGGCGTGCCGCGGCCCAGTCTTCCACTACATAAGCCGGCTGCGCGAGCCTCAGGTAGAAGGCGGCGTCGTAGGCATAGCGGTCCAGCATCAGCACCGGCTCGCCCGGCTTCATGCGCAGCACCGCATCGCGCGCCGCCAGCTTGACGCTGTTGCGCGGGAAGAAAGCGGCGCCCACGGCCACGCCGACGCACAGCACCGCGGCGCCCATCACCAAAAAGCTCAGCCAGCGAGGCTCGGGCCCATCGATCGGCCTGCCCGCGCGACCGGCCAGCACCGCATCGGCCAGCAAAAAGGCCAGCGGCGGCAGGGCCGGCAGCACATAACCGACGAGCTTCGATTTGGGGATCGAGAAGAACACGATCACCACCAGCGCCCAGGCCCACATCAGCCAGCGCACATCGCGCCGCTTCTGCTCGGCTGCGCTGCTGCCACGTGTCCATTGCAGGCGAATCGCCCTGTAGATCCACATCGACCACGGCAGGCTGAGCAGCAGCACGACCGGCACGAAGAAGAAAAACGGCTGCGCATTGTTGAAGCCGCCAGCCGAGAAACGCTGGAAATGCTGGACCACGAAAAAGTAGTGGAAGAAGCTCTCGAAGCGCCCCTGCATCGCCACGAACCACGGCGCCGCGACCAGCGCGAAGGCGATCAGCCCGGGCGGCCACACCAGATGCAGCAACGCCTTCGGCCGTCGGGTCACGAGCGCCCACACGAAGATGACCATCACCGGCAGCACAAAGCCGATCAGCCCCTTGGCCAGCATGCCGAGCGCGGCAAAGATGAAGGCGCCGAGGAGAGCCCAGCGATGTGGCTGGCCGGCCTCGGCCGCGAGCGTGGCCTGCGCGGCGAGCAACACCGTCACGCCGATGCAGCCGGCGACCAGCATGTCGTGGTTGGTGAACTGCGCGCCGATGAAGAACATCGGCATCGTCAGCAGCACCAGCAGCGAAAGGCGCGCGCTGGCTTCGTCCACCCAACGCCGTACGAAGATGAAAAGCCCCCAGGCCGACGCGCTCGCCGCAAGCACCGGGCCAAGCCTCGCCGCCCATTCGTTGGGGCCGAACACCGCGATCGACGCCGCGGTGAGCCAGTACAACAAAGGCGGCTTGTGGAAGAACGGCAGGCCGTTAAGCGTGGGCACCGTCCAGTTGCCGGAGCGCAGCATCTCCCACGCCACGCCCACATAGCGGCCCTCGTCGGGCATGGTCAGTGGCCGCCATCCGGCCGTGAGCGCGAGCCACGCTACGCAGCACAATGCCACCGCGGCAGCCGACCACGGCGTGCCGGGACTCACCCGCCTCATTCGCCGGGCGACGCCAGACCGTGGCCCTGCTCGCTCTTGACAACGAACAGCGGCCGGCCCTTCACCTCGTCGAAGATGCGCCCGATGTATTCACCGAGGATGCCTGTCGAGATCATCTGCACGCCCATGAAGAACAGCAGGCAAACCACGATGGTCGTCCAGCCGGACACCGGGTTGCCGTAGACCAGATACTCGATCGACACGAAGCCGCCATACATGAACGACGCCAGCGCCAGCGCCGCGCCGACCACGCTCACCAGACGCAGCGGCCAGGTGGTGAAGGCGGTGAGCCCGTCGATGGCCAGGTGCAGCAGCGAGAACATGTTGAACGAGGTGCGCCCGCTGGCGCGCGGCAGCGGGGTGTACGGCAACGCGACGGCCTTGAAGCCGACCCAGGCGTAGAGGCCCTTCATGAAGCGGGTTCGCTCGGGAAGGCTCATCAGCGCCTGCACGACCTTGCGGTCCATCAACCGGAAATCGCCCGCATCCTTCGGCACGCTGAAGCGGTTGGAGGAATTGACCAGTTCGTAGAACACGCCGGTGCCCCAACGCTTCAAGCCACTCTCTTCACGGCGGTTCTCGCGCACGGTGTAGACCACATCGGCGCCATCCTGCCACTGCGAGATCATCTGCGGGATGAGGCTGGGCGAGTGCTGAAGGTCGGCATCGAGCAAGATGACCGCATCCCCACGCGCGGCCTGCAGGCCGGCGGTGATGGCGGCCTCTTTGCCGAAGTTGCGTGACAGGGTGATGAGGCGAAACTGCGGCTGGCCCGTGAAGGGCAGCAGCGCAGCGGTGGTGTCATCGGTGCTGCCATCGTCGACAACGATCGCCTCCCACGGGTGGCCGGTGGCCTCCATGGTTTGCGCGAGCACGGTCAGCAGGCGAGAGAGATTGGTGGCTTCGTTGAACGACGGGATGACGCAAGAAAGCGTCCTCGATGCGAACGCACGTTCCACCGCGGTCGGCGCTGCCCAGTCCAGCCTGGCTTGCGGCAGTTGGACGACGTTCTCGGGGAAATTCGGGTTTCTGATCTGCATCGCTGCGGGTCGATATATCGGAGATTGCAGTGTGGGCGCACTTTCTTAAGCTGGGATTAATGGGCGGCACAGCAAACAAAATTAATGGGCCGTTAATCGCGCTGTGACACGATCGAAAAGATACCGAATCCAAGGCCCACCCATGTCGACCCGAACACTGCTGGCGCTCCTGGCCGCAGTCTTGATCTTGCCGTTCGCGGCCCGCGCTGCACCGGTCGACGATGCAGTGGCCGAGGTCGAGCACGACTGGGAGGTGATCGAGTACCAGACGCCCACGCGTGAGCGTGAAGCGCGTTTCGAGGCCTTGTGGGCCAAGGCGCATCGGTACAGCGAGGCCAACCCAGAACGCAGCGAACCCTTGGTGTGGGAAGGCATCGTGGCCACTTCGGTGGCCGGCGAAAAGAGCTTCCTGGTGGCACCGATATGGCTCAAGCGCGCGCGCGCCGTTCTGGAGCAGGCGCTCAAGATCGACCCGGATGCGCTCGATGGCCTGGCCTTCGAACAGCTCGGCGTTCTCTACTACAAGGCTTGGCGCTGGCCGGTCGGCTTCTGGGATGAGGCCAAGGCGGGCGAACTGCTGCAGCGTGGCTTGGCGATCAACCCCAAGGGGCTGGACGCCAACTTTTTCTACGGCGAGTTCATGCTGGAACAGCGAAGGCCGGCCGAAGCGCTGGGCTACCTGGAGCGCGCCGTGGCGGCGCCGCCGCGGCCGGGGCGGCAGATCTCGGATTCGGGGCGACGCGAAGAGGCAAGGCAGTTGCTGGCCCGGGCGCGGGGCTTGGCCTCCCGCTGATGGCTTCGCGCGTCACACCTTCTTCAGCGTCACCTCGAACCCGCTGCGCTCGGCGCGGTTGCGCCAATCGACCTTCAAGCCGTGCGCTTGCGCAATCAGCGTGACGATGGAGAGGCCCAGCCCACTGCCCACGCCGCCCTGCCCGGGCGGGCGGTAGAAGCGGTCACCGAGGCGGGCCAGGTGCTCGGCGGAGACGCCGGGGCCTTCGTCGAGCACTGCCACCGAATCGACACCCAGCCGCAGCGTGACCTGGCCGCCCGGCGGGCTGTGGCGCACGGCGTTGTCGAGCAGGTTGCGCAGCATGGCGGCGAGCAGCGAAGGGTCACCGCGGATCGGCAGCGGCGCCGGGCCGGCATCAGCCCCCGCGGGCGGGCTGGCCCCGGGCTCGCGGTCGTTCGGCCATTCGCAGGCCAGCTCCACCTGGCGCTGCTCGGCGAGCGGCAAAACGTCGCTCATCGCCTGCTCGGCAAGCAGCGGCCAATCGGCCAGCGGCACGGACGAGGTGGTCGGCGTTGAAGCCGACCCACCCGCCGCGCCCAGATCGGCATCGATGCGCGAGAGCGAGAGCAGTTGCGCCACCAGCCGGCTCAGGCGCGCCAGGCTCTGGCCGATCTTGCCGTCGGCGTCGCGCGCGCCGCTGACTGCATCGAGCTGGGCCGCATCCCACTGTGCCTGCAAAGCAGCCAGCGGCGTGCGCAGCTCGTGGGCGGCATCGGCGGTGAAGCGGCGCTCGCGGTCCAGCGCTGTCGAGATGCGGGCGAAGAGCGTGTTCATCGCGCGCACCAGCGGCTTCAGGTCGCTCGGCAAGGTGGCATCGTTCAGTGGCCGCAGGTCGCTCGCGGGGCGTGCGCCGATTTCGCTGGCGAGTTCGGTCACCGGCTTGAGCGCCTGCCGCACAGTGGCGACGATCACCAGCATCAGCACCGGCAAGGTCAGCACCCAGGGGATGAGCTGCCCGCCGACCAGCCCCCACATCAACTCGTCGCGCTCATGCAGGCTCTGCCCGGCAGCGACCACCCACTGGCCGGAGGCGGATTGCAGGTAGTAGGCGCGCCATTGGCCCGTGCCGAGCGCCAGTTCGGTGAAGCCCGAAGCATCGGGCCGGCTCGGCAGCATCACGCCTTCGCGGTCCGAGAGCAGCAGGTGGCCCTGGCGGTCCCAGACAGCGATGGAGAGTGTTTCGAGGTCGGCCTCGCCGCTGTTCGCCAAGGTGACCGCGGGAGTGGTTTGCGTCGACGATGCTGCATCGGCCGGGCCATCGATGGCGTGCAGGCTGGCCGTCGGCAGCGTCGCCTGCACCTGGCGCGCGAGGCGAATGAGTTCGGTGTCGAACAGCTCGTTGATCTCGCTGCGCGCGCGGTGCAGGCTGAAGGCGAGCGCGGCCGCCCAGACCAGCGGCGCGGTCACAAGCAACAGCAGCAGCACGCGGCGTTGCAGCGTCATGCGCCGGCCTTCCCTGAATCGTCGGCATCATCCAGATCGGCTTCGGCGCCGAGCGCGTAGCCCATGCCGCGCACGGTGCGCACCAGCTTCGCGTGGATCTTGCGGCGAAGGTGGTGGACATGCACTTCGAGCGCGTTGCTGTCGATTTCCTGGTCGAAGGAAAACAGCTTGTCCTGCAGCGCCGATTTCGACAGCACCCGCTGCGGATGGGCCAGAAAGACTTCGAGCAGCGCCGTCTCTCGCGGCGTCAGCTCGACCGGCACGCCGTGCCACAGCGCGCTGCGCGCCGCGGCGTTGTAGGCCAGCGGGCCGTGCTGCCACACCGGCTCGGGCCGACCCTGGCTGCGGCGCAGCAGCGCCCGCAGGCGCGCGGCGAGTTCGGCCACCTGGATGGGTTTGACGAGGTAGTCGTCGGCACCACGGTCCAGGCCATCGATGCGCTGCGTCACGCCATCGCGCGCGGTGAGCACGATCACCGGCACGCGCTCGCCGCGAGCGCGCCAGCGGCTCAGCCAGTGCAGGCCGTCGCGGCCCGGCAGGCCGAGGTCGAGCACGATCGCGTCGAAGCTGCTGGTGGCGAGCGCTGAATCGGCCTGCGGGCCGTCGGTGAACCAGTCGATGCTGAAGCCATGCGCCTGCAGGCCGCGCGCCAGGCCGTCGCCGAGCAGGGGGTCGTCTTCGACAATGAGCAGGCGCATGCGGCGGGTCCAGGCGTCAAGTCACCGGCGTGAGCTTGGCGACCGAAAGCGCCAGCCACTTCATGCCGTGGCGGCCGAAGTTGACCTGGGCGCGCGCATCGTCGCCACTGCCTTCGAGCGTGACGATCACGCCCTCGCCGAACTTGTTGTGGAAGACGCTCTGGCCCGATCGAAGCCCGTGGCTGGGCGCCTTGGGCGTGAGCGCGGGAGGCTTGTTCACATCGCCCGCGCCGACGATCGAGTTGAGCCCCGAACCGCGCGCCCAGGCCGCCTGGTAATCGCGCTGAAAGCCGGAGCCGAAGCCCTGGTTGCGCGGCGTGATCCACTTGAGCGCCGCCTCGGGCAGCTCATCGAAGAAGCGGCTCTTGACGTTGTAGCGCGTCTGCCCGTGCAGCATGCGGGTCTGGCTGAAGCTCAGGTAAAGCCGCTTCCTTGCCCGCGTGATGGCGACATACATGAGCCGGCGTTCTTCTTCCAGCCCGTCCAGATCGGCGACCGAATTCTCGTGCGGAAACAGGCCTTCTTCCAGCCCGGTGATGAAGACGCAATCGAACTCCAGCCCCTTGGCCGCATGCACCGTCATGAGCTGAATGGCGTCTTGCCCGGCCTGCGCCTGGTTGTCGCCGGCTTCGAGCGAAGCGTGCGTGAGGAAGGCAGCCAGCGGCGACATGATCTCGCCGGTTTCGGCATCGGGCGTGAGGTCTGGAAGCGAGAGAGCGATGGTGCCCGAGGCCGCTTCGGCGCCCGGCGTGTTGAACTCCGCCCTGCCCGCCTGGCTGTGGCCGTGCTCGTCGGTCGGCAGCGCCACGGCGTCTTTGCCGAAGCCCTCTTGCGTGACGAAGCCTTCGGCCGCGTTGACGAGTTCTTCCAGGTTTTCGAGCCGGTCCTTGCCTTCGCGGTCGGTCTTGTAGAAGTCGATCAGGCCGGAAGCTTGCAGCATGTGCTCGATGATGTCGCGCAGGGTCTTCCCCTGCGTCTTCTCGCGCATCGCATCGATCATCGCGACAAACGCTTGCAGGTTCGTGCCGCCCTTGCCGCTGACCGCGCCAACGCTCTGGTACAGGCTGCGGCCGCTCGCACGCGCCGCGTCTTGCAGCAGCTCCACCGTGCGCGCGCCGATGCCGCGGGTCGGGAAGTTGACGACGCGCAGAAAGCTCGTGTCGTCGCTCGGGTTCTCGATCAGCCGCAGATAGCTCAGCGCGTGCTTGACCTCGGCGCGCTCGAAGAAGCGCAGGCCACCGTAGACCTTGTACGGCATGCCGGCATTGAAGAGCGCACTTTCCATCACGCGGCTTTGCGCGTTGCTGCGGTAGAGCAGCGCGATGTCGCTGCGCGGCGTGCCTTCGCGGTGCAGTTGCTGCGCTTCTTCGACGAACCATTGCGCCTCGGCGAAATCGCTCGTCGCTTCGCGCACCCGCACCAGTTCGCCCGGGCCGGCTTCGGTGCGCAGGTTCTTGCCGAGCCGGCGTGAGTTGCGCGAGATGAGCTCGTTGGCCGAATCGAGGATGTTGCCGAAGGAGCGGTAGTTGCGCTCGAGCTTGATGACTTGCTGCACGCGGAACTCGCGCTCGAAGTCCGCCATGTTGCCGACCAGCGCGCCGCGAAAGCCGTAGATGCTCTGGTCGTCGTCGCCCACCGCGAACACCGCGCCGCGCGGGCCGGCGAACATCTTGAGCCAGGCGTACTGCAGGCGGTTGGTGTCCTGGAACTCGTCGACGAGGATGTGCTGGAAGCGATGGCGGTAGTGCTCGCGCACGGGCTCGTTGTCGCGCATCAGCTCGAACGCGCGCAGCAGCAGCTCGGCGAAGTCGACCACGCCTTCGCGCTGGCACTGGTCCTCGTAGGCCTGGTAGATCTCCACCATCTTCTGCGTCTGGCCGTCGTGGATCTCGACGTTCTTCGGCCGCAGCCCGTCGTCCTTCGCGTGGGCGATGAACCAGCTCACCTGCTTGGGCACGAAGCGCTCCTCGTCGAGCTTCATCGCCTTGATGATGCGCTTGACGGCCGACAGCGAATCCGCGGAATCGAGGATCTGGAAACCCTGCGGCAGGCCCGCCAGCTTCCAGTGCGCGCGCAGGAAGCGGTTGCACAGCCCGTGGAACGTGCCGATCCACATGCCGCGCACGTTGACCGGCAGCATCGCCGACAACCGCGCCTGCATCTCCTTGGACGCCTTGTTGGTGAACGTGACGGCCATCAGCCCGCCGGGCGACACCTGTCCCGTCTGCAGCAGCCAGGCGATGCGCGTGGTCAGCACGCGGGTCTTGCCCGAGCCGGCGCCGGCAAGGATCAGGGCGGGACGTGCGGGCAGCGTCACCGCCGCCATCTGTTCGGGGTTCAGGTTGCGGAGCAACCGATCCACGGTCGGGGCTTCAGGATCGGCGTCAGAATGCTGGATATGCATCCACCTATTCTAGAAGGCCGGTCATTGCGCCGCAGGTTTCTTACCCTGGTGGCATCCGGGGTCGGCCTGCTGGCCTCGACGCTGGCGCTCGCGGCGACGCAGGCGCCCCCGGGCGTCGCGGCGAACTGCCCGGCCCGGGCCACGCTGCTGGTGGAGCACTTCATCGCGGCCGACTGCCTCGCCTGCTGGCAGGCCGCGCCGCCGGCGCTCGGCGCCATGCCCGTCGCGCCGAGGGAATGGAGCCTGGACTGGATCACGCCGGCCGCCGACGACGCGACCATGGCCGCAGGCGCGCTGCCAGAAGCCGCGGAGCGTCTCGGGCGCGTCGGCGCCGACCTGCCGGCGCGCCTGGCGAGCGCGCCTGCCGCGTTCGATGCGATGACGGCGGTATCCAGGCCGTCGGCCGGGCGCCGCTTCTACGTCCACTCCAGCCTCCCGCACGACGGCTACATGGGCGTGCAGATGCATACCACGGGCGTCTGGCCCGCCGGCAGCAGCGGCTGGATCGCGCTGGTGGAGCTGATCCCGGTGGGCACGCGCGACACGGTGATCCCGCGCCGCCTGGTGCGCGTGCTGGTCGGGCCGCTGAAGCTGCCCGCAGGCCCTGGCGCGAAGAATGCCGTCGCACCGCTGTACGGCCTGCGCTGGCCCGAGAATGCGCACGCCGACCAGCTTGTCGCCACGGCCTGGGTCGAGGACGCCGGCGGCCGCATCACGCAGATGGCCAGCGATCGCTGCGCCGACCCCAGATAAGGAACACCCCGTGGAAAT
>JAMFRW010000093.1 GCA_026224975.1 Rhodoferax sp. | reverse complement strand
TAAACACATCCCAGGAGCAGCCACCATGAGCCAACGCCACTCGATCGACCACCTCGTCGGCCCCCAAGACAGCGAGCGCCTGATGGGTGCGTTGAAGCGCGGTGCCACGCGCCGCGACATCCTCGCGATGCTGATGGCCGGCGGCATGCAGGCCACGTTGGCCGGTGGCCTGGCCGGCACCGCCATGCTGGCGCATGCCGAGACACCGCGCAAGGGTGGCCGCATCCGCGTGGCCGGCGCCACGGCCGCCGCCACCGACACGCTGGACCCCGCCAAGCAGTCGAACCAGACCGACTACTCGCGCGGCACCATGCTCTACAACGGCCTGACCTCGCTCGATGGCAGCCTCACGCCGCAGCCCGCGCTCGCCGAAACCTTCACCACCAAGGATGCCAAGACCTGGGTCTTCACGCTGCGCAAGGGCGTGGTCTTCCATGACGGCAAGGCACTCGCCCCGGCAGACGTGGTCTATTCGGTGATGCGCCACAAGGACCCGGCCACGGCGTCCAAGGCCAAGGTGCTCGCCGACCAGATCGAAAGCGTCAAGGCCACCGGCCCGAACGAAGTGACCATGGTGCTCAGCGCGCCCAACGCCGACCTGCCGGTGATCCTGGGCACCTTCCACTTCCACATCGTCAAGGAAGGCACCACCGACTTCAACGCCGGCATCGGCACCGGCCCCTACAAACTCAAGGAATTCAAGCCCGGCGTGCGTTCGCTCGTGGTGCGCAACGAGGCCTACTGGAAGCCCGGCAAGCCCTACCTCGACGAGATCGAGTTCGTGGGCATCGGTGACGAGAGCGCGCGTGTCAATGCGTTGCTCTCCGGCGGCATGGAGTTGGTCGGTTCGGTCAACCCGCGTTCGGTGGCACGTGTGAAGGGCACGCCGGGTTATGCGATCTTCGCCACGCAATCGGGCCAGTATTCCGACCTCATCATGCGGCGCGATGTGGGCCCGGGCGCCAACCCCGATTTCGCGATGGCGATGAAGTACCTGTTCGACCGCGAGCAGATGAAGAAGTCGATCGCGCTCGACTACGCCGTGATCGCCAACGACCAGCCCATCGACCCCACCAACCGCTTCTACTTCGCCGGCTTGGCGCAGCGCGCCTTCGACCTCGACAAGGCCAAGTTCCATCTGCAGAAGTCGGGCGTCTCGGGCAAGGTGCCGGTCGTCACTTCGCCGGCGGCGATGTATTCGGTCGAGATGGCCTTGGTGATGCAACAGACCGCGCAGAAGATCGGCCTGGATCTCGATGTGAAGCGCATGCCGGCCGATGGCTACTGGTCCAACCACTGGCTCAACAGCCCCGTCGGCTTCGGCAATGTGAACCCGCGTCCGAGCGCCGATGCGCTGCTCACGCAGTTCTTCCAATCGGAAGCCGCCTGGAACGAATCGCGCTGGAAGAACCCGAAGTTCGATCAATTGCTGCTCGCCTCGCGGGCCGAAACCGATCTGGCCAAGCGCAAGCAGATGTATGCCGACATGCAGACCATGATCCATCAGGAAGCCGGCATTGGCATCCCGCTGTTCCTGGCCAGCATCGATGGGCATAGCAGCAAGCTGAAAGGCCTGTCGCCGATCCCGCTGGGTGGGTTGATGGGGTATTCGTTTGCGGAGAATGTTTGGCTGGATGCCTGATGTCCATCCCGTTCGGGCTGAGCCTGTCGAAGCCAGCGGAGTACTCACTGCAGGCACTTCGACAGGCTCAGTGCGAACGGAAGTGGAAGCCTGCCCCACCCCCGTTCGGGCTGAGCCTGTCGAAGCCTGATTGTCAAAAGAACCGGCCCATGAACACCATCGTCTTGAAGCTCCTGGCCCAGCGCATCGGCCTCGCGCTGATCTCGCTGTTCGCCGTCTCGCTGGTCGTCTTCGCGATCACCGCCTTGCTCCCCGGCGATGCGGCGCAAGAACAGCTTGGCCAAGACGCCACACCTCAGGCGCTAGACGCCCTGCGGGCGCAGATGGGGCTCGATGTACCCGGCCCGGTCCGCTACTTCCATTGGCTGGGCAACCTGCTCAAGGGTGACCTCGGTCTCTCCGCCACCACCCAGATGCCGGTCGGCCAACTGATCGCGAGCCGCCTGCCGAACTCGCTGCTGTTGGCGGCGATGACGGCCCTCTTCTCGGTGCCGATCGCGCTCACACTCGGCATCGCCTCGGCCGTGTGGCGCGGCTCCTGGTTCGATCGCATCGCATCGACCGCAGCGGTCGCCGTGGTCTCGGTCCCGGAGTTCCTGGTCGCCACATTGATGGTGCTGATCTTCGCCGTGCAATTGCGCTGGCTGCCCGCGCTCTCTTACGTGAACGACATCGATTCCATCAGCCAGTTGCTCAAGGCCTTTGCGATGCCGGTGCTGAGCCTGTGCTGCGTGATCATCGCGCAGATGATGCGCATGACGCGCGCGGCCGTCATCGATCAACTCGAAGCGCCTTACATCGAGATGGTGCGCTTGAAGGGCGCCTCGCCGATGCGCATGGTGCTGGCGCATGCACTGCCGAATGCCGTCGGCCCCATCGCCAACGCGGTGGCGCTGAGCCTCTCTTACCTGCTGGGCGGCGTGATCATCGTCGAGACCATCTTCAACTACCCCGGCATCGCCAAGCTGATGGTCGATGGCGTCTCGCAGCGCGACATGCCGCTGGTGCAGGCCTGCGCCATGATCTTCTGCGCCGGCTACCTCATCCTCGTGACGCTGGCCGACGTGTTCGGCATCGTCGCCAATCCGCGGCTGCGGCATCGTTGAAACCGGAGCCTTGCGCATGGACTCTTCGACTTCTTCACCCAGCACCGCGACCGTCGCCGTACTCCCTACCGAGAAGCCGGCACGCCAGCCACGGGGCCGCCTGCTCGGCTTCGGCTGGTCCGGCCTGCTCGGCATCGCCGTACTCGTGTTCTGGGTGCTCGCGGCGAGCGTCGGGCCTTCGATGATGTCGCAGACCAGCAGCGCCATGGGCGGCGCCGATGTGTTCGCGAAGATGAGCGCGGCGCATTGGTTCGGCACCGATTACCTCGGCCGCGACATGCTGGCCCGCGTGATCGACGGCGCGCGCTACACCGTCGGCATCGCCTTCATCGCCACGCTGCTCGCGAGCGGCATCGGCACCACGCTGGCCTTGCTCGCCGCGGCAAGTGGCCGCTGGGTCGACGCGGGCCTGAGCCGCAGCCTGGACACGCTCACCGCCATCCCGAGCAAGATGTTCGCGCTGCTGCTGGTGGCGGGCTTCGGCTCCTCGGTGCCCATGCTGGTGTTCGCCGCGGCGCTGATCTATGTGCCGGGCGCCTACCGCATCGCGCGGTCGCTCGCCGTCAACATCAACGCCATGGACTATGTGACCGTGGCCCGCACCCGCGGCGAGGGCACGCCCTATGTGATGCTGCGCGAGATCCTGCCCAACATCGTCGGCCCGATGCTGGCCGACCTGGGCTTGCGCTTCGTCTACATCGTGCTGCTGCTCGCGGGCCTCAGCTTTCTCGGCCTGGGCGTGCAACCGCCGGCGGCCGACTGGGGCTCGCTGGTGCGCGAGAACATCGGCGCGCTCGCCGATGGCGGCACCTCGGTGATCGTGCCGGCGCTCGCCATTGCGAGCCTCACGATCGCCGTCAACCTCGTGATCGACAACCTGCCGGGCCGTGCGGCCCGCGAACGCGGAGCACGCTGATGGGCGCCTCAGTCACCGTCGAAGGTCTTTGCGTCAGCGCCGGCCCGGCCACGCTGGTCGATCACCTGAGCTTCACCATCCAGCCCGGCGAAGTGCTTGCGCTGATCGGCGAATCGGGCTCGGGCAAGACCACCACCGCGCTCGCGCTGATGGGTTATGCGCGGCCGGGCTGCCGCATCTCGGGCGGCAGCGTTCGCATCGGCGATGTCGACGTGCTGCACCTGAACGCGGCCCGGCAGCGCGCCTTGCGCGGCCGCACCGTGGCCTACATCGCGCAGAGCGCCGCGGCCTCGTTCAACCCCTCGCGCACGATCATGGACCAGGTGGTGGAGCCGACCGCCATCCACGGCACGATGACCCGCACCGAGGCCGAAGCCAAGGCCATCGGCCTGTTTCGCGACCTGGCGTTGCCAGACCCCGAGACCATCGGCTCGCGCTACCCGCACCAGGTGTCGGGCGGGCAATTGCAGCGGCTGATGGCGGCGATGGCGCTCATCACCGACCCCGATCTGGTGGTGCTCGACGAGCCCACCACCGCGCTCGATGTGACCACGCAGATCGAAGTGCTGCGCGCCTTCCGCCGCGTGGTGCGCGAGCGCAATGCGACCGCCGTCTATGTGAGCCATGATCTCGCCGTGGTCGCGCAGATGGCCGACCACATCCTGGTGCTGCGCGATGGCCGCATGCAGGAGAGCAACTCGACCGCGCGCATCCTCGGCGCACCGGCGCACGACTACACCAAGAGTTTGCTCGCCGCCGCGCGCCCCACCCCGCGCGAAAGCGCCGCGCCCACGGCCGATCCCGAACTGCTGCTGGAAGTGCGCGAACTCTCGGCCGGCTACGGCCCGCTCGATGCACAAGGCCAGCCAGCATCACTGATCCTGCAGAACATCGACCTCAAGCTCTACCGCGGCCAGGCCATCGGCGTGATCGGCGAATCGGGCTCCGGCAAGACCACGCTGGCCCGCGCCATCGCCGGCCTGCTGGTGCCGTGCAAGGGCTACATGCTCTTCAATGGCCGTGAGCTGAAGCCCGCGCTGGCGCAGCGCGACAAGGAAGACCTGCGCCGCGTGCAGATCGTCTTCCAGATGGCCGACACCGCGCTCAACCCTTCGCAGACCATCGAGCGCATCCTGGCCCGGCCGCTGGAGTTCTACAAGGGCTTGCGCGGCGCACCGCTGCAGAACCGCATCCATGAATTGCTCGATCTGGTGAAGCTGCCGCGCACTGTGGCCAAGCGCTTGCCGGGTGGCTTGTCCGGCGGGCAGAAGCAGCGCGTGAACCTGGCGCGGGCGCTGGCGGCCGATCCGGATCTGATCCTGTGTGACGAGGTCACGTCTGCGCTCGACACCGTGGTGGGCGCGGCCGTGCTCGACCTCATCGCCGAGCTGCGGCGCGAGCTGGGCGTCTCCTACCTCTTCATCAGCCACGACCTGCACACCGTGCGCGCCGTGTGCGACGAGATCGTGGTGATGCAGCACGGCCGCAAGCTCGCGCAAGTGGCCCGCGCCGACTACGATCGCGGCCCGCATCACCCCTACTATGAGCTGCTGGCACGCTCGGTCCCCGAGCTGCGCCAGGGCTGGCTGGACGAGATGGACGCCACCCGGCCGGCCATCGCCTGCGCGGCCTGATCGACCAACAACTGGAGAGACACGAATGACCCCGACATTTCGCATTGCCGTCCTACCCGGCGACGGCATCGGCAAGGAAGTGATGCCCGAAGGCCTGCGCGTGCTCGACGCCGCGGCCCAGCGCTTCGGCTTCGCCTTCGAATACCGCCACATCGAATGGGCGAGCTGCGACTACTACGCGGCCCACGGCCAGATGATGCCGGACGACTGGAAGCAGCAGCTCGAAGGCGTGGACGCGCTCTACTTCGGCGCCGTGGGCTGGCCGGCCACCGTGCCCGATCATGTGTCGCTCTGGGGCTCGCTGCTCAAGTTCCGCCGCGAGTTCGACCAGTACGTCAACCTGCGGCCGGTGCGCCTCTTCGAAGGCGTGCCCTGCCCCTTGGCCAACCGCAAGCCGGGCGACATCGACTACGTGGTCGTGCGCGAGAACACCGAAGGCGAGTACACCTCGCTCGGCGGCATCATGTACCAGGGCACCGACCGCGAGATCGTGATCCAGGAATCGGTGTTCTCACGCGTGGGCACCGACCGCGTGCTCAAGTACGCCTTCGAGATGGCCAAGGCCCGCGCGCGCAAGCACTTGACCGTCGCGACCAAGAGCAACGGCATCGCCATCAGCATGCCCTGGTGGGACAGCCGCGCCGATGCCATCGCCACCGGCTACCCCGAGGTGACGGTCGACAAGCAGCACATCGATATCCTCTCCGCCCGCTTCGTGCTGCAGCCCACGCGCTTCGATGTGGTGGTGGCCAGCAACCTGTTCGGCGACATCCTCTCCGACCTCGGCCCCGCGACCACCGGCACCATCGGCCTGGCACCCTCGGCCAACCTCAACCCCGACCGCCACTTCCCGTCACTCTTCGAACCGGTGCACGGCTCCGCGCCCGACATCTACGGCCAGAACATCGCCAACCCCATCGCCATGATCTGGTCGGGTGCGCTGATGCTGGACTTCCTGACGCAGGGCCAGGGCGCAGGACGCGCTGCGCACGATGCGATCGTGAAGGCCATCGAAGTGGTGCTGGCCGAAGGGCCGCGCACGCGCGACCTGGGCGGGGAAGGCTCCACGACCGACATCGGCCAGGCGATTGCCAGGCTGGTGGCCGCGGCCTGAGGCTGAGCTTCCCACCCCGTTCGGGCTGAGCCGCCCACCCGTTCGGGCTGAGCCTGTCGAAGCCCTGGTACAGGCACTTCGACAGGCTCAGTGCGAACGGATGGGGGCGTGCATCTACATCAGCAACTATATCCAACCACCATGCCCCTCACCCTCCACCGCCAAGACCTGCTCCCCGCCCGCAACCGCATCGGGGCCGAATGGAGTGATGCGCTCGACGCGCGCCGCTTCGACGTGACCGACCCGGCCACCGATGCCGTGTTCGCCAGCGTCCCCGACAGCGGCGCGGCCGATGCACGCGCGGCCGTGGAAGCCGCGCACGCCGCCTTCCCCGCCTGGCGCGCCCTGCCGGCCAAGCAACGCGCGCAGATCCTCAAGCGCTGGAACGACCTGATGCTGGCGCACCAGGAAGACCTGGGCCGCCTCGTCTCTCGCGAGCAAGGCAAGCCGCTGGCAGAAGGCCGCGGCGAGGTGGCTTACGCGGCGAGCTATGTCGAATGGTTCGCCGAAGAAGCCACCCGAGCCAACGGTGACGTGATCCCCGCGCCGGTGCCTGGCCGCCGCATGTTCGCGCTGAAGGAACCGGTCGGCGTGGTCGCGGCCATCACCCCGTGGAACTTCCCCGCGGCGATGATCGCGCGCAAGATCGCGCCGGCCTTGGCCGCAGGCTGCACCGTCGTCTGCAAGCCGGCCGAAGACACGCCACTGACATCGCTCGCGCTCGTGGTGCTGGCATTGGAAGCCGGCGTGCCGCCCGGCGTGATCAACATCGTGACCGCCTCGCGCGAACGCACGCCAGAAGTCGTCGATGTCTGGCTGGCCGATGCGCGCGTGCGCAAGATCAGCTTCACCGGCTCCACGCCCGTCGGCAAGCACCTGGCCCGCGCCTCGGCCGATACGCTCAAGAAGCTCTCGCTCGAACTCGGCGGCAACGCGCCCTTCATCGTCTTCGACGACGCCGATCTCGATGCCGCCGTCGATGGCCTGATGACCGCGAAGTTCCGCAACGGCGGCCAGACCTGCGTGAGCCCGAACCGCGTGTTCGTGCAAGCCGGCGTGCACGATGCGTTCGTTGCCAAGCTGGCAACGCGTGTCGGCGCCTTGAAGGTCGGCCCGGCCAGCGATGCCACCTCCCAGATCGGCCCGATGATCAACGCGCGCGCCGTCGACAAGATCGCGCGCCATGTGCAGGATGCGGTGGCGCGCGGCGGCCGTGTCGTCGTCGGTGGTGAACAACTCGCCGCACTCGGCCCCAACTACTTCGCACCGACGGTGCTGGCCGGCGTCGATGCCGGCATGGCCTGCTCCTGCGAAGAAACCTTCGGCCCGGTGGTGCCCATCACCCGCTTCGGGACCGAAGCCGAAGTGGTGGCCGCCGCCAACGACACGCCCTTCGGCCTGGCCGCGTATTTCTACTCGACCGACGTGCGCCGCATCTGGCGCCTGGCCGAGCAGCTCGAAGCCGGCATCGTCGGCATCAACGAGGGTGCGCTGGCTGCAGAGGCCGCGCCGTTCGGCGGGGTGAAGGAATCAGGGTACGGGCGCGAGGGATCTGTGCATGGGCTGGACGATTACATGCATGTCAAGTATTTGTGCCAAGGGCAGTTGGATTGAGCGCGTTGATCGACTAACTGACCTTCGTCCACTTCACATCGCTCGCCGCCGATTC
The DNA here is from genome assembly GCA_026224975.1 of Rhodoferax sp. Lineage (GTDB taxonomy): Bacteria > Pseudomonadota > Gammaproteobacteria > Burkholderiales > Burkholderiaceae_C > LMDS01. The sequence goes on along the minus strand of JAMFRW010000093.1, from coordinate 16,519 downwards.
GACCGTCTTCTCGATGAATCGAACACCCCGCGCCCCGTCCTCGATCCGCGGGTAATCGGCCGCACCGTCAGCTACAGCCCGACCCGAAGCACGCGCCCGGATGTCTTCGGCCACCCCAACATAAACATTCGCAAACGCCTCGATGAACGCCTCCGGATGCCCCGGCGGCAAGCGACAGGCGCGGCGCGAGGCTTCGCTGAGCCAGGGCGCACCGCGCGTCAGGATGCGGCGCGGCGCATCGATCGGCGAATGGATCAAATGATTCGGGTCTTCTTGCCGCCAGTCGATCGTGCCCAGCGTGCCCACCACTCGCAGGCGCAGGTCGTTCTCGCAGCCCGCTGCGATCTGCGAGGCCATGAGCACGCCGCGGGCGCCGCCTTCGAAGCGCAGCAGGATGCTGGCGTCGTCGTCCAGGAGCCGGCCTTCGACGAAGTGGGTGAGGTCGGCGCAAATGCTTTCCACACGCAGACCGGTGACGGTCGAGATGAGGTTCTCGGCATGCGAGCCGATGTCGCCCATCGCGCCGGCGATGCCGCTCTTCGAAGGGTCGGTGCGCCAGCCGGCTTGTTTGTCGCCGCTGCCTTCGAGCCTTGTGGCGAGCCAGCCCTGGTTGTATTCGGCGATGACCTTGCGGATGGTGCCGAGCGCGCCGATGCGCACCATCTCGCGCGCCTCGCGCACCATGGGGTAGCCGGCGTAGTTGTAGGTGACGCCGAAGACGGTGCCGCGCTGGGCGACGATGCGTACCAGCTGATCGGCCTGGGCACTGCTGTGCACCAGGGGCTTGTCGCAGACGACATGGATGCCGGCTTGCGCGAAGGCCTTGGCGACCTCGAAGTGCACGTGGTTGGGCGTGACGATGCTGACGAAATCGATGCGCTCTTCCGGCGGCAGCTTGAGTTCATGGTCGAGCAAGGCCTGCCACGAAGCGTGGTTGCGGTCGTCACGCAGGTGCAGGTCGCGACCCGAAGCGAGCGCGCGTTGCGGCTCGGACGAGAGCGCGCCCGCCACCAACTCGACCTGCCCATCGAGCGCCATGGCTTGCCGGTGCACCGCGCCGATGAACGCACCGCGGCCACCGCCGACCATCGCGGCGCGCAGCTTCGGAAGCGCCGGCGCCTCCAGCGCAGAAGGATCGCTCACCCCGTCCATCAGCCGGCCATCCCGTGCGACTTGTCGAAGACGGCATCGAAGGCGCCGGCCGCGGGCGCGAAATCGAGCTTGTGGCAGAAGGCGGCGCTCTCGGTCGCGCCGTGCACGCGGTCCATGCGGCTGTCTTCCCACTCGACGCTGAGCGGACCGGCGTAGCCCACATCGTTGAGCGCCACGATCAGCGATTCGAAATCGATCATGCCGCGGCCGACGCTGCGGAAATCCCAGGTGCGGCGCGCATCACCAAAGGCGGTGTGGCCGCCGAAGGTGCCCACCGTGCCATCGCCGCGGTCCCACCACACGTCTTTCATGTGGGCATTGAAGATGCGCGGGCCGAAGCGGCGGATGAAGCCGATGTAGTCCACGCCCTGGTACGCGAGGTGGCTCGGGTCGAAGTTGAAGCCGAAGCGCGCATGGCCTTGCAGCGCATCGAGTGCGCGTTGCGACGATGCGGTGTCGAAGGCGATCTCGGTCGGGTGGACCTCGAGGGCGAAGTTCACATCGTTCGCCTCGAACTCGGCCAGGATGGGAAGCCAGCGCGCCGCGAAGTCGGCATAGCCTTTGTCGATATACGCCTGCGAAGTCGGCGGGAAGGCATAGACCGCATGCCAGATCGAGGAACCGGTGAAGCCGGTGACGGTCTTGACGCCGAAGCGCGCGGCGGCCCTGGCCGTATCGATCATCTCGCGCGCGGCGCGCTGGCGCACGCCTTCGGGATCACAATCGCCCCACACGCGCGTGGGCAGGATGGCCTCATGGCGCTCGTCGATGCGGTCACACACCGCCTGGCCGACAAGGTGGTTGCCGATGGCAAGGCACTGCAAGCCGTGGTCGGCCAGCAGCGCGCGCTTGTCGGCCACGTAGCGTGGTGATTCGAGTGCCTGCTGCACATCGAAGTGATCACCCCAGCAGGCCAGCTCCAGCCCGTCGTAGCCCATGGTGCGGGCCAAAGGCGCCAGCTCGGCCAGCGGCAGATCGGCCCACTGGCCGGTGAACAGGGTGACGGGTCTGGGCATGGTGGGCTCCTGGTCAGAACGGTGAGTCGGGGAAGTAGAAGTTCTTCGCGGTTTCCTTGGTGATCAGCACCGAAGGAATGATCGTCGTCGGCGGGAGCTTCTCGTTCTTCAGGCGCGCCTCGGCCGTCATCTTGATCGCGTCGTACATGAACTTGGGCGAGTACGACACGTTGGCCTGGATCAGCGGGTTGCTGCCGTCCATCAGCGTCTTGATCATGCCCTTGGCACCGGCGCCGCCAAACACCAGCTTGATGTCGGTACGCTTGGCCTGCTCGATGGCCTTGAGCACGCCGATGGCCATGTCGTCATCGGCTGCCCACACGGCATCGATCTGCTTGAAGCGCGTCAAGAAATCCTGCATCACCTTGAAGGCATCGTCGCGGTTCCAGTTGCCGGGCTTGGCATCGAGCAGCTTGATGTCGGGGTGGGCCTTCATGACCGCGTTGAACGCATCCATGCGCTCGTTGTCGATGGTCGTCGGAATGCCGCGCAGCGCGACGATGTTGCCCTTGCCACCGAGTGCCTTGGCGATGTACTCGGCCGGGATGCGGCCGAAGGCGGTGTTGTCGCCCGACATGTAGGCGTCTTGCGCGCTGGTATCGGTCAGGCCGCGGTCGACCACCGTCACGTACACGCCCTTGGCCTTGACCTGCGCGACAGGCTTGGTCAACGCCGCCGATTCGAACGGGAAGATGACGAGCGTGTTGATCTTGGTGGCGGTCATCAAGTCCTGCAACTGATTGGCCTGCTCGGGCGCGCCGCTCGCGGTCTTGACCGTGACCTTCATGCCCGGGTGCGCGGCCTCCAGATCCTTCTTGGCCTGATTGGCCCAGAAGACGATGCCAGCGGTGAAGCTGTGCGTGGCGGCGGGGATGGCAACACCGAGGTTGACGTTGCTGGCCTGGGCTTGCGCGCCTGTCATGCCAAACAACGTGGCCGTGGCCAGCGTGACTGCTGCCAGCGCGTGAAGGGTGGTTCTCTTGTTCATGTGATGTCTCCGTGAAACGTGGTTGAGAAAGCGACAGTCGTTGCTGTCTGGGGAAAACAAGTTGCTTGCGATGAGGGTGGTTCGGATCGGGGCAGGCACTTCGACAGGCTCAGTGCGAGCGGGGATGTGAGATCAGTGCGCACGGGCTGCTTCCCGTTTGGACCCATACCCCCCATCCCGCTCAGGCTGAGCCTGTCGAAGCCCCTGTGGGTCTCACGCTGCCACATGAAATCACCCCCGCCGCCGCTGAGAAAACGCCACCACAATGATCACCACCCCCTGCACCGCCGCATTCAAATAAACGCTGATGATGTTGGTCACATTCAATATGTTCCCGATCACAGAAAGCAGCACCGCTCCGATCACCGTGCCAACAATGCTGCCCGAGCCGCCGCGCAAGGCAGTCCCGCCCACGATCACCGCGGCAATCGCTTCCAGCTCCCACAGCAATCCGGTCGTCGGCGAGGCCGAGCCCAAGCGCGGCACATAGAGCAGCGTCGCAACGCCGACGCACACGCCGAGCAGCACATACGTCCACACCTTCATGCTGTCGACATTGACCGCCGCATAACGCGCCACCTGTTCGTTCGAACCGATGGCCTGCACGTAACGCCCGAACGCGGTGCGGTTAAGCAGCACCGCACCGACGACGGCAACCACCAGGAAGACCCACACCGGCACCGGCACACCCAGCAGGCTGGCGTAGTAGACAGGGCTGTAGGCATCCGAGAGCGCGTTGTCCAGCGTGATCGCGCCGCCATCGGCAAACCAGGTGAGCAGCGCGCGGTAGATGCCCAGCGTGCCGAGCGTGACGATGAAGGGCTCGATGCGCCCGCGCGTGATCAGGAGGCCGTGCAAGAGCCCGAACACCGCGCCCAGCAACACCGCGAAGCCCATGCCGGCCGCCACGATCGCATAGGGCGACCAGCCGCGCGGCGCCAGGCCGTTCATCAGCAGGATCACGCCGCCGGCGATCAGCGCGGCCATCGAACCCACCGACAGATCGATGCCGCCCGAGATGATCACGAAGCACATGCCGACCGCGATGATGCCGATGAAGGCGGTGCGGGTGAGCACGTTGAGCGCGTTGTCGACGGTCGCGAACTCGCGGTTGAGCAGCGTGCCGGCGATGCACAGCAGCACGAGCCCGACCACCGGGCCGAAGCCGTGCAGGCGGTTCCATCGGCCGGACCAATCGCTCTTGGTGCTGCTCTTCACACTCTCAGTGCGTGCCTGTGGCATGGGCGATCAGCTCCTCTTCGGTCAATTGCTGGGCAGTGAGCGTGGTTTGCAGATGGCCGGCGCGCATCACCGCCACGCGGTGGCACAGGCCGATCAACTCGATCAGCTCGGACGAGATCACGATCACCGCGCAGCCTTGCGCCGCGAGCCGGTGGATCAGAAAGTAGATGTCGCGCTTGGCGCCCACATCGACGCCGCGGGTGGGCTCGTCGAGCACGATGACGCGCGGCTGTGGCTGAAGCACCTTGGCGAGTGCCAGCTTCTGCTGGTTGCCACCCGAAAGCGACGAGGCGCGCACATCCAGCGAGCCGGTGCGGATGCCGTAGTCATTTACCGCCGTCTTCAGCGCCGCGCGTTCCTGCGCCCGGTGCAGCCACGGCCGCGCATAACGCGCCAGGTCCATCAGCGTGAGGTTTTCGGTCATGCCGAAGGACACGTGCAGGCCCTTGCCCTTGCGGTCTTCGCTCAGGTAGGTGATGCCGTGGTCGGCGGCTTCGCGCGGGCTGCGGATGCGCACTGCGCGGCCTGCGATCTCGACCTTCTCGACCGTGTGCGCACGCAAGCCGAGCAGCCCTTCGAACAGCTCGGTGCGCCCCGCCCCCACCAGGCCCGCGAAGCCCAGAATCTCGCCCGGCTTCACCTCGAAGCTGACCTGCTCGGCCCAGCCCGGCACGCTGAGCTTCGTCACGCGCAGCAACGGCGCGGCATCGACCAGCGCCGGCTTGGGTGGGAAGAGATCGGAGAGTTCGCGCCCCACCATCAGCTGCGCCATCTTCTGGCGCGAGAGCCCGGCCGTGGCTTCGCGGGTGATGAGCCGGCCATCGCGCATCACGATCACTTCATCGGTGATGCGCTCCACCTCATCGAGCTTGTGCGAGATGTAGACGATGGTCGCGCCACCGGCCTTCAACTGCAGCATCAGCTCGAAGAGCCGCTCCGTCTCGCTCGGCGTGAGCGTGGCGGTCGGCTCGTCCATGATCAAAAAGCGGGCGTGGCGCGAGAGCGCTTTCGCGATTTCGACGAGCTGCTTTTCGGCGACGATCAACTGGCTCACCAGCGTATCGGGGTCGACGCGAAGGCCGACACGCGCCAGCACTTCGGCCGCATCGGCACGCATGGCCGCATCGTCCAGAAACCAGCCGCGCTTCTTCTCGTGGCCGAGGAAGATGTTCTGCGCCACGCTCAGGTCTTCGGCCAGGTTGAACTCCTGGTGGATCAGCACGATGCCTTCGGCCTCGGCCGCGCGCGAACCCTCGAAGCGCACCGGCCGGCCCGCGATGCGCAGCTCGCCTCCGGTGGGCGCCTCGTAGCCCGAGGCGATCTTCATCAGCGTCGACTTGCCCGCGCCGTTTTCGCCCAGCAGCCCGTAGATGCGGCCCGGCGCCAGCGCAAAGCTCACGCCGTGCAGCACCTGCACCGGGCCGAAGGCCTTGGCGATGTCGTGGAACTCGAGCGCGGGCGTTGTTGTGATGGGACTCACGCCGCCACCCTCCTCGCCAGCGTCTCTTGCATCGCCAACACGCCAGCACCGATGATGCCGGCGCGCTCGCCGAGCGGCGTGTACTGGATCTCCAGATGCCGCGTGGAGAGCGCCAGCGAGCGGTGATAAACGCTCTGCCGCACCGCCGCCAGAAACAGCGGCCCGATGCGCTGGATGCCGCCGCCAATGAACACATGCGACGGGTTGTGGAAGTTCACCACCGAGGCCAGCATCTGCCCGATGAGCGCGCCCGAGCGCTGCACGATCGCATTGGCCACCACATCGCCGGCGCGGCTGGCCTGCGCCACATCCTGCAGCTTCAGCACATCGCGCTCGGCCAGCATCTGCGCCAGCAAGGCGCTCTGCCCGCCGCGCGCCGCCTCGGTGGCCGCACGCGCGATGGCCGGGCCGGCGGCCATGGTCTCGACGCAGCCCAGGTTGCCGCAATGGCAGCGCGGCCCGGCCGGGTCGACACAGATGTGCCCCACGTCGCCCGCCGAGCCGTTGGCCCCGCGATAAACGCGCCCATGACAGACGATGCCGCAGCCGATGCCGGTGCCCACCTTCACCACCAGAAAGTTCTGCAGCCCGCGCTGCATGCGCCAGAGTTCGCCGAGCGCCATCACGTTGACATCGTTGTCCACGAAGACCGGCGCGGCGTAGTCGGCCCGCAAGTCGTCGCGGATCGAATACGCATCCCACTCCGGCATCAAGGGCGCGTTGACCAGCTGCCCCGATTCGAAATCCACCGGCCCCGGCACTCCGATGCCGATGCCCATCACATCACCCGGCCTGCGCTTGCACTTGGCCAGCAGCTCGCGCATCAGCGTGCGAACCCGCGCCATCAGCAGCGCCGGACCATCGCGCACATCGGCCGGCTCGCTGTGGTGCGCCAGCAGTTCCAGATCGGGCGCGAGCACGCCAACCTCCAACCCCGTCGCACCGAGCGCCACGCCGAGCAGCACGCCCAGGCTGCGGCTCAGGCGCAAGGTTTCGGCACGCCGGCCGCCGGTCGATTGCTGCGCGCCGGTCGCTTCCAGCAAACCCTGGTCGAGCATGCCCGCCACGACAGCATTGGCCCGGCTCTTGGAGAACCCGGCGCCATTCGCCAAAGCGTCACGCGAGATGTGAGTCGACCAGAACACATGGTCGAGCAAGGTCATCTCGTTGTCGGACAGATCGCTCCAGCGCGGCATTCGTCTCCTCGGCGCGCCGTCGTGGGGTGCGGCGCTTTGGGGAGTGGATGGTAGCGGGTCGATATTGGCCGGGCAAGGCTCATCTTTGGCTTGATTTCGGTCGAACTGCGGATCGGAATGCCAGGCGGTTAGCGACGGGCAGAGCCACGCTCGACGCTCTGCCCATGGCGACTGGACGGCAAGGGGCGCTAACCGCTACAGCAGACCACCTCGGCCCGCTGGTGTAGCGGTGATGTAGGCTTTGCGCTGGTCAAGGTCAGTGAGAACTCGACATCATGCGATACCAGCACTCCGAGCGCGTCGCTCACAAAACGCATCGACAAACAACCCGGCGAAACGGCCCAAGGGCGATCCCGCGCAATTCATTCTCGTGCATCGTTGCGCCAATTGCTGCACTGGTGATATGGGCCTGTGCGCTGCCCAGCTCGGCACAAGAGCCTGCGCGACTCGAACACCCCACCGCGTCATCGGCACCGGCCGGACCACAATTACGCCGACTCAGTGATGCAGAAATCAAAGCCCGCTATAGAAACTGTTCCACGGGCTACTACAGTGGGCCTCAACCAGGTAAATCGCTTTACACCAAAGACTATTTCACCTGGGTCGTCACGCCGGCTTTCGCCGCGGAGTTCTGCATGCCGCCACAGTTCGTGAGCAATGAGCTTCGGGGTGTAGAGGCAATTGCATACAAGATGCAGGACAACCCAGACGAGGAGCGTTGCGCGCGAAGCGAGCAGATCGAAACCTGCATAAGAGGATCAGAACATCACTTCGAGATCTACTACAAGAGCGGAGCGATTCCGAAGCTTCGTCCGGGCCGCTATCAGCACATAGCGCATCTCCCGTCAGCGATGCTGATCACCGAAAACCTGGATGTCTCGACCAAAAAGATTCGCGAGACGCGCGCCAACCCTGTCCCCGGCGCAATGTCGTTATTTGCTACGACGCAATTCGGGCTCCAGAGCGTGCAAAACGGAAAGATCGCGTGGCCGCTCGGGTCGCTGTATTCGAAGATCTACTACGAGGAAGCCATCGGCCAACTGGATTACCTTCTCCTGGAAGGTGCAGCAGGCTTCTCACGCTTGGAAGGATGGAAGAGGTCAGGCGCCCAGAAATTCGTCATCACGTCACGACGCGTGCCTGATCCGAAGTCCGACAAGATCGACGCAAAACTGGCCCTCGAGGACTACGCGCTGATCATTGAATTGCCGCAGTCGCTGGTCGATCAGATCGTATCCAACGATCGCGCCCGCCAAAAATGAAGACTGAATACGATCTTTCGAAGATGAAATCGCGGCGCAACCCCTATGCGCCCAAGCTCAACGGCAGCGGACGCTCAAGATCACGTGGTCCTGTGCAGCCTGACTGCACGGCCGGCCGCAAGCAAATCAATCCGCGGAGAGACTGACCGCCCTCCTGCGACCGATAGACTCGTTTCGCCATCCGTCCAGATGCTCGACCCTTCGACAGGGCCGACTGCCTCAAGCCGCCAAGCGCATTCCAGATGTCATCCGAGCCCAAGGCTGCAGCGCTTCTCGTCGGGCTGCCTTTCGCCCAGCAGATCGGCATTTCGTTCGCCTTTGCGGCGTGCGCCGCCGGGGCAGCATGGGTTGCACTTTCGATCCCACGCCTTCGCCGGGCCATCACGGTGCCAGCCAGCGTCCAGGCCATCGATTTGTCCGGGGTCAATCCGCTTGTGATCGGCCTGGCGGCAGGTATCGGTGAGGAGCTTCTGTTTCGCGCGGCGCTGCAACCTGCACTCGGCCTCTGGTGGACTTCGGCAATCTTCGCTTTGGCGCACATTCGCACGGCGGCGCTGGCGGGCAGCAACGTCAAGAAAGTCGCTTATCTGGCCCATGTGCTCGTCGCCGGTGTGGCGCTGGGCCTGGTCTATCGGCACGTCGGGCTCTGGGCGGCGATCCTGATCCATGCGACGATCGATACCGTCTCGCTTTCTACGTTGCAAAAACTCAAGCACATCGCCCTTCTCGAGCCGCCAGCCGAACGCCACTGTGTCAACGCCAAGGTCACCAGCCCTTCACCGAGGACGCCCCATGCCCACCCGAACCGCCTCCTGCTCCTGCGGGCAACTTCGCATCCAGGTCGAGGGCGAACCTCGCGGCGTGGGCATGTGCCATTGCCTGGCTTGCCAGCGGAGGACCGGGAGCGTGTTCGCGGCGCTGGCGAGTTTTTCCGCGCCGTTCGAGGTGTTCGGCACCGCCGCCGAATACATCCGCACGGGCGATCAGGGCGCGCGGTTCATCTTCAGGTTTTGCCCCATTTGCGGGACGACGGTCTTTCATTCGGAAGAAGGTGTCGATGACTCCGTGGGTGTTGCGGTCGGCGCGTTCGCGGACCCAAACTTTCCGGCACCTACCGTCTCCGTCTACGACTGCCGCCGGCACCCGTGGGTGACCTTGCCGCCGGGCACGACGGTGTTCGCGAAGGACCCGGTTTGATCGCCAACGCGGATCGCATCGCCATGGCCTCGTCCTTCGACCGCCACGCTCAGCGCTACGCCCGCATCGCTGGCCTCCTGTACCTGGCGATCATCGTCCTCGGCGCGTTCGGCGAAATGTACGCCCGTGGCACGCTCGTCGTCTCGGGCGATCCCGCGGCCACGGCACGCGCCATTTCAACATCGAACTTCCTCTGGCGTGCGGGCATCGCGGGCGATCTGCTGATGCATGTGTTCGATGTGCCGGTGATCGTGTTCTTCTACCTGTTGCTCAGGCCGGTGAGCGAGGGCCTGGCGCTGCTCTCCGCCCTCATCAACCTGGTGCAGACGGCGGTGCTGGTCGCGAACAAGATGAACCTGCTGGTGCCGCTCTTCTTGCACGAGGACGCGGGCTACCTGAAGGCATTTTCGCCGGAGCAACTGCAGGCGCTGTCCTACCTGGCCATCAAGGCGCATGGGTTCGGCTTTGGCATCGGGCTCATCTTCTTCGGCTTTGCCTGCCTGGTTCGCGGCTACCTGGTCTTCCAGTGTGGCTACCTGCCGAAGGCGCTCGGTGTGCTGCTGGCGATTGCAGGCGCGAGCTATCTCGTCAACAGCTTTGCGCTGCTGTTGGCGCCTGACTTCGCCTCGGCGATCTTTCCGGGCGTGTTGATGCCGGCCCTGGTGGGCGAGTTGGCGATGTGCCTGTGGCTGATCGTCAAGGGCGTGAACGTGGAAAAATGGAAGCAGCGTCCCGGAGCGCGAGTCTGACCATCACTCTGGTCGGCGGTCCAAGGTCGGTGGGGCATGGCTACACCACATCCGTTTCTCGTTGACACACCAGCAGGAGTTCCTCATGTTCGATCACATCGGCCTCGGCGTCAGCAACTATGCCGCGAGCAAGGCGTTCTTTCTGGCGGCCCTGACGCCACTCGGCGTGGCGACCGTCATGGAAGGCGAGCACGGCCTGGGCCTCGGGCAGAAGGGCAAGCCTTCGCTCTGGCTCTTCGAAACCAGCGACAAACCCCTGCCCTTGCACATCGCCTTCACGGCCGAAACGCGCGCGCAGGTCGAAGCGTTCTATCGCGCCGCAATCGAAGCGGGCGGCAAGGACAACGGCGGCCCGGGGATCCGGGCGCACTACCACCCGAACTACTACGGCGCCTTCGTCATCGGGCCGGATGGGCACAACGTCGAAGCGGTTTGCCATCGGCCGGAGGCCTGACCCCGGCGCGTCATGAACCGCGCTCAAAGCTGCCGACAAATCTCCTGCGCCATCGCGCTGAGCGGCAGCGTCTTCTCGACGCCGCCGCGCTTGATGGCTTCCTTCGGCATGCCGAAGACGACGCAGCTTTCTTCGTCCTGAGCCACGGTGCGGGCGCCTGCGGTGCGCATCTCCAGCATGCCGGCGGCGCCGTCGTCGCCCATGCCGGTCATGATGATGCCGAGCGCGTTGACGCCGGCGCTCTTGGCGACGGAGCGGAACATCACGTCGACCGAGGGCCGATGGCGGTTGACCAGCGGGCCATCGACCACTTCGACGAAATACTGCGCGCCACTGCGCTTCAGCAGGATGTGCCGGCCACCCGGCGCGATGAGCGCGCGGCCCGGCACCACGCGGTCGTTGTTCTCGGCCTCTTTGACGGTGATGCGGCAGAGGCTGTCGAGCCGCGCGGCGAAGGCAGCAGTGAACTTCTCGGGCATGTGCTGCACGATGACGATGCCGGGCGAGACGCGCGGCAATGCCGTCAGCACTTCTTCCAGCGCTTGCGTGCCGCCGGTCGAGGTACCGATGGCGATGACGCGTTCGGTGGTCTGCGTCATGGCGCGGGCACCGCCGGGCGCGAGGATCACGTCGGCCGTGTGCTTGGCAGTGGGCGTGAGCACTGCGGGCGCTTCGGCCCGCACGGCGAGACGCCGCACGTTGGCCTTGGCGGCGCTGCGCACGGTCGCGACCAGATCGTCCGACGCATCGGTCAGGAACTGCTTCAGGCCGAGTTTGGGTTTGGTGACGATGGCCACGGCACCTGCGGCCAGCGCTTCCAGCGTGGTCTTGGCGCCCTTTTCGGTCAGCGTGGAGCAGATGACCACCGGCGTGGGCCGCTCCTGCATGATCTTGCGCAGGAAGGTGATGCCGTCCATGCGCGGCATTTCCACATCGAGCACGATCACATCGGGCCACTGCTGGCGCAGCCGTTCGATGGCGAGCAGCGGGTCGGCCACGGCGGCGATCACTTGAATGCCGGGCGCTGCACCCAACAGCCCGGCGACCACCTGTCGCACCACGGCCGAATCGTCGACCACCATCACCTTGATCGGGTTCATCTGCGTTGCCTGTGGAATGGGGTGGATGTCATGCGGCGTGTGCCGGGTGGCCAAGGCGCGCGTCACGCACATCGGGCAGCGGCCGCACCTGGCGCGACCACACATGGCCGCTGGCGATGTCGAAGGCGATCTGCCGGTGGCCTTCGCCGAAGAGGCTCTCGGAGATGACCTCGATGCCGTGCCGCTGCAAGAGGCTGCGCGCCGCCTCGCCGTTGCGCCGGCCGATGGCGAGGCCGCCGGTGGTCTTCTGATTCGGAAACATGTCGCCGCCGCCGAAGATCTTGGCCTGGCACTGCGACGCGGCCACATTCTTGCGGGCCAGTTCGCCGAGCATCAATTGCAGGGCTTCGTCGCCATAGCGCGCATCGAGCGTGTGCCCGAGCGGCAAAGCGCCGCCCCGGCTCGCCAGCAAAAAGTGCGACATCGCCCCTACATGCCGCGCCGCGCTCCAGAGCGTGACCGAAACGCACGAGCCCAGCACAGTGCGGATGCGATGCGCCGCCTCGCCGACGAAGTATTCACCCGGCTGGAGAAACACATCGGTATGCACCGGCTTGCTCATGCCCTGCTCATGCCTTGCGGTAGATCGAAGGCGCGACTTGCAGCACTTCGTTGTTGATCTCGTTCAGGCTCTCGGAGTGGCCGATGCAGAAGTGGCCGCCCGGCTTGAGCAGCGAGAGCACACGCGCGACGACCTGCCGCTTGGTGTCGCCGTTGAAATAGATCATCACATTGCGCAGGAAGATCACGTCGAACATGCCGAGCGCCTTGGGCAGCTCGGTGTTGAGGTTGACCTGCGCAAAGTTCACCCGCGCGCGCAGCGGGCGCTCGACAAGCACCGTGCCCTCCTGCTCGCCCATGCCTTTTAGGCAAAAGCGCTTGAGGTAGGCCGGCGGAATGTGCCGTGTACGCTCGACCGGGTAATGCCCGGCGCGGGCGCGCTGCAAGACGCGCTGGCTGATGTCGGAGCCCACCACTTCCCAGGCCGACGTGCCCAGGCAATCGGCCAGCACCATCGCGATGCTGTAGCACTCCTCGCCGCTCGAACTTGCCGCACTCCAGACGCGAAACGGCTGCGGCTTCGAAGCGGCGGCCGTGGCCAGCGAGCGCAGCAGGTCGAAATGCTTGGGCTCGCGGAAGAAGTAGGTCTCGTTGGTGGTGAGCAGGTCGACGGCGGTCTGCACCTCTGTCGCCGCCTTGCCGCTGCTCAGCAGCTCGAAGTATTCGGTGTAGTTCGAGAGTTCATTGGCTTGCAGCCGTTTGGCAAGCCGCCCGCAGACGAGTGCCTTCTTGCCGGGCGAGAGCGTGATGCCGGCAGCCTGGAAGATGAAGCGCTGGAAGTGGCTGAATTCGGTGTCGGTGATGGTGTTCATCTGGGGCGGTTCGGAAAGAGATGCAAGCTCACACCAGCGGTTGCGGCGCTTCGGCCCGCAGTTCGACGATCGCGCCCTGGTGCCGCTTGAGCCAGCGCGGCATCTCTTCCGCCGGCATCGGCCGGGCGATCAGATAACCCTGGCCGATGTTGCAGCCGCACTCCTGCAACAGGCGCCAGTCTTCCATCGTCTCGATGCCTTCGGCGACCGAGACCAGCCCGAGCTGGCGCGACATGTCGAGCGCCGATTGCAGGATCACGCGCAGGTTGGTGCGCTGGTGCGCGCCGTGGATGAACGAGCGGTCGATCTTGAGCTCGGTGAACGGGATGCGCGCCAGTTGCCGCATCGATGAAAAGCCGGTGCCGTAATCGTCGATCGAGAGGCCGAAGCCTTTCAGCCGCAAACGCGCCAGCACACCGAGCGCCGCGCCCATGCAATCGACCACCGAACTCTCGGTGATTTCGAGCATCACCTGCTCGGGGTGCAGGCCGTGGGCGGCCGCGAGGCGCGTGATCTCGTCGACGAGCGAGGGCTGGTCAAGCAGGCGCGGCGAAAGGTTGACGGCGACAGAGAGCCTGAGCCCATGCGCGTTCCAGGCCGAAGCCTGTGCCAGCGCCTTGTCCATGACGGCGAGCGTGAGGTCGTGGATCAGCCCCTCGCGTTCGGCCAGCGCCACGAAGTGATCGGGCCGCACTGCCCCCTCGGTCGCATGCTGCCAGCGCGCCAGCGCTTCCACACCGCGGACGATGCCGGTGCGCATGTCGACCTTGGGCTGGTAGTGGACGCCGATCTCGCCAGCCTCGATCGCACTCGCCAGCGCCTGCCGGCCGAGCGCCGAGGCGGTGTCGACATCGATCGATTCGCGCAGGGTGCCCGGCTGCTGGTCCAGCCGCATCAGCGCGCCCAGCATCGTCGCGCTGCAGAGCGGCTTTTGCAGGCCTGCCAGCACCGGCAGGCCGAGGTTGCGCGCCATGGTTTCGACCGACTGGATCAGCGCCGTCTCGCGGCCCGAGGCCACGATCATCGGAATGCGCATGCCGCGTTCGTGAAGCTTCTCGATGAGCTGCACGCCGTCCATGCGCGGCATCTCCAGATCGACGATCAGCAGATCGGGCGGCAGCACCAGCAGCGAGAGCAGCTCCAGCGCCTCGGCGCCACTGCTCGCCTCGTAGATCATCCGCATGCCCAGCTCGCGGCACAAGGCCACCGCATGGGCACGTTGCACCGCACTGTCGTCGACGATGAGCAGCGAGCCGACCGTGAGCTGGGTGAGGAGCGTTTTCATGGGAACGGGAAAGGGAAAGACCAGAAATCAGAAGCGGGCGAACTGGGCTTCGTCGGGTTCGTGCGAAGGGGCGAAGGTGGGTGTGGCGGCACGGCGCGCTTGCGGCTTCTTGCGCTGTGGCTCGGCCACGGCTGCCGACTTGCGCGCCACGCCGATCGCACGCTTGGCCACGATCTCGGCACCGGCGAGCTTGAAGAACGACATGGTCTGTTGCAGCTGCTCGGCCTGGCTGCTCATCTCTTCGGCGGTGGCCGCCAGCTCTTCGGAGCTGGACGCGTTTTGCTGCGTCGTCTGGCTGAGCTGCGTCACCGCGGCGTTGATCTGGCCGACGCCCGATGACTGGTCTTCGGACGCGGCCGTGATCTCCTGCACCAGGTCAGAGGTCTTGCGGATGTTGGGCACGATGGTGGCGAGCAGGGCGCCGGCCTTCTCGGCCAACTCGACGCTCGAGCTGGCGACGGTGCCGATCTCTTGAGCGGCGATCTGGCTGCGTTCGGCGAGCTTGCGCACTTCGGCAGCCACCACAGCGAAACCCTTGCCGTGTTCACCAGCTCTTGCAGCTTCGATGGCTGCGTTCAGCGCCAACAGATTCGTCTGATACGCGATGTCGTCGATGATGCCGATCTTGTGGGCGATCTGCTTCATGGCGGCGACTGTTGCTCGCACCGCTTCACCGCCTTCGGTCGCCTCGGTGGCAGCCTTGGTCGCCATGCCGTCGGTGACCTTGGCGTTTTCGGTGTTCTGCGAGATGGAGGCGGTCATCTGCTCCATGGAAGCACTCGTCTCTTCGACACCGGCCGCCTGTTCACTCGATGCCTGGCTCAGCGACTGCGCCGTGGCGCTCACTTCTTCCGATGCCCCGGCCAGCGCTTCGGCACCGCTGTTGACTTCGGCCACCACTTGCGAGAGCTTGGCCACCATGTTCTTCATCGCATGCAGCAACTGGCCGGTTTCGTCACGGCTGGTCGACTCGATCTGCACGGTCAGGTCGCCTTCGGCAAGCTGGTTGGCGACTTCGACTGCGCGGTCCAGCGGCCGGGTCACGCTGCGGCTGATGATGAAGCCGAGTGCGATGCCGAGTGCGATGCCGCCGGCAATGATGCCGATCAGCGTGGTGCGGCTGGAGAGGAACAGCGCGCTGGTCTCTTCCGCAGCGGTCTTGGCACGCGCCTCTTTCTGCGTGATGAGCTCGTCCAGCATGGTGTCGAGCTTGTCGGCCTTGTCGCGCACCGATTGCAGGGACATCACCAGCGTCTCGTCCCGCTCCATGAGCTTCTTGGTGGCCGCCATGGCGAGCGCACGCTGCATCTCACGCTCGTAGTCGCCGGTGAGGCTGGTGAAGCTGGAGAATATCTCCCTGGCGCGGTCCGAGGAGAAGAGAGGCTTGGCCTTCTCGATGTAGTCCTTCATGCCTACCAGGCTCTTGGCGATGGAGGCGAGGTGTTTCTCGCGCTCTTCCTGCGTCGTGGCGAGCAAATAGTTGGAGCGCGCGCGGCCGATGTAGATCAGGTTGATGTTGGCTTCCTTGACGTAGGAGAGGCCCATCAGCTCGTTGCGGTACATTGCATCGGCCTTGTCGTTCATCTCGCTCGCATTGCGGATGCCGATGAATCCCACGATGGCGCTGATCGCCGCCACCAGCATGAATCCACCGATCAGCCGGACGCCGATCTTCAAGTTGCTGAACATGATCTTTCCTCGGTAAGGACTAGCAGAAAAACTCAGGCAGTCGCGGCGAGTGCCGCGGCGTTGGCGTTGGAGGAGATTTGTGGTGTGCGCAGCGGCCGCGCGCCTTGCTGCAAAAGCATCGGCACATCGAGGATCAGCGCCACATCGCCGCTGCCCAGAATGCTCGAACCGCTGATGCCCTGCACCTGCGCGAACATCTTCGAGAGCGGCTTGATCACCGTCTGCGCCTCGCCCATCAGCGTGTCCACGACCAGGCCGAACTTCTGGCCGGCGTGCTTGACGACGACGATGTTCTGACGTGGGGAAACCGGGCCCGACACCTCGAACAGATCGCGC
>JAMFRW010000092.1 GCA_026224975.1 Rhodoferax sp. | reverse complement strand
GCCATCGGCGAGGCGCTCAAGCTCAACGGCCGCGAAACCACGCTCTCGTGTTCGATCGGCCTGGCGCATTACCCGGAGCACGGCGCCATGCCCACCCTGATCGCCTGCGCCGAAGCCGCGATGCGCAACGCCAAGGCGGCCGGCGGCGCGACCTTTTGCGTGTTCGAGCAGCGCATGAACAGCGGCGCGCGCGAGCAGCTCGACCTGCTACGCGACCTGCGCGGCGCGCTTGTCAACGGCCAACTCGAGCTCTACTACCAGCCCAAGGTGCGCGCGGAAACGGCAGAAGTCACCGGTGCCGAAGCTCTGATGCGCTGGCATCACCCGCAGCGCGGCATCGTCAGCCCGGCGGTTTTCGTGCCCATTGCCGAGCGCTATGGGCTCATCGCCGCGCTCGGCAACTGGGTCATCGACGACGCCTGCCGGCAGATGCGCGAATGGAGCGATGCCGGCCTGCGCATGCAGGTGGCGATCAATCTCTCGGTGCATCAGTTGCGCCACCCGGATCTCGCCGAACGCATCGAGACCGCGCTGTGCACCCACGGTGTGGCGCCGAACCTGCTGACCTGCGAGATCACCGAATCGGTCGCGATGGACGACCCCGACGGCACGATGAAGATGTTCGAGAAGCTTGCGGCCGTCGGCGTGCAGATCTCGATCGACGACTTCGGCACCGGATATTCCAGCCTCTCGTACCTGCGCAAACTGCCGGCCAGCGAAGTCAAGATCGACCGCGGTTTCGTGCTCGACCTCGAAACCAGCAGCGATGCGCGCGCCGTGGTCGATGCGGTCATAAAGCTCGCGCAGGCGCTCGGCCTGAAGGTAGTGGCCGAGGGCGTGGAAACCGAAGGCCAGCGCGTGATCCTGCGATCGCTCGGCTGCGAAGAGCTGCAGGGTTTTCTGTTCGCCAAGCCGATGTCGGCGAAGTTTCTGGCGCTTTGGGCGGCGGGCAATGCGCGGCCGCGGCGCACCGAGTTCCGCGAGACGCTCTTCATCGAGACGCAGCACAGCCCGCTGCATTGAACGCTGTGTCGAATGCGTGCCGCGCTGACTCTGCATTGACGCCGCGCCGACAAGGGCTTGACAGGTTTTCTACAATCAAACCATGAACGCCACCCCATACACCCGCGGCGCCGCGCTGCCAGCCATCCTGCAACAACGCATCGCGGTGCTCGACGGCGCGATGGGCACGATGATCCAGCGCTACAAGCTCGGCGAGGCCGATTACCGCGGCGAGCGCTTCAAGGATCACACCAAGGACCTGAAGGGCAACAACGACATGTTGCAGCTCAGCAAGCCCGAAGTGATCACCGAGATCCACGAGCAATACCTCGCGGCCGGCGCCGACATCATCGAGACCAACACCTTCGGTGCGACGACGGTGGCGCAGGACGACTACGGTCTCGGCGCCTATGCGCGTGAGATGAACGTGGCGGCAGCCAAGCTCGCGCGCGCAGCCTGCGACAAGTTCAGCAGCGCCGACAAGCCGCGCTTCGTGGCCGGCGCCCTCGGTCCCACGCCCAAGACGGCGAGCATCAGCCCGGACGTGAACGACCCTGCCGCGCGCAACGTGACCTTCGACGAGCTGAAGACCGCGTATTACGAACAAGCCAGCGGCCTGCTCGAAGGCGGCTGTGATCTGTTCCTGGTCGAAACCATCTTCGACACGCTCAACGCCAAGGCTGCCATCTTTGCGCTCGACGAACTGATGGAAGACACGGGCGAGCGCCTGCCGGTGATCATCTCCGGCACCGTCACCGACGCCTCCGGCCGAATCCTTTCCGGCCAGACCGTCAGCGCGTTCTGGCACAGCGTGCGCCACGCGCGGCCGCTCGCGATCGGCCTGAATTGCGCGCTCGGCGCGACGCTGATGCGGCCCTACATCGAAGAGCTGTCGCGCATCGCCGGCGACACCTTCGTGAGCTGCTACCCGAACGCCGGCCTGCCCAACCCGATGAGCGATACCGGCTTCGACGAGACACCGGAAATCACCGGTAGCCTGGTCGAAGAGTTCGCCAAGGCCGGCTTCCTGAACATCGCCGGTGGCTGCTGCGGCACCACGCCGGCGCACATCGCCTCGATCGCGCAGAAGGTGAGCAAGTACCAGCCGCGCTGCGGGCACAAAGGCGCGCTGTTCGGCGAGCTGGCGCTGGAAGCGGAAACCGCCTAACCTACAATTCGACCTCGCCCGAGGAGCGTTGCGACAGTCAGTGGTTTCGAAAACCGCACGACTGCCAGGCTCGGGCACGGCGACGAAAGTTGCTGGTTCAACCGCGCTCACCCGACCTGACACGGTCCGCGGTGAGCAGCGCGGATCTCATTCGAGTTCTCCGCGATGACCCAAATCACTGTTCCCCCGATGAAACTCTCCGGCCTGGAGCCGGTGCTGATCGGCGAAGGCGCGCTGTTCGTCAACATCGGCGAGCGCACCAACGTGACCGGCTCCAAGGCCTTCGCGCGGATGATCCTGAACGGCGAGTTCGAGCAGGCGCTGAGCGTGGCGCGGCAGCAGGTCGAGAACGGCGCGCAGGTCATCGACATCAACATGGACGAGGCCATGCTCGACAGCAAGGCCGCGATGGTGCGCTTCCTGAACCTGATCGCCGGCGAGCCCGAGATCGCGCGCGTGCCGATCATGGTCGACTCGTCGAAGTGGGAGGTGATCGAAGCCGGCCTCAAGTGCATCCAGGGCAAGGGCATCGTCAACTCGATTTCGCTCAAAGAAGGCGAAGTGCAGTTCCGCCACCAGGCCAAGCTGGTCAAACGCTACGGCGCCGCGGCGGTTGTGATGGCCTTCGACGAAAAAGGCCAGGCCGACACCTACGAACGCAAAGTCCAGATCTGCGAACGCGCCTATCGCCTGCTGGTCGACGAGATCGGCTTCCCGCCGGAAGACATCATCTTCGACCCGAACATCTTCGCCATCGCAACCGGCATCGAGGAGCACAACAACTATGCGGTGGACTTCATCAACGCTACGCGCTGGATCAAGGAAAACCTGCCCGGCGCGAAGGTGAGTGGCGGCGTGAGCAACGTGAGCTTCAGCTTTCGCGGAAACGACCCGGTGCGCGAAGCCATCCACACCGTGTTCCTGTACCACGCGATCAAGGCCGGCAT
>JAMFRW010000011.1 GCA_026224975.1 Rhodoferax sp. | reverse complement strand
TGCTTGACCTCCTGGCTGCGGCTTCTATCGGCGACGAGCACCGCATCGGGCGTTTCCACGACGATCACGTCGCTCAACCCCACCACACCCACCAGGCGGCTGGTCGCGTGCACCAGCGTGTTGTGGCTGTCGCGCAGCAGGGCGTCGCCCACACTGGCGTTGCCATCCGCGTCCTTGGTGCTCACGTCCCACACCGCGTCCCACGCCCCCAGATCCGACCAACCGGCGCTGAGCGGCACCATGCGGATGTCGTAGGCGTCCGACGCAGGGCACTTCTCCATCACGGCATAGTCGATCGACTCGCTCGGGATGGCTGCGAATTCGGCCTTGCCGGGGCGAATGAAACTCGCGTCGGTGCTGCGTGCAGCCCAGGCCGCTTGTGTGGCCTCGGCGATGTCCGGCCGAAACTCCTGCAGTGCCCTACGCCAAACAGATGCGCGCACGACGAAGATCCCGCTGTTCCAGTAATAACCGCCCTCGGCGAGGTAGCGCTGGGCTGTCTCGAGATTGGGCTTTTCGACGAAGCGGGCGACGGTCATCTCGCCGTCATCGGTAGCGGCATTCGAGCGGATGTAGCCGAAGCCGGTTTCGGGCCGGTCGGGCGTGATGCCCAGCGTCACCAGGGCACCCTTGGCGGCGCTGCGCACGGCTTGCTGGAGGGCCAGCGTGAAGGCCGCCTCGTCGACCACCGTGTGATCGGCGGCCGTGACCACGAGCACCGGGTCGCCACCGGCTTCGAGTGCGTGCAGTGCTGCGAGCATCATGGCCGGTGCCGTGTTGCGACCGGCGGGTTCAAGCAGCACGGTCGCGGGTGGTAGGGCGAGTTCACGCAACTGATCGAGTACCAGGAATCGATGCTCTTCGTTGCCGACGATGCAAGGCGCTGTCACCTCGATATCGGGTGCCGCGAGGCTCACGAATCGCTGGGCGGCTTGTTGAAACAGGCTGCGGTTGCCCTGCAGCACGAGAAACTGCTTCGGGTATTGCGCGCGCGACAGCGGCCACAAGCGCGTGCCGCTACCGCCTGCCATGATCACGGGGTGGACGTTGATGGTCATGTCGATGTCGATGCTGAAAAAGTGAAGAGGGTGCGCAGCGTCAATTCGTCGCGATGAACTCGGCGTAGGCAGTCTGCAGGCCATCGGCCAGCGCCGTGCTCGCCTTCCAGCCGGCACGTTCGAGCAGGCTCACGTCCATCAGTTTGCGCGGCGTGCCGTCTGGCTTGGTGGTGTCGAAGACGATTTCACCGTCGAAGCCGGTCGTCGTTCGAACGGCCTTGGCCAGTTCGTCGATGGTCACGTCATGCCCGACGCCGATGTTCACCAACGGTGGCTCGAAGCGGCCGGTCTGGCTCTCATCGCTGCCCAGAAGCGCTTGATAACGATCATCGGGCAGGTTCATCAGGAAGACGCAGGCATCGGCCATGTCGTCGCTGTACAAGAACTCTCGGCGGGGTGTGCCCGTGCCCCAGACCGTCACGCTCTCGTCTCCGCGCAACTTGCCCTCGTGGAACTTGCGCAACAGCGCAGGAATGACGTGGCTGTTGGTCGGGTGGTAGTTGTCGCCCGGCCCGTACAGGTTGGTCGGCATCGCGGCCAAGTACTTCGTGCCGTACTGGCGGTTGTAGCTCCAGCACATTTCGATGCCGGCGATCTTGGCGAGCGCGTAGGGCCGGTTGGTGGGTTCGAGTGGGCCGGTGAGCAGTGCGTCTTCGCGCATCGGTTGCGCCGCGAGCTTGGGATAAATGCAGCTCGAGCCGAGGAACATCAAGCGCGTCACCCCCGCCAGATACGCCGAATGGATGACGTTGCTTTGGATCACCAGGTTGTCGCGGATGAATTCGGCAGGGTAGATGTTGTTGGCGACGATCCCGCCCACCTTGGCCGCGGCCAGGAACACATAGTCGGGCTTTTCGGTCTCGAAGAACTGGCGCGTGACCCGCTCGTCGGTGAGATCGAGTTCGGCATGCGTGCGCAGGAGCAGATTGGCGAACCCGGCCGCCTGCAAATTGCGCACGATGGCCGACCCGACCAGACCTCGATGCCCGGCCACATAAATCTTGGCGTTGCGGTCCATCGCCTCGCTCACTCGTTGTAGTCGTAGGCCTGAAAGCCGGCGAGCTTGACCAAGCTGTCGCGGCGGGCGGCGCTGTAGTCGGCCTCCACCATTTCCTTGACCAGTTCGGCCAGGGTGGTGGTCGGTGTCCAGCCGAGCTTTTGTTTGGCTTTGGTCGGGTCGCCGAGCAGGGTCTCGACTTCCGTCGGACGGTAATAGCGCGGGTCGACCTTGACGATCACATCACCGACCTTGCACTTGGCCTTGGTCTCACCGTTGATCGGGCTGACCTTGGCAACGGTCCCGATTTCCTTGTCTCCCTCACCGCTGAATTCGAGCGTGACGCCCAATTCTGTAGCGGCGAACTCGACGAACTGGCGCACGCTGTATTGCACGCCGGTGGCGATGACGAAGTCGTCGGCCACGTCCTGCTGAAGCATCAGCCACTGCATGTGCACGTAGTCGCGCGCATGACCCCAGTCGCGCAGTGCGCTCATGTTGCCGAGGTAGAGGCAGTCTTGCAGGCCGAGCGCGATGCGGGCGATGGCACGCGTGATCTTGCGGGTGACGAAGGTCTCGCCACGCAGCGGGCTCTCGTGGTTGAAGAGCACGCCATTGCAGGCATAGAGGCCATAGGCTTCACGGTAGTTCACCGTGATCCAGTAGCCGTAGAGCTTGGCCACGGCGTACGGGCTGCGCGGGTAGAAGGGCGTGGTTTCCTTCTGCGGAATCTCCTGCACCAGGCCGTAAAGCTCGGAGGTGCTGGCCTGGTAGAAGCGGGTCTTCTTTTCCAGGCCGAGGATGCGGATGGCCTCGAGGATGCGCAGCGTGCCGATGCCGTCGACGTCGGCGGTGTACTCGGGCGACTCGAACGAGACGGCCACGTGGCTCATCGCGCCCAGGTTGTAGACCTCGTCGGGCTGCACCGTCTGCAGGATGC
>JAMFRW010000091.1 GCA_026224975.1 Rhodoferax sp. | reverse complement strand
TACGCCGTCTGCGAAGAGGTGTGCGCCTCCGGCGCGTACTACATGGCGGTGGGCGCCGACGAGATCTTCGTCGACAAGGCCAGCATCGTCGGCTCCATCGGCGTGCTGATGGACAGCTTTGGTGCCGTCGGCCTGCTGGACAAGCTCGGCGTCGAACGCCGCCTGCTGACGGCGGGCGAGAACAAGGGCATCGGCGACCCGTTCTCGCCACTGCCGCCCAAGCAGCGCGCCTACATCCAGGCCACGCTCGACCAGATCCACCAGCAGTTCATCGCTGTCGTCAAGCAGGGCCGCGGCTCGCGCCTGAAGGAAACGCCGGAACTCTTCAGCGGCCTGTTCTGGAACGGCCAGGCCGCACTCGATC
The DNA here is from genome assembly GCA_026224975.1 of Rhodoferax sp. Classification (GTDB taxonomy): domain Bacteria; phylum Pseudomonadota; class Gammaproteobacteria; order Burkholderiales; family Burkholderiaceae_C; genus LMDS01. The sequence goes on along the minus strand of JAMFRW010000091.1, from coordinate 32,463 downwards.
TCGGCTTGATCGATCATCTGGGCAACCTCGACTACGTGGCGCGCGAGATCGTCAAGGCCGAAGAAATCGTCGACTACACGCCGAAGGAAAACGTGGCCGAGCGGCTCGCCAAGCGCTTCGGCGCCTCCATCGGCGCGGGTGCGGTGAAGGCGCTCGGCGGCATCGGCGGCATTCGCTGACGCTACCGGCGCGAGGCTCGCGCGTGGACACCAGCGCGATGCCCGCCAGCGAACACCGCAGCTTGCCGATCCAAGGCAGCCGGCCCGAGCTGTCGCGATCTGCCGGGCCGCGGCTTCGTGGCTGGCTGTTCGTCATCGGCGCGGTGGCCATGGCCTCGCTGCTGTGCTGGGCCGTCGACCGGCACCTGTCGCTCACCGTGCAGGCGGCGGTGTACCTGGTCGCCGTCGTGGTCGTCGCTTATCGCTGCGACCGCGCACAGTCGGCCACCGCAGCGCTGCTCTCGGTGCTGTCGCTCAACCTGCTGTTCGTGCCGCCGCGCGGAACACTCTCGGTCGACAGCGCCGAGCACCTGTTGACGCTGGGCGCCTTCCTCGTCGTCGCGCTGTTGATCAGCCACCTCTCGGCCCGCCTGCGCGGCGAAACCGCCCACGCCCAGGACCGTGAGCGCCGCGCGCTGCAACTACAAGGTTTGGCGGGCGAACTGGCAGCCTTGGCCGATGTGGCGGATGTCGTCGACGCACATCACTCGCAGCAAGCCCTGCGCCCCGCCATGCAACGCCTGGACCAGGCCTGCGGCGCGCCAGTGCTGCTCGCCATCCGGCAAGCCGATGACAAACTCGCCGATGCCGCCGGCGCGCTCCTCCCGGCCGACCTGCCACAGCGCGCCGCCCTGCAGCATTGCATCGACGACGGCCGCGCCCTCGGCCCCGGCACCGACCGCTGGCCCGACCTCACCGCGTGGTACTTGCCGCTGCGGGACGGCATGCAGACGCTGGCTGCCCTCGAATGGCCTGTCGCCGACGGTGCGGGCATCGACGACGAAACCCGCCAGCACGCGCAAGCCATGTGCGACCTGCTCAGCGCCGCCCTGCAACGCGCGCGCCATGCCGCGCAAGCCTTCACCGCGCGCAGCCAGGCGCAGCTCGAACAACAGCGGAGCGCCTTGCTTGCCGCGGTGTCGCACGACTTCCGCACACCGCTCGCCTCGATCGTCGGCGCCGCGTCATCCCTCAGCGAACAGCGCGACCGCCTCACCGAAGCCGACCGCGAGCGACTGGTTGCATTGATCGCCCAGGAGGCCGACTACCTCGTCACCATGACCGAAAACACCCTGCAATGGGCGCGCCTGTCGAGTGCGCAGCGCGAGGTGCAGCGCGATTGGCAGTCGCTCGAAGAAATCATCGGCACCGTGCTCGCCCGCGTGCGCCGCCGCGACCCGCAGCGCCGTGTGCAAGCCCACGTGCCCGCCGCCCTGCCGCTGGTGCGCGCCGATCCCATCATGCTGGCGCAACTGCTGGACAACCTGCTCGACAACGCGCTGAAGTACAGCGATGGCCCGGTGGACATCGATGCCGCGTTCGATGGGCAAGCGTTGCGCGTCAGCGTGAACGACCGTGGCCCCGGCCATCCTGCCCGTGACGCCGATCGCATCTTCGAGAGCTTCGTGCGCGGCGCCAGTTCGGCCGGCGTGCGCGGCTCCGGCCTTGGACTGGCCGTGTGCCGGGCCATCGCCGAGGCGCACGGTGGGACGTTGATCGCGAAGGCGCGCGTTGGCGGTGGGAGCAGCTTCGTGCTGAGCTTGGTTGTGGAAGATGCTCCGGCGGTGCCGGTCGAGGCGGTGGGGGAATGATGTTCTTCGCGTCTCATCGTCGGGTGGCGCGGCGCGACAGGGGGCGCCCGGCGGGGGCTCAGGCTGTGGCGGTCGGCGGGTACGCCGACTGCACGGCGGCGCGCAGGCCCGAGGTCGCGCCGCAGAACTCACTACGCTTACTTCGTGCGCTGCGTTCGAACAGCCGCAGCGAGTCAGTTGACGAAGCGCGCAAGCGCGCCGACCTCGAACCTGCGCGCCTCCGTCGCCCCAGAAATCGCCCCCACCGGGCACCCCTTGCCGCGCTCAACCATCGGCGGGTGTTGGGGGGAAGAGCCGCCGCACGCGGCATTTGCGCGCGCGGTCGCGATGGGCACAGCGGCGGTTGTCGGAGCAAGAGCCACTGCTGCCGCAGCCGCTCCAACAGCAGAGTGTCCACCGCAACGCAATGGGCTCAATGACATGAGCCTCAAAGTCCTCCTCGTCGAAGACGACCGAGAAATCCGCACCCTGATGCAATCGGTCCTCACGGTCGAAGGCTTCGAGGTCGTCACTGCCGTGAGCCTCAGCGAAGCCCGATCGCTGTTCGCCAACACCGCGCCCGATGTGGTCGTGCTCGATCTCGGCCTGCCCGATGGCGACGGCGCCACGCTGCTGCGCGAACTGCGTCGGCAGGGCAGCGTTCCGGTCGTTGTCGTTTCGGCGCGTGACAACGAAGAACAGAAGATCGGCCTGCTCGATGCGGGCGCTGATGATTACCTCGTGAAACCCTTCAGCGTGGGTGAACTGCTGGCGCGCATGCGCGTGGCGCTGCGCCACCGCGGTGTGGCGTTGGCACCAGCGCAAACGGTCTACGAACTCGACAACGTTCACATCGACCTCGAGCAGCGCGCCGTGCGCCTCGATGGCCGGCCGCTGCACCTCACGCCCACCGAATTTGCACTGCTCGCGCGCCTGGTGCGCAGCGCCGGCCGCGTCGTCACCCATCGTCAGTTGCTGGCCGATGTGTGGGGCGCCGAATTCACGGAACACACGCACTACCTGCGCATCTACATGGGCGCGCTGCGCGGCAAGCTCGAGGCCGACCCGGCCGAGCCGCGCTTTTTGCTCACCGAGCCCGGCGTCGGGTATCGGCTGGTGGCAGATTGACCCAACCCCTCCGAACTTCGAAAGAGATCGTCGATGACAACTGATTTACCTGCCGCACCGGTCCTGCTCGTTTTGATCGCGCTCCCGGCCGATGCCCAAGCCGCGCTCGCCGAATCGCATGAGGTGATCTACGCGCCCGATGCCACCCGTCGTCAGCATCACATCGCGGCCGATGGCGCGCGCGTGCAGACCGTGCTCACCAACGGCACCACCGGCCTCACCGCCGCCGAGATCGATGCCATGCCGAACCTGAGCTTTGCCTGCGCGCTCGGCGTCGGCTTCGAGAACATGGCGATCGAGCATGCGCGGGCGCGCGGCACCGTGCTCGCCAATGGTGCCGGCACCAACGATGATTGCGTGGCCGACCATGCCTTCGCGCTGATCCTCGCCACCGTCCGCAAGATTCCGCAGCACGACCGTGCCTGCCGCGAAGGCATCTGGCGCGATGCCTTGCCGATGGTGCCCACGCTCACGGGCAAACGCCTCGGCATCCTCGGCCTGGGCGCCATCGGCCGCAAGATCGCGCAGCGCGCGCTCGGCTTCGAGATGCAGGTGGGCTACCACAACCGCTCGCGCCGCGGCGATTCGCCGCACACCTGGTTCGAGAGCCTGGATGCGCTGGCGCGGTGGTGCGATGTGTTCGTCGTCGCCACACCCGGCGGCGCGGCCACGAAGCACTTGGTGAACGCGGGCGTGCTCGCGGCGCTGGGGCCCCGCGGTTACCTTGTCAACATCGCGCGCGGCAGCGTGGTCGATACGGCCGCGCTGGCCGCTGCCCTGCAGGCCGGTACCATCGCCGGCGCCGGGCTCGATGTGTATGAAAGCGAACCCGCGCCGCCGGCAGCGCTGCTGGGCTTCGAGAACGTCGTCCTCACGCCGCACATCGGCGGCCGCGCGCCCGAGGCGATGAACGCATCGATGCAATGCTTCCTCGACAACGCCCGCCGCCACGCCGCAGGCCAGCCGGTGTCCACGCCGATCTGAACGCGACGCGCCAAACGCCGACAATGCGTGCCTCGCCAAAAAACGGCCCTTGCAGCAGGAAGCAGAAGTGGATCTGAACGTACCGATCGTGATATTCGATGAACTGACCGAGACGATCGTGCAATCGACCGGCGTCCTGAGCCTGGCGAGCGGCGAGATCCGCAGCGTCGCCTACGACGACTACGACGTGAAGGCCCAGGGTCTGCCCGCCGAAAGCGAAGACTACGAGTTCACCTCCGGCCTGCTCGAACACAACGGCAAGGAAGTCGAATTCCGCGTCGACGTGGATGTGCTCACGGGCAAGTATTCGGTGACGGCGAGTGAACTGCTGGAGTTGAAGGGAAGGGCAGCGCGCTTGTTCACGGAGCCGCCGAAGAAAATCTAGCGATTGCCGCAAACAACAAGCCCATGCAAGCCCGCGTCATCGCCGTCAGCTCGAACCCCTCGCACACCTTCTCCAAACACCTCGCGCCGAGCATCACCTTGCTCGCCGGCCTCGGTGTCGAAGGCGATACGCACAGTGGCGCGACGGTGCAACATCGGTCACGCGTGGCCCGCGATCCGACGCAGCCGAACTTGCGTCAGGTCCACTTGATGCACAGCGAGTTGTTCGATGAACTGCGTGAGCAGGGCTTCGAGATTGCGCCGGGCGACCTTGGCGAGAACATCACGACACGTGACCTCGACCTTCTCGCATTGCCAGCGGGAACAGAGCTTCGGATCGGGCCTTCGGCTGTCGTCGTGATCACCGGCCTGCGCAACCCCTGCGTGCAGATCGACCGGTTTCGATCGGGGCTGATGGCCGCCGTCCTCGATCGCACGGCCGATGGAAACCTTATCCGCAAGGCGGGTGTCATGGCGGTGGTGGCCAAGGGTGGGCCTGTCGTGGCAGGCATGGCGCTTGAAGTCGTGCTGCCGGCCGAGCCGCATCGCGCGCTCGAACCCGTGTAAGCCACGCCAACGTGGGTCGGCGCACCCGCACCACGGCGTATCAGGCCGCGCCGTTGTGGCACTGTCGCGGCGACGTTGCGGTATCGCCTCTGCCTCGCCGCGTTTATGCGTTCTTTACACCCCACCCCCTACAACCGCCGCATCGTCACTCCCGGCTCAGCCCGCGATGCAAAAGGATTCTTCGAACCACTCGCGCCAGGGCATGGCGGCGCTCACGCTGGGGGCCATCGGCGTGGTGTATGGCGACATCGGCACCAGCCCGCTGTACACGCTGAAGGAAGTCTTCAACCCGGCGATCGGCATTCCGTTGACGGCCGACAACCTCATCGGCGCGATCTCGACCATCTTCTGGGGCCTGATGATCGTAGTGACGATCAAGTACGTGCTGCTGATCCTGCGGGCCGACAACCGCGGCGAGGGCGGCATCATGGCGCTCACGGCGCTGGCGTCACACGCGTGTGGCGGCGCGTCGCGCAAGCGCACGGTGCTGCTGCTGATCGGTGTGTTCGGCGCGGCGCTGTTTTATGGCGATGGCGTCATCACGCCGGCGATCTCGGTGCTGAGTGCGGTCGAAGGGCTGGAGGTCGTCACGCCGGCTTTCAAGCCTTATGTGGTCCCGATTTCCATCGGCGTGCTGGTGGGGCTCTTCATGGTGCAGCGGCATGGCACGGCGACCATCGGCAAGCTCTTCGGGCCGATCATCGTGGTGTGGTTTCTGGCGCTGGCCGCCACAGGCCTGCTGCAGATCGTGCAGCAGCCGCAGATTCTGGCGGCGCTCAACCCTTGGCATGCATTCACGTTCCTGCAGTCGCGCGGCTGGCATCTCTTCGCGGCGATGGGCGCGATCGTGCTGGCCTTCACCGGCGCGGAGGCGCTGTATGCCGACATGGGCCACTTCGGCAAGCGGCCCATCCAGATCGCGTGGACGGCCTTCGTGATGCCCGCGCTCGCGCTCAACTACATGGGTCAGGGCGCGTTGATGATGCGTGATGCGACGGCGCTGGCCAACCCGTTCTTTCGGCTCTTCCCGCAGGCCTGGCTGATCCCGGCGGTGATTCTTTCGACGGCGGCCACGGTCATTGCCTCGCAGGCGGTGATCTCGGGCGCGTTCTCGATGACGCGACAGGCGATGCAGCTCGGCTTCTTGCCGCGCATGCAGGTCATGTTCACTTCGACCAAGGAAGCGGGCCAGATCTACCTGCCCGGCGTCAACTGGGTGCTGCTGATCGGCGTGGTGCTGGCGATCGTCGGCTTCGGCAGTTCGTCGGCGCTGGCCTCGGCCTACGGTATCGCGGTGACGGTGACGATGTTGATCACCACCTTGCTGACCTTCTTCGTGGTGCGCAGCGCCTGGCACTACCCGCTTGCGCTGGCGCTCGGTGTGACCGGCGTATTCCTGGCGTTCGATGCGGTGCTGGTCGCAGCCTGCTCGCTCAAGTTCCTGCAGGGCGGCTGGTTCCCGCTGGTGATGGGCGGGGCCATCTTCACCGTGATGGCCACCTGGAAGCGCGGGCGTGAACTGCTGCTCGAACACATCCGCCGCGACGACCCCGAGCTGCTGCCCTTCATCACCGCACTCGCCGCCGACGAGCACGCCATGCGCGCGAGCCGCACGGCCGTCTACGCCACCGCCAACCCCGGCACCGTGCCGCAGGCGCTCATGCACAACCTCAAACACAACCAGGTACTGCACGAGCGCAACGTGATCCTCTGCGTGGTCATCCACGATGTGCCCTGGGTGCCCTTCAGCGACCGCGTCGAGGTGACGCCGCTGGTGCGGGGCTTCTGGCAGGTGGTGGTCAACTACGGTTTCAAGAACTCGCCGGACATCCCGAAGGCGCTGGCGCTCTGCAAGGAGCACGGCCTCGACATCAACCTCTTCGAGACGTCCTACTTCCTGAGTCGCGAAACCGTGGTGCCCACGCCGGGCTCGGGCATGGCGCACTGGCGCGAGAAGCTCTTTGCGGCGATGTCACGCAACGCCGGCAGCGCGGTCGAGTTCTTCCGGCTGCCCAACAATTGCGTGATAGAGCTGGGGACGCGGGTGCAGATTTAGGCGGCTGTTGCTGTGGGCGCAGGCAAGCGCGCCATCGCCGGCAGCGGCGAGAAGACAATCACCCCCGCCTGCACCACGAAGCCGACCGCGGCAAGGGCCAGGCACGCATCGAGCCCGAAGTGTTCGCCGACGACGCCGCCGAGTGCCGCACCGATCGGGCGTGCGCCCGCGCTCGCCGTCATGTACAGCGCCGAGACGCGGCCGAGCAGCGGGCCGGGCGTGACGGTCTGGCGCAGCGTGATCTGTGCCACCGTCCAGAGCGGCGGCCCGGCACCGAAGAGGAAGAACGCCACGCCGGCCAACCACCCCGACGGCCGCCACACCGTGGCCAGCATGACGAGCGCGGCCAGTACCGAGACGATGGGCCCGACCAGCGTGGCGGTGCCGAAGCGCAGGCGCGTCAACAAGCGCGGCGCGAGCATCGAGCCGAAGACCAGGCCGATGCCATAGGCCGCGAGCGTGTTGCCGATGCCCGCCGTGTCCAGCCCCAGCATGCGCACGGCGTAGGGCACGTAGACGGCCTGCAGCACGAACCAGGCGAGGTTCCATGCAACCGTGGTGAGCGCGATCGGCCGCAGCAGCGGGTGGTGCCAGACGAATGCCGCCCCTTCGCGCAGTTCACGGAGCACATGCCGGCGAGGTGCCACGTGCTGCGGCGGCGGCTCCACGCGCCGCAACAGCACCAGCGCCAGCACCGACAAGACCGTCGCCAGCACAAAGGCAGAAGACGCACCGGCCCAGGCCACCAGCGCGCCCGCCAGCGCCGGGCCGGCGGCAAAGGCGGCGCTGCGCGCCAGTTCCAGTCGGCCATTGGCGGCGGCGAGCGCGTCGGGCCCGACGAGCCCGGGGACCAGCGCCGGCGCGGCCACGCTGAAGGCGACCGTTCCGGCCGCGCCGAGAAAGCCGAGCACCGCCAGCCACGCGATCGAGGTCTGGCCCGTCATCACCAGCAGCACCAGGGCGAGCAACGCCACTGCCCGAATCGCTTCGGCCGTCACGATCAGGCGCTTGCGCGAATAGCGGTCGGCCGCGATGCCGGCCGGGATGGATAGCAGCAGGAAGGGCAGCGTCTGTGCCGCAGCCAGCATGCCGGTCTGACCGGCGCCGGCACCGAGCGACAGCACGGCGATCATCGGCACGGCGGCCAGGCTGATCTGCTCGGCCGATTGAGCCGCGAGATTGGCCCACGCGAGGCGCCGAAAGGCGCCGGGGAAGCTCATGGGTGAAGCCGAAGAAGTGGGGTCATGCGAAAGCCGGTGGATTGCCATGCGGGCCATCTTGCGCGAGACGACACCGTCGGTCTCGCCGCTTTCGGACCTCTCCTCTCAGGCTTTCAACATGCCCTTGGCTTCGATGAAGGCCACCACCTCGGCCAGCCCGGCGTGCGTTTTCAGGTTGCTCATCACGAAGGGCCGCACGCCATGGGGCGTGGTGCGCATGCGTCTGGTGTCGGCTTCCATCACGCCGAGGTCGGCGCCCACATAGGGGGCGAGATCGGTCTTGTTGATGACGAAGAGATCGCTCTTGGTGATGCCGGGGCCGCCCTTGCGCGGGATCTTTTCGCCGGCGGCCACGTCGATCACGTAGATCGTCAAATCGCTCAGCTCGGGGCTGAAGGTGGCCGCCAGGTTGTCGCCGCCGGACTCGATGAAAACGATGTCGGCGTTGGGAAACTTCTCCAGCATGCGGTCCACGGCTTCGAGGTTGATCGAGGCGTCTTCGCGGATGGCAGTGTGCGGGCAGCCGCCGGTTTCCACGCCCATGATGCGCTCGGCCTCCAGCGCGCCGGCGACGGTCAACAGGCGCTGGTCTTCCTTGGTGTAGATGTCGTTGGTGACGACGACCAGGTCGTACGTGTTGCGCATGGCCTTGCAGAGCATCTCGACCAGCGTGGTCTTGCCGGAGCCCACCGGGCCGCCCACGCCCACGCGCAGCGGCGGGAGTTTGCGGGTACGGCCGGGGATGTGGTGCAGGGCGTTGTTCATGCGAACGATTATGGAGGTGATGCCGCGGGGACGACACACGCAAAGGCGCCGACGGCGTGCGTCATACGGCGTACCTACAATCCCCGGTCTCCCTGTCCCTCGCTCACTGCCGGTGCCCTGGCCCATGAGACACAGCACGATCATCGCTGCTTCGCTGATGCTGCGCCGCAAGGTCGGCAGCGTGCTCGTCGAAGACCCGCGCATCGATCTGCTGCCCGATGGCCCGGCCGGGCCGCGCCGCTTCAAGATCAAGGCGGCCGATTCCACCTCGCGCCGCAGCCTGATCGATGGCCTGCTGAAGAGCCGCTATGCCTGGCGCGGTTATCAATCGGTGGCGCTGGCGGCCGACCAGAGCGTCTTTCGCTTCACGCTGGCGGCGATCGAATACAACGCGACCATCGGCACCATCACCGTCTCGTTCGACGGGCCGCACAAGCTCAGCGCCGACGATGCGTTTCACGCCGAGATCCAGGCCCTGCGCGCCGAGGGCAAGCGCCTCTGCGAATTCACCAAGCTCGCGATCGACCCCACGACCGGCACCAAGCGCGTGCTGGCCGCGCTGTTCCACGTGGCCTTCATCGTGGCGCACCGTCTGCGCGGCTACGACACGCTGCTGATCGAAGTCAACCCGCGCCACGTGCGCTACTACGAGCGCATGCTCGGCTGCCGGGTGATCGGCGCCGAGCGCATGAATCGCTCGGTCAAGGCGCCGGCGGTCCTGCTCTCGGTCGACTTCTCCTACATCCTCGCGCAGATCGGCGAGTTCGGCGGCCAACCCGACCGCGCCGCCACCGAGCGCTCGCTGTACCCGTTCGCGTTCTCGCTGACCGAAGAAGCCGGCATCATCGCCCGCCTGCAGGCGGTGCCGCATTCGCAGTTCGACGTGCTGGGGTAGTCGTTCGAAAGTGACTGGCGAATCGGCGGTGTTGTTTCTCGTCGAGGCCAAAGTGATGTTCACTGTCTACCGTGCAGTGTTCGGTGGAGCCACGGTCGGGCAAGCTGCGGAGGCGCTTCAGGAAAACGCCGAAATGCCTGCCTGGCTCGCAAGGTGGGTGGCGTTGGAAGCTGCTTTCTGGCGTCGCGTCTTTGCCGTGCCGGCGAGGCTCTTTCGGGCAAAGTAGCTTGGGCTGACCAGCCGCCCAAGCCTGAGTTCAGACGCTCAAACCCACCGTCAAGGTCGCCACATAACCCGAGGCCACGCTGCCGGCGATGGTGCAGGTTTCGGTCGCGAGCGTGCCATCGGCGGCGTTGTCGGCAAAGACGCCGTCGCTGGTGAAACTGATGTTGGCCAGGTTGCGCACGCTGGCGCTGTAGCCGGTGCTGGCGTAGACCGTGTTGCATACATCGACCGGGAAGGCGAGTTGCCCGGTGCGCAGCTTGTTCGTGTAGCTGGTGGCAGTCGAGAGGCTGCGGTAGACCTCGAAGTGGATGTGCGGCATGCGGCCCGAATAACACGCGGGGAAGATCGTCGTGAAGGTCACCTCGCCGTTGGCATCGGTCTCCTGTACGCCGCGCAGGTAGTTCTGGCTGGCCGCGCCCGAGGAGTACAGCGAGTACTGGCCGTCGCGGTCGCAATGCCACAGGTAGATCGCGTAGCCGGCGAGATCGGCGCAGCTCGAGTTCGGGTTGACGAGGCTGAGCGTCACCGTGAGCGGCACGCCGGCAGCGGTGCCGAGCGAAGCCGGGATGCTGGGCGTGATGTCGCTGCGGACGATGCCGCTGAGCGTCAACACACTGGTCGTTCCGCTGCCGTTGCTGTTGGAGCCATCGGCGGGGTAGGGGCCGGCGGTTTCTTCGGGGGTGACGGCGCAGGTGGTGCTGCCGGTGGTGGTGGTTGTGGTGCCGGTTGTCGTTGTGGTCGTACCTGTGGTGCTGCCTGTCGTGGTGGTCGATGTGGTTGTCGAATCACCGCCGCCGCCGCAGGCGAAGAGCGGCACCGCTGCGGAGCCGGCCAGCCAGAGCAGTGCCTGGCGGCGGCGCAGGATGGCGCGGGTCATGGTCTCCAGGTCGTGGGACAGGCCGAGGTGATGGTCGTCTTGATGTAGCTGCATGCGCGGCACCTTGTTGAAGTGGAACGGAGCGCGGCGGTGCGTTGCCGCCGCAGCCCGCACTGTGCGTGGCGCGTGTGTCGGCGTGATCGCTCGTGTGTGTCGAAACCGACAAGGTTGAATCGAAGGCTGCCCGCGCGAGCAGGCGGCAGCCTCAGCGGCAGGTCGCGCGCAGGGCCTGGACGCTGTTGCCGGCCGCCTGCAGCACCGCGAGGTCGGGTGCCGAATCGCCGTCGAAATCGCCGACCACGGTGGTGTGCGGGCCGACGCTCAGCGCTTCGGCCGGGGCATCTTCCAGGCTGCCATCGGCCTTGCGCAGGTGGATCTGCAGCGTGCTGCGCTCGAAGTCGGCCACCACCACATCGACTTGCCCGTTGCCGGCGAGGTCCACATCGGTGACGGAGACCGCGCCGGCTGTGATGGAATGGCGCGAGACCGCGCCGAGTGAGCCATCGCGCTGCCCGGCCCACACGCTCACCGTGCCCATGGTGCGGCTGACGGCGATGAGGTCGAGCAGGCCGTCACCGTTCAGGTCGACCATGGTGAAGAGCACGCTGCCGGACGCCGCTGCGGTGAACCCGCCATGCCCGTTGCCGAGCAGCACGCCGATCACGCCGCCGTTCTTGAACTCGCTGCTCGATGCAGCAGCAGAGGCGCTGCCGGTGACGACCACATCGAGCGCACCATCACCGTCGGCATCGATGAGCAACAGGCCGGCCGGCGCATCCCCGATGTCGTAATCGACAGGCGCCAGAAAGGTGCCGTCGCCATTGCCGCGCAGCACGCTCACCGAATGGTCGGCGGCGTTCGCGGTGACAAGGTCGAGCCGGCCATCGCCATCCAGGTCGCCCGCGGCGATGGCGCGCGGCAGGCCGCCGGTCACGTAGTTCACTGCCGTCTGGAACGTGCCGTCGCCATTGCCCAGCAGCACGCTGATGCCGTCGCCGCCCGAATCGGCCACGGCCAGATCGAGCTTGCCGTCGTGGTCGAAATCGCCGGCGACCAACATGCCGGGCGCGCTGCCCACGGGGTGGTCGATGTGCGGCGAGAAGCTACCGTCACCGTGGCCCAGCAGCACGCTGATGCTGTCGGCACCGGCGTTGGTCGTCACCAGATCGAGGTGGCCGTCACCGTTGATGTCGACCGCCAGCAGCGAGCGTGCACCTGTGCCGACGGCGTTGTTGGAGGTGGCCGCATAAGTGCAGGCTGCGACCGTGGCGCTCGCGTCCGTGTCGCTTGCAGCGGATGCGCTGCCACCGCCACCACCGCAGGCCACGAGGCTGGCGCAGGCGAATGCCGATAGAGCGGCGACGAACACACGTGTCATCGCGCGAAGGCGCCGCCGTAACGCTGGGTGCCGATGGCAGCGAGCAAGGCGAACGGGTAGCGGCGGGGCGTGAACATGCGGGCGGATGATCGCCAAGCAATGTTGCTGGAACGTGGCTGGTTTGTATCGAGGTCGATACCGCGGCTCTCGCCGAACGGCACTCCAATGCCGCCCAGGCGATCAGGCCAGCGGCATCACCAGCTCGGCGCGCAGCCCGCCTTCGGGCCGGTTGGCCAGCACGATCTGCCCGCCAATGCGCTGCGCGAGATCGCGTGCGATGTAGAGCCCGAGTCCCGTGCCGGCGGTGCTGCGGCTGCGCGAGGTCTCGATGCGATAGAAGGGCTGGAAGACCGCATCGAGCTGGTGCTCCGGAATGCCCGGGCCGCGATCATCGATCTGCACATGCGCCCGGCCGGCCTGCGCGAACACCCGCACCTGCGCCGCGCTGCCATAGCGCAAGGCGTTGCCGATCAGGTTGCCGAGCGCGCGGCCGAGTGCGGCGGGCTGCGCCAGCACGAGCACAGGCGCCGGCGCGGCCACGTCATCGGGCGCCACGCTCACCGGTTGCCCTTGCTCGCCCAGGTCATCGGCCAGCGACTGCACCAGCGCCAGCACATCGACGCGCTGGCGCGGCACGGTGTCGTCGTTGCCGCGCAGCATCTCGAGCACGCTGCCGATCAGCGCATCCATCTCCCGCACATCGGCCACGCCGCGCTCGGCCTGTGGATGGCCCTGCATCTGCTCCAGGCGCATCCGCAGCCGGCTGAGCGGCGTGCGCAGGTCGTGCGAGATGGCGGCCATCAGCAGGCCCTGCGCATCGAACTGCGCATGCAGCCGGGTCGCCATCGTGTTGAACACTTGCGCAGTCTGCCGAACCTCTAGCGTGCCGCCGTGTTCGTCGAGCTTGGGCGCCGGTTGACGTCGGCTCAGCGCATCGCCCAGTGCATTCGAGGCCGACGCCAGCTTCTTCATCGGCCGCGAGAGCCAGCGTGCCCCGAGCCAGGCCGCCAAGCCGATCACCAGAAAGCGCACGCCGTAATCGAGCCACAGCGCATCCGCGGGCAGCCCGCGCCGCGCCCGCATGCCGCTCGCCGCACCCGGCGGGGGCTCGGGCAACATGCCGCCCCGCCAACCCGCCTCGCCCGGCGGCGGCCCGCCAGGGCCTTCCCGACCATGCGGATCGCCCCGCTCACCACCCGGCGGTGGCCCCATCGGCGCGTGTTGTGCCTGATCGGGCAACAAGCCGCCCGGCGGCAACGCCGAAAGCACCTGCGGCATGCCGAAGCCGGCGTCGCCATCCATCGCCATGTAATACCGCACGACGAAAAACGCGCACAAATGGCTCACGATCAGTGCCGCCCACATCAGCAGGAAGAGCCGCTTGAAGAGCGTGTCGTGTAGCCAGCGTTTCAAGGCTTCACCCGATCGCCAGCGTGACATGCTTACCGACACGGCTCAGCATCTCCACCAGCGTGTCGATGGTGAACTTGGCCGTTTTCTTGTTGACCACATCCGAGACCCGCGGGCGCGACACCATCAGGATGTCGGCCGCGTCCGCCTGCTTGAGGTGATGCTCCGCGATCCAGTTGGAGAGTTCTTCCATCAACTGCTGCTTGAGCAAACGCGTGTCGTTGATCTGCTTGCGCGAAGCGGCCTGCAAGCGCTTCGCCTCGGCCGGCGAAAAGCCCAGTTCCAGGAACATGTTGGCTCCGGGCTTGGTGACGTGCGTGATGCTGGTGTCGATGGTCATGTGGCCTTCCTTCTCGCGTTTGCGATGGCGCGGTAGCGCGTCTCGGCGATGGTCTTGTCGTGTTTGCTCGTGGCCTGCGTCTGCTTCTGGGAGCAGTGCAGCACGTCAATGGCTTCCTCGAACTTGGCAACGTACATCACGCGGCAGATGCCCTGCGCATCCTCGATGCGAATCTCCTTCGTGCCCGCGCCGACAATCATCGAACGGCTTCCAATCCGAGGGTTCCAGACCGGCCTGCACCTTGCCGAGCTGAAGCCGGCCTCCCGGCGAGGCGCTGCCGGAAAGGCCAGCAGATCGGCATAAGAAGAGCCCACCCAGTGGATCAATTTGTCATCGTCCATGATGCCGAGGTGTATAAAATTTTATACGCTACGCACTATCGCGTCAAACGCTTGTGTCGAACGCCTACTTCACCGGCTCCGCATCGAACACATAACCTTCTCCGCGCACCGTGCGGATGAGCGTGGGCTGCTTGGGCGAATCGCCGAGCTTTTGGCGCAGGCGGGAGACGGCGAGGTCGATGGCGCGGTCGGTTACGTCGACACCGGGGGCGCGCGAGAGGTCGAGCAGGCGGTCGCGGCTGAGCACCCGGCGGGGATGGTCGACGAAGGCCGAGAGCAGGCGGAATTCCGCGTTCGAGAGGGCGACGAGCACGTCGTCCGGCGAGCGCAACTGGCGGGCGAGGCGGTCGAAGGCCCAGCCGTTGAATTGCACGGTGGTTCCGGCCGAGTTGGCATCGTCGGGCGCGGCCGTTTTCGAAGTGCCGGTGCGGCGCAGTACGGCGTTGATGCGGGCCACCAGTTCACGCGGCTCGAAGGGTTTGGGCAGGTAGTCATCGGCGCCGAGTTCGAGGCCGACGATGCGGCTGGTCGGGTCACCCTGCGCAGTCAGCATGATGATGGGCAGTGCACTCGTGGCACGCACCCAGCGGCACAGGTCCAGGCCGTTGGCATCGGGCAGCATGAGGTCGAGCAGCAGCACGTCGAAACCGCCCCCGGGCATCAGCCGGCGCAGCGCGGCGCCGTCGCCCACCGCCGTGACGCTCATGCCGTAGCGGCGCAGGTAGTCGGCGACCAGCGTGCGCAGTTCGGTGTCGTCGTCGACGAGCAGGGCGTGTGTCATGGCGATGGCGTTTGGGCTTGCAGCAGATCGACGTAAGCGCCGGCCACGAGTTGCGAGGTGGCTATGCGCAGGCGGTCGAGAAGGGCGTGCGCTTCGGCGGTGCCATCGGCCTCGGACTCGCCATCGCGCAACACCACTTCGAGTTCGAGAAAGTCGCCCAGGCCTCCGACGCGGTCGAGGTGGATGCGCGTGCGGCCGGCGAGCAGCAGTGTGCGCTGCTTGACGACGCGGCCGGCCGTGCCGAGGGCTCGTGTCAAGGCGTCACGCAGGCCCGCGGGATCGGTTGTGGGTGTGACGACGTAGTCGGAGGTCTTGGGGCCGGTGGCGTCGGCGCGGTGATAGGCGATGAGCTGGCCGTGGCCGTCGGCGAAGGCCCGCAGCTTCAGGCGGCCGTGGGGGCAGGCGAAGAAGGTGTCGTCTTGCGCGACGAGTTCCGGCACGTGACCGGCCAGTGTTTGCGCGAGCGGTAGCAGCGCTTCGATGCTGGCGATGCGGGCCTTGATCTCGATGTTGCGTGCCATGGGGTTGTGTCTGTTTTGCAGGACAGGAATCAGGATCGAAAATCAGGAACGAAAGAGACGCGAATACTGCGCTTCATGCTGCGCCGACAGGATCGCCAGCATCGGCGTGAAGGCCTGGCGCTCGCTGTCCATCAGCTTGGTGGCATGGTCGACCGCGGCAGGGATTTCGGACGACAAGGCCGCGAGGATTCGCTGCCCGACGCTCTGCCCGAGCGGCACCGATTTGAGCGCGGCCTGCACCATGTTCTCGGCCCAGCCGAAGCTGTAGCTCAGCAGCGCATCGCGCAGCGGCGCGCCGGTTTGCGCGGCGGCCAGCGCGAAGGCGATGGGCCAGGTGGGAGCAGGCGTGAGCGCCTTGAGAACGGCGACGCGCGGGTCGTCGGCACCGCCGCGGTTCTTCAGCCACTCGACGAGCGAGCGGCCCATCTGCTCGGTCTGCTGGCGCATCTCGTGGGTCTCGCGCGTGGTCGTGACCCAGGCGTTGAGTTCGACGATGTGTGCCGCGCCCTGCACGGTGTCGGCGCGCTGCCAGGCGGCGAAGGCCTTGCTCATCACGGCGATGTCGCTGCGCGCGAGGCTGAGATGCAATTGGTCCAGCAGCCACGGGCCTGCTTGCGCTTCGTTCGTGACCAGGCCGGCCTCGACGGCTGCCTCCAGCCCTTCGGAATAGCTGAAGCCGCCCACCGGCAAGGCGGGCGACGCGAGCCACATCAGTTGCAGCAGCGAGGCGGCGCTGGTGGGCGCGACGGGCCGGCGGATGCGAGGCATGCGCTTCAATGTTTGTGGCCGTCCCCGTGGTCGTGGCCGCAATCGGGGCCGTGCACATGCGGCGCGGGTGCGGCGACCATCGGGATGGTCTTGCGTGCGCTCACCGGCGCGGCGGTGTGCGCGTGGCCATGGCCATGGACATGGTAATGGTCATGGTCATGGTCATGGTCATGGTCATGGTCATGGTCATGGGAATGATCGTGCCCATGGTCGTGTGCCGGCGCGGGCGCATGGTCATGTGCATGCCCATGATCGTGCCCCGCATGCGCATCGTGCGCATGACCGTCGCCGGAATACGCGCCGGCCTCGGGTTCGAACGGCGCCTCGCGCTCGTTCACGATCAGGTGCATCTGCCGCAACATGCCGGCGAGCACGTGGTCGGGCTCCAGCTGAATGTGGTCGGGCTCGAGTTCGAGGGCCACATGGCGGTTGCCCAGGTGATAGGCCGCGCGCAGCAGGTCGAAGGGTGCGCCGTGCTCGGTGCAGTGCGTCACGACCATCACCGGCTGCGCGGCCGCCTTGACGACGATCAGCGAGCCGTCTTCGGCCACCAGCACATCACCTCCGCGCACCACGGTGCCACGCGGGAGAAAGACGCCGAGCACGCGGCCCTGGCTGTCGGTCGCGTCGAAGCGGCTCTTCTGGCGCACATCCCAATCGAGTTCGACGCTGGCGGCGCGCTTGAGCAGCACGGCGCTCAGGCCGCGGCCTTGGGGCAGGAGTTTGTTGGAGGTCAGCATGGGGGCGGCACCGGTCTGTGGGAGCGAGACAGTATCACGCGAAAGTTCACTCGTCAGGCGGGCGCCGATCGGGGTGCGCCGACGGCAGATCGACCACGCCAAACACTTCAAGCCCCCGAGCCGCCGAGGGGATTCGGGCCGGCTCGTGTGGCATTCGCCAAACGCCGAGTTCCTGTTTGGGGGGAGGGTTGCAAACACGGGTTGCCCGGTTCGCACGCAGGTAGTGCCCGCGCCGCCCGCACTTTCTAAGCTTCGTTCATGTCCTCGCATTCGACGCATGGAACGGGACATGTCCGAATCACCAATTCAAAGGAAGAGCATGAAAAAGATCGCAACACTGGCAGTGCTCGCTGCCATCTCCGTCACGGCTTCGGCCCAATCGTCGGTCACGCTTTTCGGCGTGGTGGATGCTTCCGCCCGTTACGTCAAGAACGGCGACGTCAAGATCAAGTCGCTGGGTTCGAACGGCGCCAACACCAGCCGTGTCGGCCTGCGTGGCATCGAAGACCTGGGCGATGGCCTGAAGGCCGGTTTCTGGATCGAAGGCGGCTTCAACCCCGACTCGGGCACGCAATCGGACGCCAGCCGTTTCTGGAATCGTCGCACGACGGTCAGCCTGATCGGCAACTTCGGTGAAGTCCGCATCGGCCGTGACTACACGCCGACCTACCTCGGCTACACCGACTACGACGTCTTCGGTGACAACGGTCTGGCTGCTTCGAGCAAGTTCGACAGCAACCTCGGCACCGTTCGTGACACCGGCACCCGTGCCGACAACCAGATCATCTACATCACGCCGGGCACCCTGGGTGGCTTCTACGGCCGTGCAGCCGTCGCCGCTGGCGAAGGCGTTGCCGGCAAGCGTTATGTCGGTGGCCGCGGTGGTTTCGCGACCGGCCCGTTCGACGTGTCTGCTTCGTATGGCCAGACCACGGTCGGCCCGGTTGCCGGCGACGACAAGTTCAAGACCTTCACGGTCGGCGGTTCGTACGACTTCTCGGTGGCCAAGGCTTACGCCTACTACCTGCAGAACAAGTTCGGTGACGCGAAAGTTGCCAGCTACGCCATCGGCGCCACCGTGCCGCTGGGCGTTGGCCTGATCCGCGCTGCGTTCACGCACGCCGATTCGTCGGGTACCAACATTGCTGGCGCCAACATCGACCGCAACGATGCCAACGAGTTCGCACTCGGCTACATCTACAACCTGTCGAAGCGTACCGCGCTCTACACCACGGTGGCCTACGTGAAGAACAAGGGCAACGCGACGTTCAACGTGGCTGGCAACCCGAGCGGCTTCCCGGCACTCGTCGGTGGCGACAAGTCGACTGGCGCCGAATTCGGCATCCGTCACGCTTTCTAAGCCAAGCGAAAAGTCTGTAAATCAGCCAGGTCCGGGTTCGCCCGGGCGATGCTGCAAAGGGCCGCGTTCCGCGAGGGATGCGGCCCTTTTTCTGTTCGCAAATAACTTCGTAGAGTAATTCAATATCGATCATTACGGAACTGTAATGAGGTCGCCATCTTCGAGTCACCCGCGCGTTTCTATCGTCTCTCCATCCCAACCCGTGACCCTTGCGCGATGACGATGGCCCACAACGCCTCCAACCGTGCTGCTCACGCCACACTCTGGAGCCGAAGATGCGCCGTCAAGACATTCAATTGCTCGCTCTCGCCCGACAGGGTGATACCGCCGCCCGCTGCGAAGTCGGCCGCCGATATCTGTCGGGCACCGACGGCTTTGCGCAGCACATCGCGACCGGCCTCGATTACCTCACGCACCCGAACGTCAAGGACCTGCCGCAAGCCGCGCGCATCATCGCCGAGAGCCTCTCGCTCGAAGACATCCTCACGCTTCAACAGGAAGCCGCGCTCACCCAAGCCGCGACCGCTGGCAGCGCACCTGCGCAACTCAAGCTCGGCATCTGGCTCTGCGTTCGCCACGAGCGCATCGAAGACGGCGCACGCTGGATCGAAGCCGCGAGCAACTCCGGCCACGAATCGGCCAAGCGTGCCTTGGCAGCCTTGCGCCAACCCGTCGAGGCCGATCGCCTTCCTGCCTTCCTGCGCGCGCTCACGGCTTCCAAGGATCTCGAAGGCCCGGTCGTCGCCGTGATCGCCGCCAAGCAAGCGCTGGCCGAACGCAGCCTCGTCCGTCTCGCCGGCAGCCTGCGCACCGCGATGGCGCTTGCGCCCAACCTGAGTTCGGAAGTGGCCGAACTCATCACCGCCGCCGTGCGCCTGGCCGAAGAGACAGCGCAGCCTTTGCGGGGCCTGGAAGCCGCGTCCATCGAAGCCGGCCTCGACATGCGCACCAGCCGCGGCGACCGTGATGCGGCCTACGCCTTGGGCCGCGCGCTCTGCGGCATTGCCGTTGGCGCGCTCGCCCCCGAAACGCTGGCGGACGGCGTCAACATGCGCAAGGGCGTGGCGCTGTTGCTGCGTGCCGCCGACGCCGGTTGCGAAGAAGCTTGGCTTCACCTCTACCGCATGCATGGTGACAACCGCCTCTCGGTCGCCAACCCGCAGATGGCGCGCTTCTGCCTCGAGAAGGCCGCGCTCGGCGGGCAGATCGAGGCCCAGCGCAAGCTCGGCGCGCTGATGCTGCGCGCCTCCGACAACCTGGCCGATTCGGAGCAGGCGATTCAATGGCTGCACCAGGCGTCGGTCGCGAAAGACGTGCATGCGCGCCGACTGCTCGAATCGTTGGTGTTGCCGCTCGAAGGCAGCGACGACGAAGCCGCGTCTGCCATCGAACTTGTGCGCCGCGACGACCCGTGGCTTGCCGTTCGCCTGCAGCTCTCGCGCCATTTCGGGCTGACCAAGCTGGAAGCGTTGTGCGTCGACCCGGCCGATGGTTTGCGCTCATGGGGCCTGGTGGTCGGCAAGAACCCGTTCATCTCGCAGATCCGGTTGTCTGCGGCGCGGGCGATTCCTGCCATGACGGAAGAGGCACTCGAAGCCGCCAAACGCGCGGCCTCTTTCTTCGCCCAGGCGAGCCGTGATGCGCTCGCCTTCGAAGGCGACCTGCGCCGCCGTTCACTGCGCCAGCGCCGCGTGTTCGAAAGCCACGGCCTGGACGAAAGCATGTTCTTCGCGACCGCCACCTCGATGACGCTGGAGGCGCTGCGCCTCGGACCGAAGTGGGCCTTCCGCGCCAAGGAACCGCTGCAACTGGCGCTGGCTTCGTAAACCGTGGAGAAGCCCCGTGCTGCTGCAGCGGCACGGGGTTAGCGGACAATCATGAACGATGCCGACGACCCCGCCTTTGCGCTCCCGACGACCTTCGTGCCGCCGCGCGAGCCGCTGCCGCTCATGCGCATCCTGATCGTCGAAGACGAGCCCAAGACGGCGGCCTACGTCTCCAAGGGCCTGACCGAACACGCCTATGTGGTCGACATCGCCCGCGACGGCATCGAGGGCCTGCACCTGGCCACCTCGGGCCACTACGACCTGATCCTGCTCGACGTGATGCTTCCCGGCGTCGATGGCTGGACGGTGCTGGAGGCGCTGCGCCGCCAGCGCCAGACGCCGGTGCTGTTCCTGAGCGCGCGCGATGAAGTCGCCGACCGCGTCAAGGGCCTCGAACTCGGGGCCGATGACTACCTCGTCAAGCCCTTTGCCTTCTCGGAGTTGCTGGCGCGCATCCGCACCCTGCTGCGCCGTGGCAGCGCGCCGGTGGAGCAGCGTGTGCTGCGCATCGCCGATCTCGATGTGGACCTGGTGCGCCGCCGCGTGAGCCGCGCCGGCGAGCGCATCGACCTCACCGCCAAGGAATACGCGCTGCTCGACTACTTCGTGCACCACATCGGCGAGGTGGTCTCGCGCACGTTGATCGCCGAGCATGTGTGGGACATGAACTTCGACAGCGACACCAACGTGGTCGACGTGGCCGTGCGCCGCCTGCGCGCCAAGGTCGACGACCGCTTCGAGCCCAAGCTGATCCACACCATCCGCGGCGTAGGCTATGTGTTCGATGCGCGCGAGGCTCCGGAAGCTGCCGACAAGGGGGCCGACAAGACAGCGGACAAGCCCGCGGGGCCCGCGTGAAGCTCGATTGCATCAAGGCCATCAAGCGCTCGCTGACGGCGCAGATCAGCCTCTCGATCGCGATCATCTCGACGCTGCTGGTGGCCGGCAGCGGTCTGATGATCAACAACCTCGCCACGCGTGAACTGCGCGAAGGCAACGAGCTGATCCTCTTCTCCAACCTCGCGCTGCTGCGCGAAGACCTGAGTGCGCCCAACTTCGACATCGCGAGCGACCCGCAGCGGCTCGTCAAGCGCATGGACCTGCAGCTCGGCCAGTTGCACATGGCCTTGCTCGACGAGAACCGCGAGCGCATCGTTGCCTCCGACCGTTTCGAGGTGCCGCTCGCCGCGCTGCCCAAGAACGCAATGCCGGTCGATCAAATCCCCGCCGGCATCGACCACGCCGATGTGCGCGCGCTCGGCAAGGCCCTCGGCCCGCTGACGGAAGTGTGGAAGGGGTCAGACAGCCGGAGCTTTCGCATCCTGCTGGCGAAAGTGCCGGTGCCGGCGACCGCCAGCCATCCAGCGCGCGTGTTCCTCGTCGCACTCGCCTACGAACTCACCCAGACGCGCCAGCTCGTCGCGCACGAGTTGCAGATCCTGGTGGTCTCGCTCTTGATCGGCGCGCTGGCTTCGGCCCTGCTCGGTGTGTGGATCGCCAAGCGCATCGTGGCCGGCCCGCGGCGCCTGGCGGCGGCTGCCAACCGCATCAGCACAAGGCCGCTGCAAGAGCGCCTCTCAGTTGAGAGTACGCCCACCGAACTGGTCGAATCCACCCACGCGTTCAACCACATGCTGGACCGGCTGGAAGGCGCGTTCAAGCGGCTCTCGGAGTTCTCGTCCGACCTGGCGCATGACTTGCGCACTCCCATCAACAACCTGCTCGGCGAAGCGCAAGTGGCGCTCTCCAAACCGCGCAGCGCGTCCGAATACCGCGCGGTGCTCGAATCGGCGGTGGAAGACTACGAGCGCATCTCGCGCCTGATCGAGAACATGCTGTTCCTGGCCCGCGCCGATGACCCGCGCGCCGCGACCAACCGGCTCTGGGTCGACCTGCAACCTGTGCTGGAGCGCGGCCGCGGCTACTTCGAGATGCTGGCCGAAGAACGCGGCGTCGAGCTCGCGTTGCAGATGACGGGCGCCGAAGTCGCCTACCAGCAGGTCTGGGCCGACGAGACGATGCTGATCCGCGCCGTCGGCAACCTGGTCTCCAACGCCCTGCGCTACGCGCCCCGCGGCAGCCGTGTGGTGGTGGCGACCAGCCTGCATCACGGCGGCGGCTGCACCATCGAAATCTCCAACGACGGGCCGCCGATCGCCCCTGAACATCAGCAGCGCATCTTCGACCGCTGCTTCCGGGTGGATCAGGCGCGAGCTGGTTCTTCTACGGGTTCGGGGTTGGGGTTGGCGATCGTCAAGTCGATCATGGATTTGCACGATGGGACGGCGTCGGTCATCAGCGGGGCTGGGAGGCGGACGGTGTTTCGGTTGTGGTTTCCGGGGCCGGTTGTCGACCCCGTTGCCGTCGAGGCCGAGTAGTTGGTACTTCGTGGTTCGTGTTGAGCTGTTCTCGGCTCGGCGCATGGGTGGTCCCCGCAGCAGGACATGGGGCCGCCGCCTCCGTTCAGGGAATTCTGATTCACTCCGGCGACGGCCCCATGTCCTGCTGGCCGGTGTCGACTGCTTTGCTGCTGAGCCCCTTCCACTCGCACCGAGCCTGTCGAAGTGCCTGCCCCGAGGTGCTCCAGCACCCTTCGACGGGCTCAGGGCGAGCGGGGCACATAGGCTCAGGGCGAGCGGTGGGTGGGAAGCGCTCAGGGAAGCGGGAATGACATCAGCGCGACGGAGAGCGAAGGCGGGAGGGCGAGGGCGGCGGAGTGAATTAAAAGCTCTGTTGAACGGAGCCGGCCTTCGCCCTGCCGGCTTCGCCAGCGCCGACTCCACTCGAAGCCAGCCCGGCTTCGCCAGCGCCGTCCCTACTCGAAGCCAGCAGCAACCAACAAGCAGCGTTCAATGACGCATCAAAACAGGAAATACCGCTGCGCCATCGGCAACTCCGTCGCCGGCTCGCAAGTCAACAGCACACCGTCCGCGCGAACCTCATAGGTCTGCGCATCCACCTCGATCTTCGGCGTGCCGCTGTTGTGGATCATGTCCGCCTTGCCGATCGTGCGCGTGTTCTTCACCGTTTCGATGCGCCGCTTCAACCCCAGCTTGGCCGGCACATCCAAAGCCACAGCCGCCTTCGACATGAACGTGATGCACGTGTCGTTCATCGCCGATCCGTACGCGCCGAACATCGGCCGGTAGTGGACCGGTTGAGGCGTGGGAATCGACGCATTCGGGTCGCCCATCGCCGCCGCAGCGATCATCCCGCCCTTGATGATCAACGACGGTTTCACGCCGAAGAACGCCGGCTTCCAGACCACCAGATCGGCCAGCTTGCCGACCTCGACAGAGCCCACGATGTGCGAGATGCCCTGCGTGATCGCCGGGTTGATCGTGTACTTGGCGATGTAGCGCTTGACGCGGAAGTTGTCGTGCCGCGCCCCGTCTTCCGGAAGGCCACCGCGCTGCGCTTTCATCTTGTGCGCAGCCTGCCAGGTGCGGATGATCACCTCGCCCACGCGGCCCATGGCCTGGCTGTCGGAGCTCATCATCGAGAACACGCCCAGGTCGTGCAGGATGTCTTCGGCGGCAATCGTTTCGCGGCGGATGCGGCTCTCGGCGAAGGCCAGGTCTTCGGCGATGCCGGCATCGAGGTGGTGGCACACCATCAGCATGTCCAGGTGCTCGTCGATGGTGTTGACGGTGTAGGGCATCGTCGGGTTGGTCGATGAGGGCAGCACGTTCGGCAGGCCGGCTGCGCGGATGATGTCGGGCGCGTGGCCGCCACCCGCGCCTTCGGTGTGGAAGGTCGCGATGGCGCGGCCCTTGAAGGCGGCGAAGGTGTCTTCGGCGAAGCCCGATTCGTTGAGCGTGTCGGTGTGGATGGTCACCTGCACGTCGTGCGCATCGGCGACGGTCAGGCAGTTGTCGATCGAGGCCGGCGTGGTGCCCCAGTCTTCGTGCAGCTTCAGGCCATAGGCGCCCGCTTCGACCTGCTCTTCCAGCGCGCGCGGCAGGCTCGTATTGCCCTTGCCCTGGAAGCCGAGATTCATCGGGAAGCTCTCGGCCGCCTTCAGCATCGAATGGATGTGCCACGGGCCGGGCGTGCAGGTGGTCGCGAACGTGCCTGTCGCCGGCCCGGTGCCGCCGCCCATCATCGTGGTCACGCCGCTCATCAGCGCCTCTTCGATCTGCTGCGGGCAGATGAAGTGGATGTGCGTGTCGATGCCGCCGGCGGTGATGATGTTGCCTTCGCCGGCGATGATCTCGGTGCCGGGGCCGATAACGATGTCCACGCCCGGCTGCACATCGGGGTTGCCGGCCTTGCCGATGCCGGCGATCAAGCCGTTCTTGATGGCGATGTCGGCCTTGACGATGCCCCAGTGGTCGATGATCAGCGCGTTGGTGATGACCGTATCGGCCACCTCGGCGCTAAGCCGCTGGCTCTGGCCCATGCCGTCGCGAATGGTCTTGCCGCCGCCGAACTTCACCTCTTCACCGTAGCCGCCGGCTTGCAGCGTGAAGTCTTTTTCGACCTCGACGATCAGGCCGGTGTCGGCCAGCCGAAGCCGGTCGCCGACCGTGGGGCCGTACATCTCGGCATAGGCGCGCCTTCCGATCGTGGCCATCAGAGGGCTCCCTGCACGAGGCCGCGAAAGCCGTAGACCTGGCGGTCCCCGGCGTAATCGACCAGCTCGACGGTGCGCTGCTGGCCGGGCTCGAAACGAACCGCAGTGCCGGAGGCGATGTTGAGCCGCATGCCGTGCGCATCCTCGCGGTGGAAAACGAGCGCCGCGTTGGTCTCGGCGAAGTGGTAGTGCGAGCCGACCTGTATCGGCCGGTCGCCGCTGTTTTCGACGACGAGGGTGTGGGTGCGCCGGCCCGGGTTCAGCACGTGGTCGGGGCCATCGGTGATCAGTTCGCCTGGGGTCATGCTCTTGTCCTTCAAGCGATCGGTTGGTGCACGGTCACCAATTTGGTGCCATCGGGGAAGGTGGCTTCCATCTGGATGTCGGGGATGAGTTCGGCCACGCCGTCCATCACGTCGGCGCGGGTGAGCCAGGTCTTGCCCTCGCTCATCAGCGCGGCCACGCTCTTGCCGTCGCGTGCGCCTTCCATGATCGCGGCGCTGATCAGCGCCACCGCCTCGGGGTAGTTGAGCTTCAGGCCGCGGGCCTTGCGGCGCTCGGCCAGCAATGCCGCGGTGAAGATCAGCAGCTTGTCTTTCTCGCGAGGGGTGAGTTCCATGGCGTGACCGGTAGCAGGAGACGGGCCACATCTTATGTGGCATATCTCATGGGCGGCCTTGGCATGGCGCTTGCGCACTTTTTATGGATGACGACCGCCGCTGCGCCCATCTCATCCGCGCCGCGTGTCGGCCCGGCGATGCTCGCGCCGCCAGGCACCGAAGCGGTGCAGCGCGTCGTCAAGGTGCGCCGCGACTACAACAGCTGGGTCGCCCGCGAGACGATGGAAGACTACGCGCTGCGCTTCACGCCGCGCAGCTTTCGCAAATGGTCGGCACTGCGGGTGGCCAACACCGCGTTCGGTGCTGCATCGTTCCTGGTGCTCGAAGCGGTCGGCGCCACCTTGTTGGTCGAGTACGGCTTCACCAATGCCTTCTGGGCCATTCTCGCGACCGGTCTGATCATCTTCCTGGCCGGCCTGCCGATCAGCATCTACGCCGCGCGCCACGGTGTCGACATGGACCTGCTGACGCGCGGCGCGGGCTTCGGCTACATCGGCTCCACCGTCACTTCGCTGATCTACGCGTCGTTCACCTTCATCTTCTTCGCGCTGGAAGCGGCCATCATGGCCTACGCGCTGGAGCTGGCCTTCGACATCCCGCCCGCTTGGGGCTACCTGGTCTGCGCGCTCGCGGTGATCCCGCTCGTGACACACGGCGTGACCGTCATCAGCCGCCTGCAGGTGTGGACTCAGCCGCTCTGGATCGTGTTGCTGGTCGTGCCGTACTTCTACGTCTTCGCCAAGAACCCGGGCGTGCTGCATGAGCTGACGCAATACGCCGGGCTCGACGGCAAGGGATCGTCGTTCGCCTTGCAAAGCTTCGGTGCGGCCATGACGGTCGGCATCGCGTTGATCACGCAGATGGGCGAGCAAGCCGACTACCTGCGCTTCATGCCCGAGTCGACCGCAGGCACCCGAAAGCGCTGGTGGGCCGGCGTGCTGATCGGCGGGCCGGGTTGGGTGCTGTTGGGCGTGGTGAAGATGCTGGGCGGCGCGCTCCTGGCCTACCTCGCCATCAGCCATGCGGTGCCGACCGACCGCGCGGTGGACCCCAACCAGATGTACCTCGCGGCCTATGAATACGTGTTCCCGCGCGAGACGTGGGCGATTGCCGCGACGGCGCTGCTGGTCGTCGTCTCGCAGCTCAAGATCAACGTGACCAACGCCTACGCCGGCTCGCTGGCGTGGTCGAACTTCTTCGCGCGCTTGACCCACAGCCACCCCGGCCGCGTGGTCTGGGTTGTCTTCAACACCATCATTGCCTTGATGCTGATGGAGCTCAACGTGTTCCAGGCCTTGAGCAAGGTCCTGGGCTTGTATTCGAACATCGCCATCGCGTGGATGATGGCCGTGGTGGCCGATCTGGTCATCAACAAGCCACTGGGTCTCTCGCCCAAGGGCATCGAATTCAAGCGCGCGCACCTCTACGACATCAACCCAGTGGGCGTCGGCTCGATGGGACTGGCCTCGGTGCTCTCGATCGTCGCCTACCTCGGCTTTCTGGGGCCGATGGCGCAGGCGTTCTCGGCACTGATCGCGCTGGTGACGGCCTTCGTGGCCGCGCCGCTGATCGCCTGGTTCACGCACGGCAAGTACTACCTCGCGCGTCAGCCCGAAGGGCCCACACCGGGCGCGCCCGGCCTCTTCACCGGCCTGCCGGGCTTGAAGCAATGCACGATCTGCGAGCGCGAATACGAGTCGGACGACATGGCCTATTGCCCGGCCTACCTCGGCCAGATCTGCTCGCTGTGCTGCACGCTCGATGCACGCTGCAACGACATGTGCAAGCCGCAGGCAAGCTGGTCGGCGCAATGGCAATCGGCCGCGCGGCGCGTGCTGCCGCAGGCAGTGTGGACGCGGCTCGATACCGAGCTCGGCCGCTACCTGCTGCTGATGGCCACGCTCGTGCCGCTGCTCGGGCTGCTCTTTCTGATGGTCTACCAGCACCAGACGCAGCAGTTGGTCTCGCTCTTCGTCGCCAGCGAAAGCGAGCTGATCGCCATGCGCCAGAGCATGGGCCTGGGCTTCATGAAAGTCTTTGCGGCGCTGGTGGTCGTCACCGCCATCGTCACCTGGTGGCTGGTGCTCACGCACAAGAGCCGGCAGGTCGCGCAGGAAGAGAGCAACCGCCAGACGCATGCGCTCAACGAGCAGACGCAAACGCTGCGGTTGGAGATCGAATCCCACGCGCGCACCGACGAAGCGCTGCAAGAAGCCAAGCAGCAGGCCGAGCGTGCGCGGCATCTCGCCGACCTGGCCAACCAGGCCAAGACGCGCTACATCTCGGCCATCAGCCATGAGCTGCGCACGCCGCTCAACAGCATCATCGGCTACGCGCAATTGCTCGATGAAGACGGCACGATTCCGCCGCACCGCAAGCAGGCGATCAGCGTGATCCGGCGCGGCGGTGACCACCTGCTGTCGCTCATCGAAGGCACGCTGGACATCGCGCGCATCGAAGGCGGCAAGCTCACGCTCGAAGTCAAGCCGATGCGCTTCAGGGAGTGCGTGCAGGAGATCGTGCGCATGTTCGAGCTGCAGGCGGCGGGCAAGGGCATCGCCTTCGTGCACGAATTCGGCGAGCTGCCGGAGGTGGTGCGGAGCGACGAAAAGCGGCTGCGGCAGGTGCTGATCAACGTGATCGGCAACGCGGTCAAGTTCACCAGCGCGGGGCAGGTTCGTTTCCGCGTGAGCTATGCGCGCGAGATGGCGGTGTTCGAGATCGAAGACACCGGCCCCGGCATTGCGCCGGACGAGATCGAGCGCGTCTTCGAACCCTTTGCTCGCGGCTCGGCCTTGAGTGCGGCAGCCTCGGGCGGCACCGGCCTGGGCCTCACCATCAGCAAGATGCTGACCGATCTGATGGGCGGCGAGATGACGGTGCGCAGCACGCCTTTGTCGAACCTTGCGCATGTTCCGCAGGCACTCGGCGAACCCGGCGCCGGCACGCTGTTCCGCATCCGCATGTTCCTGCCCGAAGTGCGCGCCGAGCTGGCCGAGCGCGAGCTGCCGCGGCTGGCGCGCATCGGCTATGCGGGCGCGCGGCGCCGCGTGCTGGTGGTCGACAACGAAGAGGTCGACCGCGAACTGCTGGCGACAGTGCTGGCGCCACTCGGCTTCGAACTGCGCCAGGCCGCGTCCGGCCTTGAATGCCTGGCGATGCTGCACGAGTACCACCCCGATGCGATCCTGATGGACCTGGCGATGCCCGGCATCGACGGCTGGGAAACCATCCGCCGCCTGCGGCACGAAGGCCTGAGCGATGCGCCGATCGCCATCGTCTCGGCCAACGCTTTCGACAAGGGGCTGGACAACGATGCCGGCATCCTGCCCGCCGACTTTGTGTTGAAGCCGGTGCGCATGGCCGAGCTGCTCGATTGGCTGGGCCGCCAGCTTGGGCTGGAATGGATCCATGCCGCCACGCCTGCGCCCTTGCCGGCGATGCCGCCCGCAGGCGAATCGCCGAGCGACTTTGTCTACCCCGATGAAGACCGCCTGCGCGCGCTCGATGAGATGATCTCGCTCGGATACTTCCGCGGCATCGTCAAGCTGCTCGACAGCATCGAGGCGCACAGCCCGGAATGCGCTCCCTTCGTCGCCCACATGCGCGGGCTGGCGCGCCAGTTCCAGCTCGATGCCATGGCCGGCATTCTCCGAAAGGCCCGCGATGCTCGAAGTGTCGAATGAACCCGAGGCCGCCTTTGTGATGGCGCCACCCGACAAGCCCGAATCCTCCGGCGCTACCGCAACCAGCACAGGCAGTGGCGCGCGCCCCGACGCGCTCGCCGGCCAGGTGGCCGATGTGGTGCTGATCGTCGACGACGTGCCCGACAACCTCTCGGTGTTGCACGACGCGCTCGACGAAGCCGGCTACACCGTGCTCGTGGCGACCAACGGCGAGAGCGCCTTGCAGCGCGCCGCCCATGCCCAACCCGACATCGTGCTGCTCGACGCGATGATGCCGGGCATGGATGGCTTCGAGGTCGCGCGCCGCCTCAAGGCTCAGCCCGAGACGGCGCACATCCCCATCGTCTTCATGACCGGCCTGACCGAGACCGAACATGTGGTGGCCGCCTTTGCCGCCGGCGGCATCGACTATGTGACCAAGCCGATAAGACCGAAGGAAGTGCTGGCCCGCATCACCGCCCACATGCACAGCGCCCGCCAGGCCGCGCAGGCGCGCCAGGCCCGCAACGCGCTCGATGCCTTTGGCCACGCCACCATGGCCATCCGCGCCGCCGACCTGCGCCTGGTCTGGCAGACGCCGCTGGCGCGCAAGCTCCTGCAGGTCTACTTCGAAGCGCCCGCCGGCCAGGTGCCACCGGCGCTGCTGGCCTGGTTGCGTGTGCAGGCCGAGGCCGAGGGGCAAGCGCCGATTCAAGGTCAGAGCCCACGCGAGCCACGCCCGCTCACCGTGGCTCTCGGCGCCAAGCAGCTCATGCTCTCGCTGCAGGAGCGCACCGCCGACGACGACTGGCTCATCGTCATGCGCGAAGTGTCGGATGCGGCCGTGGTCGAAGCCCTCACCCAGGCCTTCAAGCTGACCATGCGCGAAGCCGAGGTGCTCTACTGGGTCGTCAAGGGCAAGACCAATCGAGACATCGGCGACATCCTCGGCTCCAGCCCCGCCACGGTCAAAAAGCACCTGGAGCGTGTGTACGTCAAGCTCGGCGTGGAGACGCGCACGGCGGCGGCGTCGATCGCGATGACGCGGTTGCGGCAGGCCAATCAGGGGTGATGTTCCAACGGCGCGGCGACGCCGTGCATGCCGCTCTGCGATCGACCCAACACATGCAGGCCAAGCCCGTCAGGGGAGGCTGAAACGTTTGCTTTCGCGTCCCTCCCACATCGGGGGGACGCGCGGCATGATGCTTCGTTGGAAGAATCGCTTTCGCGGAGTTCGTCATCAAGCTCCGTGAGAGGACTGCCATGGCCAATATCGACAGAGACCTCACTGCCGGCGAAATCGCGCTGCTGCAATCGGTCTATTCCAAGACCATCACCTACGCGTCGGTGAAAGTCCACAATTACTTTTACATCTTCTTCCAGCCCGACGACACCGCGATGACACCCAATGGCGAGATCTATTTTCCGCCCAAGCATTACCAGGCCGATTTCTCGACCTCGACGCTGCCGGACCGGGCATGGTTCGTTCATGAGGGGGCACATCTCTATCAGTACTACTCGCTCAAATGGAGCGTGAAGGTGCGCGGCATCGTGGATCGCAATTACAACTACACGCTCGATCCGTCCAAGAAGTTCCAGGAGTATGGATTGGAGGAGCAGGGCGACATCGCGGCCGACTACTACACCTTGCGAGAAGGCGGCAAGATCTCGAAGCCTTACGGGTTGAGCGACTACGCAACCCTGCTGCCGTTTCCGCCATGACCGGCCACCATCCACGTCTGCCGATGATGCTCCTCGCCGCGTGCTGGTTGATGGAGGCCTGCTCGGTCGCATCTGTGGCGAGCGCCGAGCCCGCACCCGTGGTTTCGTCGACGGTCGCGCCGGCCCAGGCCGATGACCCGGCGAGTGTCAACCAGCGGATCATCACGGCGTTGCGCGAACGCCGTTACGCCGACGCGATTTCCTCCACGCGGAGCGCGCCCGCCAGCCGAGTGGAGGTCGACTTCGCGGTGGGTGAACTGGTGCTTCAGGGCTTGTCCGATCCGCGTGCCGTGCAGCGGCCTGCGGAGTCCGCGCGGGATGCGCTCGCGCTGATGGAAACCTCGGCGCTCGCGGGCCACCGGCAGGCCGCCGAAGCGCTGGCCGCCACGTTCACCACCGGCGTGCTCGGTGGTGCCGACAAGAGCGTGCTCGTGGCGCCCGATGCGCGTCTGGCCGCGTGCTGGGAAGCCGCGAAAGACAAGCCGGCGTCGTCCGCCGGCTGTAAGGCGATGCGCTCGGGCTCCTGACGGCCCGACGGGCTCGCCGAGCCCTTGCCGATCACGTTGCGGCGCCGTGCGCTTGCCGCCGCCGCGATAGTTCCGCCTCGTACGCCATCGGGCGTATTTCAGCTCCTGCCGACCTTGCTTAACCTGCGTTTGTCGCAATGCAGCAATCGGTCGCTGCCGGCACAGGTTTCCCCTCGAGCAGATCGATTCCACACAGGAGCTACCCCCTCATGAACACATCCCGCCGCCAGGTTGGCAAATCACTCTCCGCGATCGCCCTCGGCCTCGTGGCACTCGGCATCACGCCGTTCGTGCACGCGGCCGACACCATCAAGGTCGGTATCCTGCACTCGCTCTCGGGCACGATGGCCATCTCCGAAACGGTGCTCAAGGACGTGGCGCTGATGACCATCGACGAGATCAACGCCAAGGGCGGTGTGCTCGGCAAGCAGCTCGAACCCGTGGTCGTGGATCCGGCTTCCAACTGGCCGCTCTTCGCCGAAAAAGGCAAGCAGCTTCTGTCGCAAGACAAGGTCGCGGTGATGTTCGGCTGCTGGACCAGCGTGTCGCGCAAGTCGGTGCTGCCGGTCGTCGAAGAACTCAACGGCCTGCTCTTCTACCCCGTGCAATACGAAGGTGAAGAACTCAGCAAGAACGTGTTCTACACCGGCGCTGCGCCCAACCAGCAAGCCATTCCGGCCGTCGAGTACCTGATGAGCAAGGACGGCGGCTCGGCCAAGCGCTTCGTGCTGCTGGGCACCGACTACGTGTACCCGCGCACCACCAACAAGATCCTGCGCTCGTTCCTGCACTCGAAGGGCATCACCGACGCGGACATCATGGAGGAGTACACGCCGTTCGGCCACAGCGACTACCAGTCCATCATCGCCAAGATCAAGAAGTTCGCGAGCCAGGGCAAGCGCACGGCCGTGATCTCCACCATCAACGGCGACTCCAACGTGCCGTTCTACAAGGAGCTCGGCAACCAGGGCCTGAAGGCGACGGACGTGCCGGTGGTG
>JAMFRW010000090.1 GCA_026224975.1 Rhodoferax sp. | reverse complement strand
GTTGGTATCGAGCGTGGCGGTCGCTTCGTCGGCCCGGCGGCGCTGGCGCTCGGCTTCCTGCTGCGACTGCATCAGCGCGCGTTCCAGGTCGACCAGCCGCTCGTTCTGGCGCTGCCCGTGGCGCGAGAGTTCGATGCGGCTCTTGAGGCCGGGCACCGAGGCTTCGAGCGCGGCCAACTCGTCGCGCAGACCGGCGATCACCGTGTCGCGCCCGATCAGGTCGGCGCGGGCGCGCATCAGTTGTTCCTGCAGCCGCTCGTTCAGTCGCGCCTGCTCGGCCGTGTGGCGCTGGTGGCGCTGCTGCAGGGCGGCGAGTTCATGGCGCAGCGTGGTGGTCTCTTGCAGCATGGCATCGAAGCGGCCCTGGTCGAGCCGCCGCGCCGAGCCCAGCTGGTGCTGCAGCATGTGAACTTCGCCCAGCACCTGATGCTCGAGCCCCGGTGTGCAGCGTGCATGCGTGAGCGTGGCCCAGAGCGCGCCCGGCACATCGTTGCCGTGGCTGGCCTGGCGCCACCATTCGCCCAGCGCCTCGGTGGTCTTGGCGCTCGCAGCCTGGCGCAGGGCCGGTGCGCAACGGCGGTCCAGCTCCTTTTGCATCGCCTCGGCAATCGGCGAGCGGCGCTTGCACTCGGTGATGGCGCCGCAGTGCAACTCGTAGTCGTCGGCCACCGCTTGGCCGCCCAGCACCTTGTCCACCACGCGCCGCAATGCCGAGATCGGCAGGCACACGCCGACGACCGGGCAGTGCGCATGGCCGTCCAGCTCCCACAAGCGGCGGCGGCGCGAGCCAGGGTCGGGCGGGGTGAAGCTCAGCACCGTGGCGCCGCAGCAGGCCGCAGCGCGCCGCACGGTGGATTCGAGGTCGCTGTCGGCGTCGCCGGCAAGGGCGTCGTGCAACGAACCGTGGATCGCGTCGTTCATGAAGTCGCCGGCATGACCGCCCCGATGGCGCGCCGGTTGGCTGTGGTGACGACGCGAGTGTAATGCGAACAATTCGCATTACAAGCCAAGAGAAAATGCCCTCGCTGACGACGTTGATCAGCTCGATCGCTCGGCGGTGAGTCGTGCGGGGCCTTAGAGCAGCATTGCCAAAATATGGCAAGTAGGTTAACGTGACAGCATGGAAAAGAGGGCGACACACTGCAAGTTGACGGTGATCGATGACGTGCTGATCGTGTCTTTCAAGGAGTTCTGACCATGAAGTGCCTCAACTGCGGTGCGGCCGAACTGGCGCGTGACACCCGCGATATGCCTTACGTCTACAAAGGCGAGACGACGATGCTTCCGCAGGTGACGGGTGAGTTTTGCAAAGCCTGTGGCGAGGCTGTGCTCGATGCGGCCGAATCGCGCCGCGTGAGCGCATCGATGCGTGAGTTCGCCAAGCAGGTCAATGCGGCCATCGTCGACCCGGAGTTCATCACCGGCGTTCGCAAGAAACTGCATCTCGACCAACGCGAGGCCGCCGAGATCTTCGGCGGTGGCGTCAATGCTTTCTCGCGCTACGAAAACGGCAAGACCAAGCCCTCGCTCGCGCTGGTAAAGCTGCTCAAGGTGTTGGACCGCCACCCCGACTTGCTGGCCGAAGTGCGCGAATCCTGAACGTTCACAACCCCAGCACCTGCTTCGCCACGATGTTGCGCTGGATCTCGTTGCTGCCGCCGTAGATCGACATCGCCCGGCGCCAAAAGTAGTTGGGGGCGGCGCCGGTGAGGCTGGTGTCGATCGGGGCCATGTCGCCGTGGCCTGCCAGCAGGTCGGCGTCGAGTCGGTGGCCGTTGGGGCCGGCGGCTTCGAAGATGAGTTCGGTGATGCGCTGGCCGACTTCGGTGCCGCGGATCTTCAGCGACGATGCAAGGCCCGCGCCCGGCGAACTGCCGC
>JAMFRW010000089.1 GCA_026224975.1 Rhodoferax sp. | reverse complement strand
TACTTCAGTGGGGCGCAGTAGAGCGCGTCACGTGTAGCAATCTTGCCCCTAAAACCCGCGAAAAAGATGCCTGTCACGAGGGAAGGGCCCTCGAAAATGCGGGTCTGGATTACTACACTTCACGGCAACGCGACAGCAACGAGAACATCAATGGGCTGCTCGGGCAGTACCTGCCCAAGGGCATCGACATCTCGGGCTACTCAAAGCTGCAGCTCAACTCGATCGCGAGACAATCGAATGAAAGGCCGCGCAAGACGCTCTGCTTCCAGACGCCCGCTGAGCGATTCGGCGAGTGTGTTGCGATGACCGGTTGAATCCGCCGCCATAAGCTGCAATTGGTGATCGGCAGCTTTGTTGTCGCTCAATGCGCCGACCCGAGGAGTGGGCTTCGGTTCAACTGAAGCCGCCGGGCTTGAGGGCATCGCGCACGGTGTATGACAGACCGTGGCGCATGCAGGTGGCGCAGAAGGGGTGGCGGTACTTGGCCTCTTCCAGCGCTGAATGCGGTGTGGCGACAAACTGCAGGCCCAGCATGTTGGGTTGGTCGTAGACGCCGCAGCACAGCGCGACCGATCCGTCTTGGTTGATCACGGTCTGGTTGAAGCGCAGTTCACAGTCATGGCGCTCGCTGCTCGTGGCGCGAATCCGCGTGACGTAGTCTCGAGGCGGCTCGATCGGCAGGTCGAGCTCGGGATCGGGCGCGCCGCGGCCCTCTAGCAGATCGACCAGGCGTTCCAGCGGTTGGTAGAAGGCCGCCACCGGATGGTGGGCGAAACCCAATTCGTCGCACAGTGACTCGACTGCCGGCAGTTCGGCCTCGCCGCCCTTGTACGAGTGGTGGCCCACCCACACATGGGTGTCGGCACCGGCCTCGTCCAGGTACTGGCGAAGCAGGCGCATATTGGCCAATATCAGCGCCAGATCGCTGCGGGCGTGTGCGCACGCATAGAGCTCCGGCCTGAAGCCCGACAGCGAGATCTTCAGCTTGTCCGGACTGGCCCGGGCCAGCTCGCGCAGGCTGCTGCGCACATTGAGATCGGTAGACAAGTGGCAGGGCAGGCCACGTTGCCGGACGGCTTGCACCAGTTCCGGCAGCGCTGGATGCAGCATCGGCTCGCCCCGGTTGAACAAGCACACAGCCGGCCGCGGCGCCACGCGTTCGGCGACGATCTTGTCAAGGATGCTGCCGAACAGCTCGGCTTTCATGAATCCCTTGGGCCGCTGCGCCGCCGCAAAATTGCCGACCGGGCAGGTGCCGATCACGTCAATGGCGTAGACATAGGTGTCCGACTCGCGCGGCACATGGCGCAGGAAGGTGCGTCCTTGCTGTGGGTCATAGACCTCGGGCGCCAGGTAGTCGCGCGGCGATACGCGGCGCAGGGTATCGGTCAGCGCGGGGGCCAGACGGGTTCCCGCCGGTGCGCGGGCCGCTGCGCGCGACAGCCAGTGCCAGGCGTCCTCCCACAGACCCAGGTCGTACAGCGTGATCCCGATGGTCCCCAGGCTCCGCAGCCAGCCGTCGTGCGCGCCGTCCTCGGCCCAGGCCTGTTCCAACAGCGGCAGGGCCTCGGCGGTGGCGCCCTGTTGCAGCCGGATTCGACCCAGGTTGTGGCGCAGTGCCGGCTGGCGCGGGTCGGCCGCCAGCAACTGGGCGTAGGCCGCCGCCGCCGCGTCGATATCACCTGCCTGTTGCAAGGCCACGGCTTGGTCCACGGTAGGCGCATTCATGCAGTGAGACCGCCAGCCACGGCGGCGAGCAGCCGGGCGCCGTGGGCCTCGATGTGGCGGGCCAGTGCAGCGCCCTTACCCAGGGCACTGGAGGCGATGCGGCCACGCAGCGCCTCGGCACCTCTGCCGCGCCACACGCTACGCGTGGCCACGTCGTCGGCCATTGCGGCGGCCTGTTCCAGGTAGGCGCGCGGCGTGGTCGCAATACCCTGGTCAAGGCCGATGGCCTGGAGCACCGCCAAGGATTGGCGCGACACCGGCCGCTGCCAGGGCAGCGTCACCACCGGCACGCCCATCCACAGCGCCTCCAGGGTGGTGAGCAGGCCGCTGAAGGGGAAAGGGTCGAGTGAGACGTCGATTTCGGCATAAGAACTCAGCATCTGCGCATGAGGCAGGGCGCCGCGCAGGACGACGCGCTGCGGGCCGACGCCCCAGGCGGCAAAGCGGCCTCGCGTATGAGCGGCGAAAGCAGGGTCGGCAAAGGTCTTCCAACGAAGCAACAAGCGGCTACCAGGAACAGCCTGCAGAAGCTCGGCCCAGAGTTGCACCACGCCGTCCCCCAGCTTGGCCGGGTTGTTGAACGAGCCGAAAGTGATGCATCCCGCATGCCGGGACGGTGGCGCTGCTGGACGTGGCGCGTAGGCCGGTGGCACATAGCAAAAATGGGCGCCCGGCACGCGGGCCAGCGCTTCGGTGTAATAGGCCTCGGCACCCGGCGGCGACAGGGCTTCGCCCAGTACCACTGCGTCCATGGCCGGTAGGCCGGTGCTGCCGAAGTAACCCAGCCACGACAACTGCACCGGCGCCGGGCGCAGCGCCGCCACGCCCAGGCGGCCGTGTTCCGTGTGACCGGACAGGTCCACCAGGACGTCGATGCCGGCGTCGCGCACCCGCGCCGCCAGCCCTGCGTCGTCGAGCTCGGGCAGGCGGTGCCAGTGCTCCGCCGAAGCGCGCAATTGCTGGTGCACCAGATCGGCTGAGCGATCACGCACCTGGTGGTCGAAGCAATGCACCTCGACGGTTTCACGGTCGTGTGCAGCCAGTACCGGCGCCAGCAGCCAGCCCACCGGGTGGGCGTAAAAGTCGCCGCTGAGATAGCCCAGGCGCAAGCGGGTGCCTGCCGGACGCGAGCGTGGACGCCAAGGCAAGGCAGGCCACAGTGCGGCAGCGCGCGCGGCATCGGCGCGCAAGTCGGCAGCTGCCAGGGCGCTGTCATACTGGCCCGCCATCAGCAGGTTCGCCAGGGCCCTGCGGTCGTGCGGCGCCAGCGCCAGGGCCTGAAGGCAGGCGCTGCGGGCAGCACCGGCGTCGCCATGGTCAAGCAAGGTCAAGGCGAGATTGATCCAGATCTCGGGCAGGCCGGCGTCGATCTCCAGCGCCTGCCGAAAGCCGGCCAGCGCTGCGGGAAGTTGCCCCGTATCGCGTTGCGCCAGCGCGCGGCTGACATGCGCATGCGCCGTGTCGGGCGCCAGGAGCTGAGCCTGAGCATCGGCCTCGGCAGCGCCCTTCAGATCACCCTGCTGGCGAAGCGCCAAGGCCAGGTTGATCCAGGCCGGGGCCATATCGGGGTCGAGAGCCAGCGCGGCGCGCTGCCGCGCCACAGCATCGCCATGGCGACCCAGGTCCGACAGCAGCAAGCCGTGATTCGTGAGGGCAGCCACGGATTGCGGTGCAAGCAACACCGCCTGGCGCAGGAGCCCTTCGGCCGAAATCAGCTCGCCTGCAGCGCGCAATTGCCCGGCTTGCTGGATCAGCGCGTCGATGTCCTGCGTCGCAGGCGCGGTCTGCGCCGGACGGGCGCCTACCTTCACGCGAGTGCGTGGCCTTTGCGTCGACGGCCCAGCAGCACGCCCAACAGTCCCAGACCCGCCAGCGCCATGACGGCGGAAGCTGGTTCAGGCACCATGGCCACACCGTTGAAGGTGTAGACGAAAGACTGACCGAGCGCGCCAGGATCGGCGAACTGGTCGGTGCTCAGCGTCAATGTCAGCGAGAACGCCCCGGCCGGGCGGCCGGGCTTGGCCAGCAGTGTCAGGTCAGCCATATCGCCCGGCGCAAGTGTCATGCCATCGGTGAAGCCCGCCAGGCTGAACCAGGAGGCCGAGCTGCCGCCCAAGGTGTACGAGTTCAGCGTGAGCAGCGTCAGTTCGGGCTGGTTGGCGCTGTCAGTCGTCGCATTGCGTACCTCGAACTTGAAGCTGTCGCCAGCGGCCATGGACCCGAGAGCATGGCTGCCCCCGGTGCCGATGGTCGAGTCCAGCCGGGGCGATACGACGCTGGCCGTGTTACCGGCGAAGCTGGCGCTCGTGATGCGGCAGGCCGACGCAGCGCCGTACGAGTTGCTGCCCGCCTGGCAGTTCAGCGCCGCAGCCAGGCCCGAGCTCGGCGCATAGCGCCCGGCTTGCGCGGCAGTGGGAGCCACGGCGGCCGTCTGCGACACGTAGTAGCCCACCGGCGCTGCCTTCGCGGCACTTGCGCCGCTGGTGTCCACGTAATGGCCCGGCGAGGCTGCCTGGGCGGAAGACTGCCCGACCGAGGCGACAAAGTAGCCAGGACTGGCGATCTTGGCTGCGCTGGCACCGGTCGTGTCCACATACCGGCCCAGTGGGGCGAGCTTGGTCGAACTGGCGCCCACCGTGTCGACATACCGGCCCAGCGGCGCCAGCTTGGCCGCGCTGGCGCCGACGGTGTCGACATACCGGCCCAACTGCGCCACCTTGGCTGCACTGGCACCCACCGTGTCAACGTAGCGGCCAAGCTGCGCGACCTTCGCTGCACTGGCGCCGACCGTGTCGACATAGCGGCCCAACTGCGCCGTCTTGGGTGCACTGGCTGCCACTGTGTCCACATACTGGCCCAACTGCGCCAGCTTGGGCGCAGTGGCGCCGCCGACGTCGACATACTGGCCCAGCGCTGCGGGTGTTTGCGAAGTCGAGCCAGGGGCTGCCACGTAGTAGCCGACATCGGCGGCGAAACATGGGCTTGTGTTCCATTCCAAACCCGTGTCGTTGTACGTGCCTGCCGGACATACACCCCTGATTACCGGGGGACCGACGGCGGCCATCGCATGCATCGCCGGCATTGCAGCCGCCGCGGCTGCCAGCAGCAGGTGCCAGCCATGTGGGATGCCGTTGGGGCGCGGAGGAGGCGGGAGTTTTGTCATAGTGGGCTTTCGAAGGCAAGTGCCCGGCAGCGCAGTGATCTTCGAAATCTTCATCATTGACCTTCTTGTTGATTCCCACCCAACGAATGTTTTGCCAACCACTCGTACCGTATGGGGTTGTACGCGTGGAGGAGCTTAAGAGTCCTTAAGCGATCGGGTGCGGCTAGCGCCCAGTCCCCTTATCCCCCCGCAAGTGGGGGGGGCGTCAGGCACGAGCGGTATCCGAGGGCGCGTCGCTGCTGTCCACCACGAGGTGAAACCGAGCCCCCACGTGATCGCGCTGGACACGCTCGCCATTGCGTGCCTAGATGTAACAATGGCCGCGCATACCGTGCGCTAGACGCGGTCTTGACCGGGGAAGGGAGCGGCGTGCAGCATCGATTCGAGGGATTCGAGGTTCTGGAGCAAGAGCGGCAACTGCGCATTGGCGGGTTGCGGGCGCGCATCGGAGAACGCGCTTTTGACGTGCTGGTGCGGCTGGCGCGGCACCACGACCGCGTGGTCACCAAGGCCGAACTGCTCGACGGCGTCTGGGCCGGGCAGCCGGTAGAGGAGAGCAACGTCGAGGTGCAGGTCAGTGCGCTGCGCAAACTGCTCGGCCAGCAGACCATCGCCACCGTAGCGGGGCGGGGTTACAGGCTCACGATGCGGCCCCTGCTCGACGAGCCGGGATCCCATGTAGCCGCCCATGCGCGGCCCGTCACGATGCCGGGACCGCGGCGCAGCAACCTACCGGTGCAACTGCCGCCTCTGTACGGCCGCGATGCCGACTTCGCCCGCTTGCACACGCTGCTCGACCAGCACGCCATCGTCTCGCTGGTGGCGGCCGGCGGCGTTGGCAAGACGCACCTCGCCCGTGCGCTCGCTGCGGCCGCGTGTGCGGACTTCCCGGATGGCGCGTGGCTCGTCGAGTTCGCCGACCTGCGCGACGGCGAATTCGTGGCACCGGAGGTCGCGCGCGTTCTCGGCTTCCAGGTGCCGGCCGGCCGCAGCGCCACCGAGACGGTGGTGGAAGTGCTGCGCCGGCAGCGCACGCTGCTGCTGCTGGACAACTGCGAGCACCTGCTGCCGGCGGTGTGCGCGCTGGCACGCGACATCCATGATGCCGCGCCACAGGTGCGCCTGCTGGTCACGAGTCAGCATCCACTGAAGCTGCCGGGCGAGCGCATCTATCGGCTCGGTACCCTCTCGCAGCCTGCGGGGGCGGGAATGGAAGCGGCGCGCCACAGCGGCGCGGTGCAACTGCTGGTGAACCGCATCAAATCGGTGCTGCCTACGTTCGTGCTGGACGAGGGCAATGTCGATCGCGTGTCTGCGCTGTGCCGCCGGCTCGATGGCACCGTGCAGT
>JAMFRW010000088.1 GCA_026224975.1 Rhodoferax sp. | reverse complement strand
CCGATGTCGATCTTCAGTGTCGAAACTGCCAAGCTCGGTGCGGCCGTGACGATCACGACCTTGATCGCCCTGCTCGTGTGCCTGATCCCGACAACCATCGGCGCGTTGCTGTCGGCCATCGGCGTGGCGGGCATGAGCCGCATGATGCGGGCCAACGTGATCGCGACCTCGGGCCGCGCTGTCGAGGCCGCCGGCGACGTCGACGTGCTGCTGATGGACAAGACCGGCACGATCACGCTCGGCAACCGCCAGGCCTCGGCCTTCATCCCGGCCATTGGCATCAGCGAGCAGACGCTGGCCGATGCGGCGCAACTCGCGTCGCTCGCCGACGAAACCCCGGAGGGCCGCAGCATCGTCGTGCTCGCGAAGCAGAAGTTCGATCTGCGGGAGCGCGAGATGGCGAACCTGGGCGCGCACTTCGTGCCGTTCACCGCGCAGACACGCATGAGCGGCGTCGACCTCACCGTCGACGGCAAGACGCGTCAGGTGCGCAAGGGCGCCGGCGACGCGATCCGCAAGCACGTGGAAGCGCTTGGCGCGACCTGGCCGCCGGAAGTGCAGAAGGCCGCCGACGAGGTCTCGCGCCGCGGCAGCACGCCGCTGGTGGTGGCCGATGGTTCGCGCGCGCTCGGCGTCGTCGAGCTGAAGGACATCGTCAAGGGCGGCATCAAGGAGCGCTTCGCCGAGCTGCGCCGCATGGGCATCAAGACCATCATGATCACCGGCGACAACAAGCTCACGGCGGCGGCGATCGCGGCCGAGGCCGGTGTCGACGACTTTCTCGCCGAAGCCACACCAGCAGCCAAGCTGGCACTGATCCGCGAGTACCAGAGTGAAGGCCGGCTCGTCGCGATGACCGGTGACGGCACCAACGACGCGCCGGCGCTGGCGCAGGCCGACGTGGCGGTGACGATGAACACCGGCACGCAGGCCGCGAAAGAGGCAGGCAACATGGTCGACCTCGACTCCAACCCGACCAAGCTGCTCGAAATCGTCGAGACCGGCAAGCAGTTGCTGATGACGCGCGGTTCGCTCACGACCTTCTCGATCGCCAACGACGTGGCGAAATACTTCGCGATCATCCCGGCCGCGTTCGCGACCACCTACCCGCAGCTCGAGGCGCTCGACGTGATGGGGTTGCACAGCCCGTCGTCGGCGATCCTGGCGGCGGTGATCTTCAACGCGATCATCATCGTCTTCCTGATCCCGCTGGCGCTGAAGGGCGTCAAGTACCGCGCGATCGGTGCCTCGGCGCTGCTCCGTCGCAACGTGCTGATCTACGGCCTCGGCGGGCTGATCGTGCCGTTCGTCGGCATCAAGGGGATCGACATGCTGCTCGCCGCCGTCCACCTCGTCTGAGGTCGCGGTGCACACCATTCACAGGACATCACCATGACCTCAATCGTTCGCCCGGCCCTCGTGCTGTTCGTCGCCCTGAGCGTCGTCACCGGCGTCGCCTACCCGCTGGCCGTGACCGGCATCGCGAAGGCGGTGTTCCCGTCGCAGGCCGCGGGCAGCCTGATGGAGAAGGACGGCAAGACCGTTGGCTCGGCGCTGATCGGCCAGAGCTTCTCGGACCCAAAGAACTTCTGGGGCCGTCCGTCGGCCACCTCACCGATGGCCAACAACGCCGCCAACTCCGGCGGCTCGAATCAGGGGCCGCTGAACCCGGCGCTGATCGACGCGGTGAAGGGCCGCATCGCTGCGCTCAAGGCGGCCGATCCGGACAACAAGCGGCCGATCCCCGTCGACCTGGTGACGGCATCGGCCAGCGGCGTCGACCCGCACATCAGTGTTGCCGGCGCCAACTACCAGGTCGCGCGCGTCGCGGCGGCACGCAAGCTGCCGATCGCGCAGGTCCAGGCGCTGATCGAGCAGAACACTGAAGGCCAGCTGTTCGGCTTCATCGGCGAGCCGCGTGTCAACGTGCTCAAGCTCAACCTCGTACTGAGCGGCGCCCACGCGTGGATGTGAAGGTTCAGCAGGTTGTTACGTGTTCAACCGTAGTGGCTTTGAGAGACTCGAGGTCGCCAAACCCCCAGTCGATCGAACCGTTGGCTTCGCCCTCAGCCCTGCTGAGGATGATGCGGGCTCGCGCACCCAATTGCTTGCGTCCGAAGCTGCAAAGAAATCGGTTGCGCGAAGCCTGTCAATGTGCTTCTCATCTTGTACACGGGTTGAGCCGATGACGGCGCCGTGACGCAAAGTGTCGAGCACTCCGACTGCATGTGGCAACGACCGTCGGTCGCGTTACGCGCGCCGTCGCCCGTCGTACTCGTATGCACGAGTCGCCCTGCACAACTACAAGCAGTACAGACATGACTCAGCCCTTCCTCCGCGTTATTGCCTCGACAGCGCTGTGACTCGACTATCCCGCCGACATGCACACGCTCACACGTCGTACCGGCTCCCACGGCAAGCAACTTGTGTCGACGAGCGCTCGTTTCCACGACTCAATGGGCTTGGTGCGGTCAGAGGGTTCCGTTGCAGTAAGCACCATCGATATCAACCTTCCCCGTAGTGTCGGCGGGTCGGCTTCGGAATCATCGCTTTCGAGGCCTTCTCGACAGTCACTCGCGCTACGGCCTGCATGATCGCCAAGTCAATTGAAGGATCCTCTACACCGAAGGCTTCAACCGCTTCGTTACCTCCACGATTGCTCCGATTGCTATCGGCCGGAGCGACAGTTGCCGGGCGGGATTCGCACCCACTGAACGACAGCACCTTTGCACGGCGCACAACACAGTAAGCCTAGAACGCCACACCCGCGCTGAGGACCCACGCGGCCGTGCCGCGGCGTGGGCCGATTTCGCCGATCGCTCCGAGGTAGGTCCGACCGTCGCGCATGAGTCGCAGGTTCCATGGGCCCGCGGTGTAGCCCGCGCCGATGAGTCCATCGAGGCGGTTCGGCTGGAGCGGGTCCGATCCGCTGCTGCCGTAGCGCAGCACGCCTGCTCGTACGAACAGGCGCCATTGGTCTGCGAGGTCGATGCTGCCGTTGACCTCGCCATAGAGGCTTGAGCGCGATTCGCCGAAATAGTGCGGAGACCACCAAACCCGCGCTGACCATCCAGGCGCCAGCAGGCCCACCATGAGTTCGTGGAAGTCGAAACGCGAACTGCCGCCGTAATGCAACAGATGAACCCCGGCGTCCCAGCCCCAGTCAGGGCCGAGCGATGAAAGCGCGGGCAGCGCATTCAATCGCCGACTCCAGCCGACAAGCGCTTCGGCACTTGCCAGGTCGCCATTGCGCGCGCTCCAGGCGCCCGAGACGCCGGCGTAGGCGCCATCGAGGAAGGGAATGGTCGGATCGGCCATCAGGCTCGCGCGGACGACGGGGCCTGGGTCGCCGATGGCGGTGCCGCGATATCGGTTCTTGCTGGCGATTTCGACCGAGCCGGAATACTGCGCATGCGCCGCCACCGTGAATGTCGTCGTGGCGGCGGCGAGCGCCCACGCACGGAGTCGACCGATACGCGCACTGCGAATGTTTCGACGAAAAGGCGCCGCCAAACGCTAGGGTCTCGAAAGATGGGAGGGCGAGCGATCCATGACGGGTCGGGCTGGCGTCAACGGCCTGCGACGCCATCGTTCTTGCTCAGCACGGCTCGGCAGCCGGTCGAGGCAGGTTCCGATGGTCGG
>JAMFRW010000010.1 GCA_026224975.1 Rhodoferax sp. | reverse complement strand
CCTGCGAACTGCCGCCCATCCGCACTCGTCTCGGCAGTCAGGTGATCGACCAGGGAAGCTGCTGCGGTTCTGTACACCGAGACGTGCGCAGCAAGTGCTCCTTCCAAGTGCGGGTACGTCCGATTGCCCGTTGAATCGGTAGCCTTGGCGAGCCGGCCGATCGCAGCCTGAACAAGCAACTTTGCACTCTCGGGCTGA
The DNA here is from genome assembly GCA_026224975.1 of Rhodoferax sp. Classification (GTDB taxonomy): domain Bacteria; phylum Pseudomonadota; class Gammaproteobacteria; order Burkholderiales; family Burkholderiaceae_C; genus LMDS01. The sequence continues at coordinate 17,677 of JAMFRW010000010.1, read as the reverse complement.
AAAAGCTCGATGTCGAAGATCGGCGGATTGAGCCCTGATTTGTCATTGAGGATGGACCAAGCCTCTTCGACGATACCGACCCGCCCTAGCAGCACGATGGGGACACCGCGTGTTCCTGCAACGTTCACAACGTCAGCAAGGAAGTCTTCGAACGAGCTTTGGGTCACCCGTAGCCGTGCTTCGTCCAAGGCATCCACAAGGAGCGTTGATTCACCAGCCTGCCACGCGCTCCACAGCCCAGCCTTAACGAGGCCGCCGACAAGATAGTTGCCAGCGACTGTCGTTGCGGTAGCAAGGTCCAGGTAGACCGCATTGGTCGCCGCACAAATTTCTCGGGCCAGGGTCGACTTGCCGACGGCCCCCGGGGCCGCGATGAGCCAGACACTTTGCGAAAGATCGCTGAAGTCCGGACGCAGTGAAAGTGCAGCCTCGACAAACCCGGGAGAGTGGCTTGGCGCGGCATACCAGCCTGGCAGAACGGCTGCAGCGGTTTGCGTGCGCAAAGGCGCGAGTCGCGTGCGCCAGAACTGATCAACCGAATACTCCATGTCAGTCTCCCTGATGTCGTTGCCGCAGATACTAGCTTGGTGGGCGCGACCGAAGCCACTCCGTAGCACTCACAGCCTCATGCGAAATGGCCATACGCCGGCCCGAGAGGAGGCGACTTTTCCACGAGGCATGCGCAGCATCGTACCCAAGGCACAGAGGCCGGTCGCAAGCTTGCGAATCGCCAAGGCACAAAAGAGAACGCGCGCGATGGCCACAGCAACTGCGGCCGCCGCTGGAATTCCCTTCCGCAGCGGCCATCACTCGCATCGGCCCACGAGCCGATCGCAACCACGAGCGACCTCACACCCGCAAGGCCGCCCCCCTACCGCCTACCTGTTCCGCGCCGCCGCCTCCGCCGCATACCGCTGCGTAGCCGCCTCCACCGCCTGCGAATGAATCGCCGCCAATTCCGGCCGCGCAGCCCGCGCGCGATCGGCCGAAGCCTGCGTCGCCATCTGCCCCTGCCATTGCGGGAACACATGCCGCGCGATCAGGTCGTAGCTTTTGCGGGTGGCGTCGAAGTTGGCCCAGTTGTGGGCGAGCATCAGGTAGGCGCCGAAGCCGCCGTTGGATTGTTTCCAGAGTCGGTCGATCTGCTTATTCACCATGTCGGGCGTGCCGATGGCGCCGAAGCCGGAGTCGTTGACGAAGGAGATCATTTCCTTCACGTTGCTGCCGGGCACCGCCATCTGCGGGAACGCGGCCACAGCCTGGAAATAGTCGAACCACTGCGCCATGCCGTATTCGACATCGCGATAGGCCTGGTCCATGGTTTCGGCGCAATGCACCATGCCGACCAAGCGCCACTTGTTGCGGTCGACTTTCGTCTTGTAGTGCGCGGCCTGCGCTTCCATCACGTCCCAGTGCAGCGCCAATGCATCGAAGCCGGCGGCGGTGGTCGCGCCGATCGAGAGCAGGCCCACGCCGTGCATGCCGGCGAGCTTCGGCCCGGTGGGTGAGGCCACCGCGGGCACGGCGATGTCGAACAGCGGGTTGGAGTAAGGCCGCAGGTGCAGGCGCGCGTCGCGCAGGTCCCAGCGGTCGTTCTTGAAGGTGACGGGCTCGTCGCTGGTCAGCAGTTTCATGATGACGGCCAGGCCGTCTTCGAGCAGCGGGCGGGTCTGGGTTTGCGAGAGGCCGACCATGATGCCGTCGCTCGGCAGCGAGCCCGGCCCGAGGCCCAGCATCGCGCGGCCGCGGGTGAGGTGATCGAGCTGCACGATGCGCTCTGCCACCCACAGCGGGTTGTGGTAGCTCACGCTGATCACGCCCGAACCGAGTTTGATGTGGCGGGTGCGCTGCGAGGCCACGGCCATGAAGATCTCGGGGCTGGCGCTGATCTCGGTGCCGGCCGAATGGTGCTCGCCGCACCAGGCTTCGTCGTAGCCGCAGCGGTCCAGCCACTGCACCAGCTCCAGGTCTTGCTCCAGCGCCAGCGTCGGGTTGATGCCGGGTTTGTGGAAGGGGGCGAGGAAGATTCCGAAACGCATCCGATGACTCATGATCTTGTCTCCTGCAGGAAGAACTCCCGGTCGGTTCGAACAGCGCACGCCTCCCTGACCGGTCCGGGGGAATGGTGCACAAGTTGTACGTGGCGCAGGTGGCGCTGTCCAGTGGGCATCGGCCCGGGGTCGTCGTCATCGGGGCGCAGGCGCTAGACTGCCCCGATCTTTGTCTTCACCGCAGCGCCATGACACCTGTTCCCTTGATCGTCGGACTCGGCGGCACGACCCGACCGGGCTCCACGTCGGAGCAGGCATTGCAGGCCGCGCTAGCCCATGCTCGCGCGCTCGGCTGCGAGACGCTCTGCTTCGTCGGCGCCGGCCTGCCGGCCGAGATCTACGACCCGGCCCGGCCCGAACGCAGTGATGCGGCACGCGAGCTGGTCGACGCGCTGCGCCGTGCCGATGGCGTGCTCGTCTCCACGCCGGCCTACCACGGCGGCCTCTCGGGCCTGGTGAAGAACGCACTCGACTTCGTCGAAGACCTGCGCAGCGATGAGCGCGTGTACCTCGAAGGCCGTGCCGTCGGCAGCATCGTCTGCGCCGAAGGCCCCCAGGCCATGGGCTCCACGCTGGCCTCGCTGCGCGCCATCGTGCACACCTTGCGCGGCTGGCCCACGCCGTTTGGCGCGGCGCTGAATTCCACCGCCGTGCCCTTCGGTGCCGAGGGCCGGGCGGCCGACCCCGCGGCCATCAATGCCTGCGAAATGGTTGCGGCCGAAGTGGTGGCTTTTGCGCGAATGTGGCGCCTGGCGCAGGTCTAGGCACACGCGCCTCCTCGCGGGTGTTCCAATCCGCGACATATTTTCTGAATCAACATTTTCCGAAAGCAAGGCCGCATGCCCATCCAGTGGTTCCCGGGTCACATGAACTCGACCAAGAAGGCGATCGCCGAGCGCTTGCCGGAGATCGATGTCGTGATCGAGTTGCTCGATGCACGGCTGCCCGGCTCCAGCGCCAACCCGCTGCTGGCCGAGATGACACGCGGCAAGCCCGCGTTGAAGGTGCTGAACAAGCAGGACATCGCCGATGCCGATCTCACCGCGCAATGGGTCGCCTACTACCGCGCCAAGCCCGGCACGAACGCGCTCGGGCTCGATGCCAGCGCGGTCGCGCCCGCACGCCAGTTGATCGCCGCCTGTCGCGAGCTGGCGCCCTTGCGCGGCGGCATGGTCAAGCCGGTGCGGGTGCTGATCTGCGGCATTCCCAACGTGGGCAAGTCGACGCTGATCAACACGCTGGTGGGCAAAAGCGCCGCCAAGACCGGCGATGAACCGGGCATCACCAAGCTCGAACAGAAGCTGGTGCTCGCCAGCGACTTCTACCTGTTCGACACGCCCGGCATGCTCTGGCCGCGCATCGTCGTCGAACAAAGCGGCTACCACCTGGCGGCCAGCGGCGGCATCGGCCGCAATGCCTACGACGAAGAAGAAGTCGCGCTGGCCTTGCTGGCCAGCGTGCGCGGGCGTTATGCCGACCGATTGGTGGCGCGCTACAAGCTGGCCGACTTTGCCGACATCACCGACGAAGCGCTGCTGGCCGACCTGGGCCGCAAGCGTGGCGGCCTGCTGGCCGGCGGCCGGGTCAACATGCAGAAGGCCGCCGAGGTCGCGATCAACGACTTTCGCGCCGGTGCCTGGGGGCGCATCACGCTGGAGACGCCGGAGCAGTTCGAGCAGTGGTCGGCCGAAGGACAGGCGCGGGATGCGGAACGCTTGGCGAAGCGCGCCAAGAGCAAGGCCAAGGACAAAGACGCGGATTTGGCACCGCCCGAAGAGGCCCATGAACCCGGCGACCCGAACGCCGCCAGCGCCTGAGCGAAAATCCTCCCCATGCACTTCTCGACCTGGCTCGCTTTCCTCTCCGTCTCGCTCATCGCCTGCTTCAGCCCCGGCCCTGCGGTGCTGCTGGCCATCTCCAACGCCATGTCGCAAGGCGCGCGGCGGGCGCTGCTGAGTTCATCCGGCAACGCGGCCGGCATCTTCATCGTCGCGGTGGTCACGACCATCGGCCTGGGTGCCGTGTTGAAGACCTCGGCCACGCTCTTCCTGGCGCTCAAGATCGCCGGCGCGGGCTATCTGATCTACCTCGGCATCCGGCAATGGTCGGCCTCGGGTGCGGGCCTGGCCGCGGCGGCGTCAGGTGTTCGTCCCGTCGACGAAAAGTCGTCCGGCCGCCTGTTCCGCGAAGGCATGTGGGTCGCCCTCACCAACCCCAAGAGCATCCTCTTCTTCACCGCCCTCTTCCCGCAGTTCATTCAGGCCGAAGGCGCCCCCTTCGGGCAGTTTCTGGTGCTGACGATGACCTTCGTCGCGTGCTCGCTGGTCTCGCACTTCGTCTTCGTCGTGATCGCCCGCCGAGCCCGCGCCTGGTTCGCCTCGGAGCGTGGCGTTCGCCGGCTCAACCGCGGGGCCGGCGCGATGTTCGTGCTGCTGGGGCTGGGCTTGCTGGGCTTGCGGCGGGCGCAGAGCTAGCCACTCGGCGGGCCTGGCTGCGCATTCAGCAGCAGCAGCGCCGCCTCGAACTGCGCCATGCCGAGCGACACGCCGTCGCGCCCGCCGATGGTCGAGGCGTTTTCGAGTTCTGCACAGGCATCGCCCAGCGCCATCGCGCCGACCGATCGGGCGATGGACTTGAGGCGGTGCGCCACCGCGCCGACCTGCCGCGTGTCCTCGGCGTTGCTCGCGGCGCGCAGCTCGGCGGCCATGCGCTCGGCCGAGATGCGGAAGTCGGCGAGGAATTCGTCGACCACCTGCGCGTCGTCGCCGACGATGCCTTTGAGCACCGAGAGGTCGATGGCGAGGTCGCTGCGGATGTCGGGCGGTTGGGTGTCGAATTCGGCAGGAACGGTGTCGGGCTTGTCGCGTGGCAGCCAGCGGCCCAGCGCAGCCTTGAGCAGGTGGAGTTGCAGCGGCTTGGTGAGGTATTCGTCCATGCCGGCGGCACGCGCGCGGGCAGCTTCGCCTTGCAGGGCGTTCGCGGTCAGCGCGAGGATGGGCATGCGCTCGCCGGCATCGGCCGCGGCTTCTTTCAGGCGGATGGCCTCGGCGAGGGTGTAGCCGTCCATGTCGGGCATGTGCAGGTCGGTCAGCAGCAGCGCGTATTCGCCGGCCGACCAGAGCCGCAAGGCTTCGGCACCGTTGGCGGCGATCTCGGCCGCATAACCCAGCAGCTCGATCTGGCGCAGGATCACCTTCTGGTTGACCTCATCGTCCTCGGCGATGAGGATCAGGCGGTTCTGGGCGCGGGCTTCAGCCACCGTGGGCGCATCGGCCTGGTCGATGATGTCGCTGCTGTCGGGGTCGTCATGCAGCACCTCGGGTGAGCGGCGCCCGGCCGCCACCGCCACTGCGCGGATCAGCGCAATGCGGCGCAGACAGTTGGCTTCCAGCGTCACCACGCCCTTGACCACCAGCGGAGCCGCGCGCCGGCGGGTGCGCCGGATCAGCACATGGCGCACATCGGGCGCCTCGGCGAGTGCCGCATACAAGCCATCGAGCGCCGTCGACTGGCGCCAGCGGCTGTGGATCACCACCGGCCGCGTCATGCCGAAGGCGCGCTGCAAAGCCTGGTCGAGCCGGCTCACCACGACCACGCGCGCACCGGCGTGCTCCAGGTGTATGCGCAGATCATCCACTGTGTCGTCAGTGCCGACGATGATGCATTCCAGATCCGTCAGCTTGTGGCCGGGCACGGTCTTGCGGCCCTCCACGACCTGCAGTGGCAGCGTCACCTTGAAGCGCGACCCCCGGCCCAGCGTGCTCGCGACCTTGATCGCGCCACTCATCAAATCGACCAGCCGCTTGCAGATGGTGAGCCCGAGGCCGGTGCCGCCGAAGCGCCGCGTGGTCGAGGCTTCGGCCTGGGTGAAGGGCGAAAAGAGCTGTGCAAAGGTCTGCGGCGCCATGCCGATGCCGTTGTCGGTGAACTGCAGGACGAGGTTGGCCGGCGTCTTGTCGTCGACGGTCGCGCGGATCGAAACCCGCCCGCGCCGCTCGCTGCGTCCGGCGCTGAACTTGATGGCGTTGCCCCCCAGGTTGATGAGTATCTGGCGCAGCCGCGTGGCATCGGCCCACACCAGCGCCGGCACGGTCGGCGCGACGAAGAGGTGCAACTCCACATCCTTGTCGAGCGCGATCGGCATCAGCGTCTCGCACACGCTTTCGATCAGCTCGGGCAGCGCGACCGGCGCGCGTTCGAGTTCGAGCCGGCCGGCTTCGATCTTCGAGAAATCGAGGATGTCGTCGATGATGCCCAGCAAGGAGAATGCCGACGTGCGAATGGTGCGCACCGCATCGGCCTGGTGCTCCTGCAGATCACTGTGGATCAGCACTTCGACCATGCCGATCACGCCGTTCATCGGCGTGCGGATCTCGTGGCTCATGGTCGCCAGGAAGGCGCTCTTGGCGCGATTGGCCGCTTCGGCCGCCTCGCGTGCCGAAACCAGCTCGGCGGTGCGCCCGAGCACGCGGCGTTCGAGATCGGCGTTGAGCATCAGGATCTCCTGCTCTGCGCGCTTGCGGTCGGTGATGTCGACGCTGAAGAGCGCGATGCCACCAGCGGTCGGCAGCACTCGCATCTGGAACCAGCCGCGGCTGTCGTCGCGGTAGACGATCTCGGTCTCGATGTACTGCGGCGTGCGGTCGCGCATGCAGATCTGGCCCTTGGCATAGATCTCGGTGTGCTCGATCTGCGGGTGCGCCTCCATGATCGTCGCGCCCACGAGTTCCTGCTTGGTCTGGCGCGATTGCAGGGCGGCGGCATCGTTGATGTACTTGAAGCGCCAGTCGTAGCCGATGATCCTGCAGCCTTCCAGCATGTTGTCCAGCGTGCTGCGGTAGCGCTGGGCGCTGGCGAGCATCGCGTGGTGCATCCACGCCGCCAAGGCGATCAGCACCAGCAGCAAGGCCGAGCTGGCCCAGGCCACGTTCGACGAGAACACTGCCGCCTCCGAAGAGGCCGCCCTGCCTGCTGCAAGCCGGTCGAGTTCTTCGCTTCGAGACTCTTCGAAGAGGGCTGTCGCCCGATTCATGGCCCGCATGCCGGTGCCGGTGCGCACGCGCGCCAAGGCAGCTTCGAGATTGCCGCCACGCGCCAGGGCAATGGTCAGGTCGAGTTCGTTCGTCTTCTGCGCAATGGCTTCGCGCAACTCGAGGAGCCGGCGTTGTTGCAGCGGGTTGTCGGCCGTCAGCTCCCACAAGGAGGCCTGCAGATTCGGCAAGGCCTGCATGGCCGTGCGGTAGGGGTCGAGATAACCATCGGCTCCTGTCAGCAGAAAGCCGCGCTGGCCGGTTTCCGCGTCCTTCAGCTTCGACGAGGTGGCGTCCAGCCGGTCGATGATGGTGAGTGTGCGTACCACGCCGGCCGAAACGCTGGCGTTGGCTGCGACGGCGCGGTAAGAAACGGCGGCGATGACCAGCACCGCCACCACGGCGAGCGCGAAGCCGGCGACGGTCCGCAGACGCTTGACCTCCGACAGGCCACGCCGCCACCTGCCACCCGGGTGAGAAAGAAGATCCGCCATCGATAGGTCCCTGTTTGCCGCGGATTGCGACGACCGCGCTGCTCAGCGGCGAGTCATCAGGGTGGGCGCTGACGGTCCCGGGCGGTATCGGACAAGGCGCCGCAGACCATACGTGCGCACACGTAGGAAATGGGGGTCGCGTGGGGCGGCCAAGCCTAGAATGGATCGGCCTCGAGTGAGGCGGCGACCGGTGAAGGAACGGCATGCAACTTCGGGCGAGCGCTGCGTGATCCCCCTGCCGACGGTGCTGGTGGTCGACGATGATGACTTCATGCGCACGCTGCTGCGACGCGTGCTCACCGATGCGGGCATCGCGGTCGAGACCTTCGCTTCGGCGGCGGAGTTGCTGGCCGCGCCGGCCCTTCTCTTGCCCACCCTTTCGCCCGCCCTTCAGGGACCGGCCGTGTTGCTACTCGACGTGATGATGCCCGGCATGTCGGGCCTGGAGCTGCAATCGGTGCTGCGCCAGCGCGGCATCGCACTGCCGGTGGTTTTCCTGACCGGCTCCTCCGATGTGCCGATGGCGGTGGACGCCATGCGCAACGGCGCGGTCGATTTTCTGGAGAAACCCTTCGACAGTGCGGTGCTGGTCGAGCGCATTCAGCGTGCGCTGGCGGGCGGCAGCGCCGCACCCACGCCGCTGGCGCCGCACCCCAACCCCGGCCACGCCTTGCGGCTGGCGACGCTCACGCCGCGCGAGCGCGAGGTGTTCGACAGCATGATCACCGGCAAGACCAGCAAGATGATCGCGCGCGACCTGGGTGGGAGCTTCCGGACCATCGAGATCCACCGCACCCGGGTGATGAGCAAGATGGCCGCGGCGAGCCTGGCCGATCTGGTGCGCATGACCTTCGAGGTCGACGCCGGTGCCTCCTGACCGGCGAGGACGGCGAAGGGCGGCCCGTCAGGCTGCCGTTGGCTCCACCCGCTTGGCACGGTACATGGCTTCATCGCTGCGCTGCAGCGCCGTCTCTGCCGTGTCGCCGGCGCGCACCTCGCTCAGGCCCAGGCTCACGGTGAGCTGCAGGCCGGGCACGATGGCTTGCCAATCGAAATCGGCCACGGCGACCTGAATGCGCTCGCAGACCTGCCGGGCCACCGGTTCGGCCGCGTCGAACAGGATCACGAACTCGTCGCCAGCCCAGCGCACCGGCAGGTCGTTCTCGCGCACTTCCGAGGAGAGGATGGCCGCCACCGTCTTGAGCACGCGGTCGCCGGTGCTGTGGGTGAAGCGGTCGTTGACCGACTTGAACCGGTCGACATCGACCATCGCGACGGTGAGCGGCCGGCCGGTGCCGATGGCCGCGGGCAGGCGCTCGGCCAGCGCCTGCTCGAAATGCCGGCGGTTGGCAATGCCGGTGAGCGCGTCTTCCAGCGACCAGCGTTCGAACTGCTTCGATACCACCAGTGCCTGCCGCAGATGCCGCTCGCTCTGGCGCGCGCCGAGCTGCCATGAGACCAGCGACTCGCGGCTGCTGAGCCCTTCGGCCACCACCCGGCGCTCGCGCCGCCGCAGCGCGCGGTGTTCGCGCCGGGCTTCTTCGTTCTTGTCCTGCAGCTCGAACACCTGTGCGAGCAGCAGGTGGGCCTGGCAGGCGAGCTGCTCGTGCTCGACCGCCAACGCCATTTCGCGCATCTCGACCAACGCCTTCTCGGCCTCGACCCAATCCTGCTCGGCCCAGGCAACTTCGGCCGCCGCCCAGCGCACGAAGGAATCGAGCCAGGTCATCCCGCCTGAGAGCGACCCTGTCGCCGCGGCCAGCGCCAACTGCGCCGCGGCCGTATCGCCCTGCCACGAGGCCAGCAAGCTGGCCGAGGCGAACGACGCCGTTCGGGCCATCGGTTGGAGCCCTTGCATCACCAACGCGCCCTGCCCCGTGCGTTCGAGCTGCGCGCACTCGCGCCCCAGTGCTTCCAGCCGCACCAGGCTGCTCATCGCGCCGGTCTGGTAACGCTCATCCAACAGTCGTTTGGACTCGACCCACATCTGGTTGAGCCGCGGCTGGTAGATGCTGAGCGGCGGCGTGCAGCGCTGCGCCATGGCCACGGCCGCCTCGAGCGAGGCATCGGCGCGCTCGTAATCGCCACTCCACGAATATGCCAGGCCCAGGCAGTTGTGGGCCAGCACCACCTGTGGTTGCGGCACCTTGACGTCGCAAAGGCGAACACAGAGCAGCGCGGCTTCCACGGCCTCGTCGTTGCGGCCCAGCAGCATGCACACATGGGCCAGCGTGGCGAGTGCGTTCGACTCGCCTTGCAAGTCGCCCAACTGCTCGAACAACTGCGCCGCGCGGCGGCTCGCCTCGCTGGCCCGCCGCAGCCGCGAGCCGATCCGGTCGCAATGCGCCAGGCAGGCCAGCGCGCCGGCCTCGGAACGCATGTCGCTGCCGCGGGCGCGGATCAACACGTACTTGGCGAGGTCGCGCGCCTTTTGCACATGGCCTTCGTCGAGCGCGGCGTGGGCGGCGGCCAGCGCGGCCTCCGGCGTCTCGCCGAGGTCTTCGAGCGAACCGCGCATCACGACCAGGCTCCCGGCCGCGCGAAGCGGTATTCGGTGAAATTGCGTGTGTGGCGGTGGGTCATGACGGCGGTCATGGCTCATGGTATCGGAACGCCGCGCCCGGACTCGAACGGCGCCCCCTTCCCCATCGTGCTGTTCTACATGGACGCGCCACGGCGCGAACCTGGTCACCGAGCGGGATCGCCTCTGGCGATTGTCTCGCAGGCCCGGCCCGGCGCTCAGTACACCGCCAGCCGATGCGTCGTGTACACGACCAGCACGGCCAGCGCCAGCGTGAGATACGGCAGCACGCCCGCGCCTTTGGTCGTCGAGTCGCCCATGCCGAGTTGCAGGTCCTCGGCGGCCGCGGCCGGGAATACGCCCTTGTCCTGGATGTAGTGGCGATAGACGAACACCGGGACGATCAGGGTCGCCATCACCAGGCCGGTGGTCAGGGTGCCGGCGCCGTAGACGTTCGCGCCCATGCCCATCAGCGCCAGGTTGACGAAGCCCAGCAGCGCCCCCAGGCCGAGCACCAGGGTCGGCGCGCGATACGGTCGGGCCCAGTGCGGCCGGTCCATGCGGTGGATCCAGCCCGACTGCAGGTTCAGGAAGTTGAACATCAGGTAGCCGATGTTCGAGGCCGCGAGCACGAACACGTAGTCCGAGAGCAGCAGCAGGATGACGTTGAAACCCAGATCGGTCCACATCGCGCGGGTCGGCGCGCCGTGCTCGTTGACCTTCGAGAGGTAGCGCGGGAACCAGCCGTCGATCGAGGCCTGGTAGAGCGTGCGCGACGAGCCCGACATCGAGGTCATGATGGACAGCAACACCGCCAGGATCAGCATCACGATGATGACGTTGGCCACCATCGCGCCGCCGCCGACCATCTGCGACATCGCCCGCGCCACGCCCATGCCACTGTAGATATCGGCGGCAAGCATGCCGTCGTACACGGCCGGGGTGGTGACGGCACCGGCGGCGTCGAGCACCGGCGACGTCACGACCTTGCCCAGCCCGAGATAGGACTGGAACGCCAGCGGCACCAGGGTGAAGACCAGGATGCACAGCAGACCGGCGGCGAAGATGGCGCGGAAGGTGTCCTTCTTCGGGTCCTTGAGCTCGCGCGTGTAGCAGACCGCGGTCTCGAAGCCATAGGTCGACCAGGCCGCGATGAAGAGGCCGCCGGCCATCAGTGTGACGCCGGCCATGTTCCACTGGCCGTCGATCACCAGGCCCTGCGCGTCATGCGCCATCGGCACGAACGGCAAGAAATGCGACGCCGGCATGTCGCCGGTCAGCAGCGGCACCAGCGCGATCAGGGACAGCGGCACCAGCGAGGTGATGCCCAGCACCATGGTCCAGCGCGCCGAGCGGAGGATGCCGCCGTGCTGGATCGCGAACACGCCGAGCAGCAGCGCCAGGCCGAGCAGGAAGGTGGCGTTGATGCGCAGCGCCAGGCCGGCCTTGACCGCGCCCAGATCGAGCAGGGTCAGTTGCCAGGTGTTGATCGCGGCATCCGCCGGGAACAGCGCGCCGAGGATGTAGCCGGCCGCCAGACCCGAGCCGATCGCCAGCACCGGCGACCAGGCAAACCAGTTGCACCAGACCGAGAGCGGCGCGATCGGCTTGGCATAGCGCACCCAGGCGACCGCGCCGTAGATCGAGGCGCCGCCGGTCTTGTTCGGGAACAACCCGGCGATCTCGGCATAGGTGAAGGCCTGGATGAAGCCGAAGCCGATCGACAGCATCCAGACCAGCCAGGCCGGCTTGCCGACCGTCGCGGCGATGGCGCCGACAGAGAACAGCACCAGCGCGGGCACGCCGCTGGCAACCCAGAAGGCTCCTGTCCAGTTGATACGCCGCTGCAGCGAGCCGTCCTGCTCTGCCGGCGGCGCACCGAACTCCGCGGTGGCGGCTCCCGAAACTAAGGTATTCATGGCATTCCTTTGTGATGATGGCCGGGCCTGATGCGCCCGGAACCTGTGGTCAGAAGCTTCGGACGACCGAGGCCAACACCTTGCCGCGGCCGGTGTCGAGGCCGTCGATGGTGTAGAGCGCACTGTCGGCATTGGTCTGCAGCCAGGCCAGGCTCACGCGCCAGCCCTGGCCCAGGTCCTTGCCGACCCCGACCCTGTAGTCGGTGAAGTTGTATTCACCGTAGCGGCGCACCACCTGGCGCCCCACGTGCAGGTCGAGCGCGAAGCCGGCGCCCATGTCGAAGCTGGCGTTCGCCTCGAGGTAATGCGACCCCTTGGAGCCGCCCCGGCCCAGGCCCATCGAGCGGTCGTTGTAGCCGAAGTAGTCGGTCAGCTCGTGCGAGTACTTCAGCCTGAGCATCTTCCAGCTCACGCCGGCATAGAGTTCCAGCGTGTGGTAGCCCTGATCGGTGCCGGTGTAGCGACCGCCCGGATAGATGAACTGCAACAAGCCGGCCTCGTAGCCGAAATCGCCGACGCTGCCGGCATAGCCGCCATACAGGTCGATCTCACCGGCGGCGTTCTGTATTGCCTTGCTGCTCAGGCTGCTGCCGTAGACGCCGACATACCAGCCGTTCGCGAGCACCAGGTCGGCGCCGCCCTGGACGACCGGCTTCTCCTGCGAGTACGAAACCCCGCGAAAGGCGTATTGCGAGAACAGGCCGACATTCGTTGTCAGCGTGTAGGGCGGCGTCTCGGCCACGGGCGGGTCGGCCGCCATCGCCGGCTGGGCTGCGGCCAGGCCGAGCAGCGCGATGGCGGCGACCGCCGGGCGCCTGCGGGTCTTGATGTTCACGTTGTCTCGCTCCAATGTTGTTTTGGGAACAGGGGTCAGGTGCCTCCATGGGCAACGCTGCCCGCAGCGCCGCAGTGGCGCGCGCCGGGGCTCAGCCGAACTGCTTTTCCAACTCATCGGCGATCTCGAACATGTCGCCGACCACGCCGTAGCGCGCGACCGTGAAGATCGAGGCGTTGGCGTCGGTGTTGACGGCGATCACGGTGTCGACATGCTTCATGCCCGCCAGGTGCTGGATCGCGCCCGAGATGCCCATCGCGATGTAGAGCTTGCACTGCACCGCGGTCTTGCCCGATTGGCCGATCTGTCTCGACTTGGGCAGCCAGCCGCTGTCGGCCACCGGCCGCGAGCAGCCGAGCGAAGCGCCGAGGGTCTCGGCCAGCTCGCGAAAGCGCTCGATGTTGTCCTGCTCGCCGACGCCGCGGCCCACCGAGAGGATGAACTCCTTGGCCGTCATGTCGATGTCGCCGGTGGACGCCGGTTCGATGTAGGCCACGTTGCGGGTGCGCGCCTTCGGGATCTGGCATTCGAAGTCGCGCGTGACCGGTCGGCCGGCACCCAGCGGTGGCTTGAAGCTGCCCCCGCGGACGGCCAGCAGCACGGTGGCGCGGCCCGGGAACTCGAGCTCGACATTGAGCTTCTGGCCATAGCCGCCGCGGGTCGCGAGCAAGCTGCCGGCTTCGATCGCGAGCCCGAACACATCGGTCGCGAAGCCGTAGCCCTGGCGCACCGCGAGCGCGGCGGCGAAGGCCATGCTGTCGACGCTGTGCGCGAGCAGGATCAGGGCCGGCTGCAGTTCACTCGCCAGCGCCGTGATGGCGGCCTCCCAGGTGTCGGACTCGAACTCCGTTTCGGGTGTCTCGACGAAGACCAGTTCGTCGACGCCTTCGAGCGCCAGCGCAGATTCGAAACGGCGTCCACCGCGGCCGATGACGGCCAGCGTCACCTTGCCGCCAAGCTCTCCCCGCACACTTTGCGCCGCCGTGATCAACTCGGCGGAGACCGGCCGCAGCGCTTGCTGGCGGTGTTCGGCAATGATCAGAATTCCCTGGGTCATGTCAGGCTCCTGTGGCTTCACGAATGATCTGGATCAGGCGCGCGGCCTGCTCGGCGGCGCTGCCTTCGATCATTTGGGCGCGGCCGCGTTCGGGCACGACCGTGCGGCGCACGCGCGAGAGCGAACCGGCTTCGCCGAGCGCGTCGGCGGGCAGCCCCAGGTCCTCCGCTGTCGCGGTTTCGATGGTCCGCGCCGCCGCCTGCTTGATGCCGCGCAGCGAGGCATAGCGCGGCGTGTTGATGCCGAGCTGAATCGTCAGCACGGCCGGCGTCTGCACCTCGACCGACTGCAGCAGCCCACCTTCGAGCTCGCGCTGGATCAGCGCGCTGGCACTGCCGGGCTCGAGATCGAGCGCCGTCACCACGGCGGCGTGCGGCCACCCTAGCAGGGCCGCGAGCGCGATGCCGGTCGCGGCATGGCCTTGGTCCGACGATTGCGTGCCGGCGAGCAGCAAGTCCGGCTTCTCCCTTTGCGCCACCGCCGCAAGCACACGCGCGATCGCGATCGGGTCGCTGCCTTCGATCGCGTCGCTCCAGATCCGCAGCGCGCGGTCGGCGCCTTTGGCCAGGCATTTGCGCAGCACCTCGTCGGCGTCATCGGGGCCGATCGTGACGGCGACCACCTCGACGCCGTCGCCGGCCGCCTCCTTGATCTGCATCGCGGTCTCGAGCGAGTAGTCATCCCACTCGTTCATGTCCCAGGTAAGGAAGTCGGGATCGACATCGCGGCCATCGCCGCGAATCTCGAAATCCTCTTCGAGCGCCGCGACTCGCTTGACTGCCACCAGTATCTTCATGTCATGCCTTTCGGTTCCGGGTTCATTCACTTCTCGATCAGGCCGCCGCTGTTTCGAGCGCGGGCTCGGCCGCCTGCGCCGCCGACGGCGCCATGCACTCCTCGATCAGCTCGATCAGCTCGCGCACCACGAACCTGCCTTCGTTGCCCGTGGCCTTGAGCGCGTCCTCGAACATCGTCAAGTCCTTGGGGCAGGCGACGGCGAAGACCTGCAGGCCCTCGATCGCGGCCGCCTCGCGCATGCGGTTGTGGGCCGGCTTGTCCTGCCCCACCGGGTCGGGGATCCAGATGCGCCCGCCACCGGCGCCGCAGCAGAAGGAGTTGTCCTTCGAGCGCGGCATGTCGATCAGCTCGCAGCCGATCGCCTCGATCAGCGCGCGCGGCGCGTCGAACACCTTGTTGAAGCGCCCGAGGTGGCAAGGGTCGTGGTAGGTCGTGCGGTAGCCGAGCGGGCGGTCGAGCATCAAGCGGCCACTGCGCAGCCACTCGGCCACCATCTGCGTGTAGTGCTGGATCTCGTACTTGCCGCCGAAATCCGGGTACTCGTTCTTGATGGTGTTGAACGAGTGCGGGTCGGTGGTGACGATGCGCTTGAACATGCTCTTGCCGAGCAACGCGATGTTGTTCTCGGCCAGCAACTCGTACAGGCCCTCTTCGCCGACCCGGCGCACATCGTTGCCGGCATTCGATTCGCCCTCGTAGAGGATGCCGAAGTCCACCCCCGCCGCCTGCAGCAGCCGGGCAAAGCCCTGGGTCACCTTCTGGTTGCGCGGGTCGAACGAGGCGTAGTCGCCGACGAACCAGAGCACGTCGACCTCTTCCTTGCGCGCGTCCTTGATCTTGAACGGCAGGTCCTTGGCCCAGGCCGGGCGCTTGCGCTTGGACTCGCCGAAGGAGTTGCCGGTCTTGTGGATGGTCTGCAGGGTCTTGGTCAGCAGCGGGTCCATCTGGCCCTCTTCGACCAGCTTGCGGCGCATCTGCACGATGATGGGCACGTGCTCGACCGCCACCGGGCAGATTTCGACGCAGGCCATGCAGGTGCGGCACGACCACAGCGTCTCCATGAAGACCTGGCCGATGTCCTTGCCGTGAATGTCGAGTTCGGCCTCGGCGGGCAGCGCCTGCTTCTCGAGTGCGTCGTTGGCGAACTCGCGCAGCGACAGGATCACGTCACGCGGCGAGAGTGGCGCCCCGGCGGCGCGCGCCGGGCAGGCCTCATGGCAGCGGCCGCACTTGGTGCAGGCGTCGAGGTTGAGCAGGTGCTTCCAGGTCAGGTCGGTGATCTTGCCGTAGCCGACGCTCTTGGCCTCGGGATCGACCTTGGACAGGCGCTGCGCCGCGAGCGGGTCGCGCAGCATCAGCGAGCCGCTGGCGGTGAAGATGTGCTTGACCTTGGTGCGCGGGATCAGCGCGATGAAGACCAGCGCGATCACGCCGTGAAACCACCACAGGCCGCTTCGCAAGCTGCCGGCGCCTTCGGCACCCAGGCCACAGCCACGCAGGCCCTCGGCAATCGCGGCACCCAGCGGCGACCACCACCGCAGGCTCCAGACCTCCGGGCGTTCCTGCAGCCAGACCAGGCGCGCGGCTTCGAGCAGGAAGCCGGTGGCGGCGATCAGGATCAACGCCCACAGAAAGGCCCAGTCCTCGATGCGGTAGGCACTGCGGTCGAAGTCGGGCGCACCAGGCTCGCGATCGGGGCGCGCATAGTCGAGCTTGGGTGGCTTGATCCAGCCGCGCCGCACCATCATGTAGAGCAAGCCGGCGATGAGTGCGAAGCCGGCCAGGTCGATCACCAGCGAGAACCAGAGGTAGAAGTCGCCGTACCAGAAATTCCAGCCGAAGAGCCGCGCTGTCACGTCGTATTCGAGCGTGATCAGCGCGGTGGCGATGAAGAGCAGCGCGAAGCCGAAGAACATCAGACGATGGGCCCAGCCGGCCGCCCGGTCGCGCCGCGCGATGGTGCGGTGGCTCAGCACCAGGCTGGCCATCTCCTTGAAGCGCTGCCACAGCAAGGTGGCGCTCGCCGGGTCCGGGGTGCCGCGCCGGTACTTGCGGATCTCGACCCAGCAGCCATGCGCGAACACGCCGATGGCGGCGAGGCCGGCGACGTAGAAGAACGTGATCGCCGGCAGCGAGAAGCCCTCGAACAGGATGCGCGTGACTTGGGTCGGCTCGAACGCGACGGCGGTGAGGTGGGAGATGTCCATGGGTCAGACCCCAAGCACGGCGCCGGCTCAGCGCTGGAACACGATCTCGAAGCTGCCGCCCGGCATGTGCGGCGTGCCCCAGGCCACGGTCTCGCGCTTGTAGGCCTTGGGGTACTGGGCATCGGCCTCTTCGATCTCGCGCGCCAGCCGATGACCGGTGAAGGTCGCGTCGGCGATCAGGCGCGGCGCCTCGGCGTCCCCGATCAGGTAGACCGCCTTGACGCCGTTCCTATCCCACTCGCCCTGGCGTGCCTTCAACTCGCGGTGCAGCTTGTCTTCGGAGTGGCGGCCGGTCACCAGTACGAGTGAGTCGAACTCGATCCAGCGCTGGGTCTTGTTGGGGTCGCGCGGCATCACGCCCGGGCCGCGGTAGGTGCGCTTCGAGCCTTCGCCCCAGATGTTGTAGATCTCCAGGCGGCCCGGTTCGATCTTCGAGCAGAAGCTGTCGCCGATCTCGGTCACGTGCAGTTCGTGCAGCCGGCGCATCATGTTCGGGTACTCGAGCGTGAAGTGCATGTAGTTGCCCAGGTGCACACCCGAGACCACGGTCACCTCATGGCCGGCCATCGCCAGCTTCTCGGCCAGGCTGGGCGCCATGAAATAGGGATCGGCATTCAGGATCACGACCCGCTTGCCGATCGCCTTCTTGCCGGCGAAGACCTGCTCGGGCGTCAGTTGGTCGGCGCGCGAGGCATCGGCACCGGGCAGCACGTCGTGGCTGAGGCAGTTGACGCCATCGGTGTTCCAGGCCGATCCGGTGGCGAT
>JAMFRW010000087.1 GCA_026224975.1 Rhodoferax sp. | reverse complement strand
GCCGCCGCGGCTGATCGAGGACCCGCGCGGAATGCCGTCCTCCATGCGAATGCCCCATTCGTCGACGGGCTTGCCGTTCGGCAGTCCCTTGTCGCCGTTGCCGGCCATCGACAGCCACGCGTCGGTGAAGCGCCAGCCGAGCGACGGGTCCTTCTTGCCGTAGTCCATGTGGCCGTAGATGGGCTTGCCGTCGAGCGTCTTCACGTCTTCGCTGAAGAAGGCGGCGATGTCTTCGTAGGCGCTCCAGTTGAGCGGCACGCCGAGGTCGTAACCGTACTTGGCCTTGAACTTGTCCTTCAAGTCCTGGCGCGCGAACAGGTCGGCGCGAAACCAGTACAGGTTGGCGAACTGCTGGTCGGGTAGCTGGTACATCTGCTTGTCGGGCGCCGTGGTGAAGCTGGTGCCGATGAAGTCCTTCAGGTCGAGGCCGGGGTTGGTGAACTCCTTGCCGGTGCCGCCCATGTATTCGGTCAGCGAGAGGATCTTGCCGTAGCGGTAGTGCGTGCCGATCAGGTCGGAGTCGCTGATCCAGCCGTCGTAGATCGACTTGCCCGACTGCATCGAGGTCTGCAGTTTCTCGACCACATCGCCTTCCTGGATGATGTCGTGCTTGACCTTGATGCCGGTGATTTCCTCGAAGGCCTTGGCGAGCGTCTTCGATTCGTATTCGTGCGTTGTCAGCGTTTCGGAGACGACCGAGATCTCCTTGACGCCCTTGGCGCTGAGTTTCTTGGCGGCGTCGATGAACCACTTCATCTCGGCCAACTGCTGGTCCTTGCTCAGCGTGGAGGGCTGGAACTCGGCATCGATCCACTTCTTGGCGGCCGCCTCGTCGGCCCACGCGCCCTGGCCGATGACCAGAGCGGCAGCGGCAAAGGCCACGGCATTCAAGCGCAACTTCATGTGTGTCTCCTCAGGTACTTCCCGTTGGTGAAAATGACGAACCGGCTGGGAAGGGGTGGCCGGTTGCCTTGGAACTAAAACGCTGTATGAAACCGGCTCAACCCTTGCGCATGATCAGCGCGAGCGCGAGCATCGACACGACGAAGGCAATCCAGATCGAAGGCTCTTGCGCCAGGCCGAACCACGCGATCATCTTTTCGCTGACGGCAACGAAGGCGAGGTTGATGTAGGCGGCCGTCAACAGACCGATGAAGAGCCGGTCACCCCGCGTGGTGATCAGCGGCAAGAAGCCCTTGCGCGCGACGGTGGGGGATTTGATTTCCCACACCGTCATGCCGGCGAGCATCAGCACGATGCTGCAGAAGAACACGGCCACCGGAGTGGTCCAGGCCATCCATTCGAACATCACACTCTCCTTAAACCCGACCCATCGCGAAACCCTTGGCGATGTAGTGGCGAACAAACCAGATCACGATCGCGCCCGGCACGATGGTCAACACGCCGGCAGCGGCAAGCACGCCCCAATCCATACCGGAAGCCGACACCGTGCGTGTCATCACCGCGACGATGGGCTTGGCGTTCACGCTGGTGAGCGTGCGGGCCATCAGCAACTCGACCCAGCTGAACATGAAGCAGAAGAACGCCGCGACGCCCACGCCGGCCTTGATCAGCGGGATGAAGATCGTGAGGAAGAAGCGCGGGAACGAGTAACCATCGATGTAGGCCGTCTCGTCGATCTCGCGCGGGATGCCGCTCATGAAGCCTTCCAGAATCCACACCGCCAGCGGCACGTTGAACAGCAGGTGCGCGAGGGCCACCGCGATGTGCGTGTCCATCAAACCGAGCGTGGTGTAGAGCTGAAAGAACGGCAGCAAAAACACCGCCGGCGGCGTCATGCGGTTGGTCAGCAGCCAGAAGAACACATGCTTGTCGCCGAGGAAGCTGTAGCGAGAGAACGCATACGCGGCAGGCAAGGCGACCAACAATGAGATGACCGTGTTGATCGCCACATAGATCATCGAATTGATGTAGCCCGAGTACCAGCTCTCATCGGTGAAGATGGTGTGGTAATGGTCCCAGGTGAAGGTGTGTGGCCAGAGGCTGAAGGTCGAAAGGATCTCTTCGTTCGTCTTGAACGACATGTTGATCATCCAGTACACCGGCAGGATGGCGAACACCAGGTACAGCACCAAAAAGACGATCCGCTTCTTGAAGCGCTTCTCATCCATGGGCGGCCTCCGTGTTGTCGGCTGTGCCCACGCGCTGCATCCAGTTGTAGAGGATGAAGCAGAGCAAGAGAATGATCAGGAAGTAGATCAGCGAGAAGGCAGCCGCCGGGCCCAGATCGAACTGCCCAACTGCTTTCTGAGTCAAATACTGCGAGAGGAAGGTCGTGGCATTGCCCGGCCCGCCGCCGGTGAGCACGAAGGGCTCGGTGTAAATCATGAAACTGTCCATGAAGCGCAGCAGCACGCCGATCATCAGCACGCCCCGCAGCTTGGGTAGCTGGATGTAGCGGAACACCGCGAACTTGCTCGCGCCGTCGATGCGTGCGGCCTGGTAGTAGGCATCGGGGATGGCGCGCAGGCCGGCGTAGCAGAGCAGGGCCACGAGAGGCGTCCAGTGCCACACGTCCATCACCAGCACGGTGAGCCAGGCGTCGGTGGCGTTGCCGGTGTAGTTGTAGTTGATGCCGAGTTGGGTGAGAACGTAGCCCATCAGCCCGATGTCGGTTCGGCCGTAGATCTGCCAGATGGTGCCGACCACGTTCCACGGGATCAGCAGCGAGATGGCGATCAGCACCAGCACCGCTGAGGCCTGCCAGCCCTTGGCCGGCATCGAGAGCGCGAGCGCAATGCCGAGCGGGATCTCGACGGCCAGCACGGCGAGCGAGAAGCTGATCTGCCGCACCAGCGCCTCGAGCAGCTCGTCGTCGCGCATCACCGCCTTGAACCATTCGGTGCCGACGAACACGCGCCGCTCGGGCGAGATGATGTCTTGCACCGAGTAGTTGACGACAGTCATCAACGGCAGCACCGCCGAGAAGGCCACGCATAGCACCACGGGCAGTATCAGCAGCCAGGCTTTCTGGTTGACAGGCTTCATGCCTTCACCTCGGTTTTTGCAGCGTCGATCAGGATCTCCTTCGAATAGAAGCAGGTGTGTGGGCCGAGGATGGAAAGCCACACCGCATCGCCCGCGTGCGGGATGTTCTGTTCCGGCCCGAGCCGCGCCCGGATCGTCGATTCGTTCGCGCCCGAACCCGCCTTGGCGGTGATCAGCCAATAGGTGCCGATGTCTTGCGCCTGCGTCACGACGGCCGGAACGGCACCGGCTTCCAGCGGCGACGCGAGCGCCACGTATTCGGGCCGGATGCCCAGAGTGAAACGGCCGATGCTCGCCAGCCCATCGAATGACGCACCCGATGACGCGCCGGCGCTCGCCACCAGCGATTGCCCCGCCACCGTGATGCCGTCACCGTTCCATTCGGCCGGCAGAAAGTTCATGCCCGGCGAGCCGATGAAGTGACCGACGAAGGTGTGCTGCGGCCGCTCGAACAGGTCGGAGGCGCTGCCGATCTGCACCGCGCGGCCACGCGTCATCACGACCACCTGATCGGCGAAGGTCAGCGCCTCCACCTGGTCGTGCGTCACGTAGATGAGCGTCAGCTTCAGCTCATGGTGAATCTGCTTGAGCTTGCGGCGCAACTGCCATTTGAGGTGCGGGTCGATGACGGTGAGTGGCTCGTCGAAGAGCACGGCGCTCACGTCTTCACGCACGAGGCCGCGACCGAGCGAGATCTTCTGCTTGGCATCGGCCGCGAGGCCGGCGGCGCGCACATCGAGCTGGTGGCTCATCTCCAGCATCTCGGCGATCTTGCCGACGCGCTGCTTGATCCTGGCCTCGGCCACGCCGCGGTTGCGCAAGGGGAAGGCGAGGTTTTGCGCGACGGTCATCGTGTCGTAGATGACCGGGAACTGGAACACCTGCGCGATGTTGCGTTGCTGCGGGCTCTTGGCCGTCACGTCGGCGCCGTCGAACTTCACGGTGCCATGCGATGGCGTGACCAGGCCGGAGACGATGTTGAGCATGGTCGTCTTGCCGCAGCCCGAAGGCCCGAGCAGCGCATAGGCACCGCCGTCCTCGAAGCTCATCTTCAACGGCAGCAGCGCGTAGTCTTCGTCCGCCTTGGGGTTGGTCTTGTAGGCGTGCGCCAGATCGAGGTCGATGCGAGCCATGTCAGTACCGCCCGGCCGTTCCGAAGGTACTGAGCGCCCCCTCGGGGGGCCGCGAACGAAGTGAGCGTGGGGGTTTCATTTCAGTTCGCCCTTCGCGTGGGGATGGCGGGCGCGGCCAGCAGGTCGCCGGCGGCGTCGAACACGTAGACTTGTTTCGGGTCGAGGTGGAGCGTGAGCGTGGCGCCGAGGGTGAACACATGAACGCCGGTGAGTTGCGCCACGAGTTCGCCGATGGGTGTGTCGACGTGCACGAAGCTGTCGGAGCCGGCGATCTCGGCCAGCTCCACCTTGCCGGGCAACGCCACATCGCCAGCGCGGCCGGCCACGCGCAAGGCACCGGCGCGCACGCCGAGCGTTACCGCCGAGCCGTGCTTCGCCTTGGCGGATTCGGGCAACGGGATCGCCAGCGTCATACCGGCCGGTAGCATCACGCCGCCATCGGCCAAGGTGCCCGCGATCAGGTTCATCGGCGGGTCGCTGAAGGCGCGCGCCACGCGCATCGACTTGGGCCGGTGGAAGACTTCGGCGGTGGGCCCGTATTGCAGCAGTTCGCCGGCGTCCATCACGGCCGTGTAGCCGCCGAGCAGCAGCGCTTCGGTGGGTTCGGTGGTGGCGTAGACGACGGTCGATTCGCCGCTCGCGAAGAGCTGCGAAAGTTCATCGCGCAACTCCTCGCGCAGCTTGTAGTCGAGGTTGACCAGCGGCTCGTCGAGCAGCATCAGCGGCGCCTGCTTGGCGAGCGCACGGGCCAGCGCCACGCGCTGTTGCTGGCCGCCGGAGAGTTCGGCCGGCAAGCGCTTCAGGAAGGGCTCGATGTGCAGCTTGGCCGCGAGTTCGTTCACGCGTGCGGTGATGCGCGATTTGTCCATCGCCTCCTTGCGCAGCTTGAGCGGCGAGGCGATGTTGTCGGCGACCGTCATCGAGGGGTAGTTGATGAACTGCTGGTAGACCATGGCGACATTGCGCTCGCGCACCGGCTTGCCGGTCACGTCCTGCCCATCGGCGAGCACGCGGCCTTTGCTCGGTGCGTCCAGCCCGGCCATCACGCGCATCAACGTGGTCTTGCCGGCTTGCGTGGCGCCGAGCAGCACCGTCACCGCGCGCGGCACGAGCGTGAGGGCGAGCGGGTACAGGTGGCTTTGCGCGCCGACCTTTTGCTCGATGGCCTCCAGCGTCAGTTCCATGAAATCTCCGTCTTCGTGTTCGTTGTGTCTTGCGGCGTGGCGATGGCGGTGAGCGGGTCGCCCCAGCGCGCCTCGCACCACACGGCCACGGCCTGGCGCTGCTCTGGCGCGAGGTGCAGGCCGAGCTTGGTGCGGCGCCAGAGCACGTCGTCCGCGGTGCGCGCCCATTCGTGGTCGTGCAGGTAGTCGAGTTCGGCTTCGTAGACGCCGGGCGCCACTTGCGCACCCAGGCCGCCCGCCAGCAGCGGCTCCACGCGCGCGCCGTAGCCGCGTGCCAGCCGGTGGCACAGCGCGGCTGGCAGTTCGGGGTGGCGCAGGGCGAGCGCCTGCACGAAGCGGGTGAAATCGGTGTCGGGCTTGGCGGCCTTGCCGATCCAGGCGCTCAGGTCGCCGCCGGGCAACGAGGCGCCATGCGTCCAGGCAGGGCGAGTGATGCCCAGCGGGCCGGCGAGCAGGTCGGCAGCTTCTTCGGCGAGCTTGCGGAAGGTCGTGATCTTGCCGCCCCAGACGGATAGCAGCGGCGCTTGTGCCGCGTCGGTGTCGAGGTCCAGCAGGTAGTCGCGCGTGACGGCCGAGGGGTCGCCAGAGTCGTCGTCGAGCAGGGGCCGCACGCCGGAGTAGCTCCACACCACATCGGCCGGCACCACCGCCTTCTCGAAGTAGCGGCTGGCTTGCTCGCAGAGGTAGGCAATCTCCGATTCGTCGATGCGTGCCTCGCCGACTGCGCCGGTGTGCTCCACATCGGTCGTGCCGATCAGCGTGAAGTCGTCCTCGTAGGGAATCGCGAAGATGATGCGTTTGTCGGGGTTCTGGAAGATGTAGGCGTGGTCGTGGTCGAAGAGCTTCTTCACCACGATGTGGCTGCCCTTGACCAGTCGCAGCGATTTGGCCTGCGGCACGTGCGCATGCTCGCTGAGGAACTGCGCTGTCCACGGCCCGGCGGCGTTCACCAATGCGCGCGCCGTGACGCTGCGGCGTTCGCCAGCGCTGCTTTGCAACTGCACGCGCCAGCGGTCGGCGCCGCGTTCGGCATCGACCACGCGCCAGCGCGTGAGCACCGTCGCGCCATGTTCGGCCGCATCCATCGCGTTGAGCACCACCAGCCGCGCATCGTTCACCCAACCGTCGGAGTAGACAAAGCCGGTCTTGAAGACGCGCTTGAGCGGCTTGCCCGCCGCATGCGTGCGCAGGTCGATGGTGCGCGAGCCGGGCAGCACTTCGCGCTTGGCGAGGTGGTCGTAGAGGAAGAGCCCGGCGCGGATCATCCAGGCCGGCCGCATGCCAGGGTCGTGCGGCATCACGAAGCGCAGCGGCCACATGATGTGCGGCGCGCCCTTGAGCAGCACTTCGCGTTCGGCCAGCGCCTTGCGCACGAGAGAGAACTCGTAGTACTCGAGGTAGCGCAGGCCGCCGTGGATCAGCTTGGTCGATGACGAAGACGTGTGCGAGGCCAGGTCGTCCTTCTCGCACAGCAGCACGCTCACGCCGCGCCCGGCCAAGTCGCGAGCAATGCCGGCACCGTTGATGCCGCCGCCCACCACGAGCACGTCGAACGTGTCGGGTGCCGTGGATGGCGCAGCGTCTGAAGCCGTGCCGGCGTGTGCTGGCCGGCCCGAGGGGCGGGGTGC
Organism: Rhodoferax sp.; assembly: GCA_026224975.1. Taxonomy (GTDB): domain Bacteria; phylum Pseudomonadota; class Gammaproteobacteria; order Burkholderiales; family Burkholderiaceae_C; genus LMDS01. The sequence continues at coordinate 23,344 of JAMFRW010000087.1, read as the reverse complement.
GTTCAAGCGGTCTCCTGGGTCCGACGAGGGGTCTGTCGGCTTTCGTTTCGGTTCGTTTGCGTTTTTCTCTTTTCGTTTTACCGCAACAAAAAACTTTACGCAAGCTCGCAATCCAGCATGTGCGATCGGCCTCGTGTGGCTACGCTCGCGCCCCATGATCGGCTTCATGTGCGCCCGTTTGTTCCCCTCCGAAACCCTCCGTCGATGACGCCCAACCCACGCCAGGCCTTGCTGCTCGACGACGTCCGCGCCCGTGGATCGGTCTCGGTCGAGGCACTCGCCGAACGCTTTGCCGTCACCCTGCAAACCGTGCGGCGCGATGTGAAGCTGCTGTCCGATGCCGGCCTGCTCGCGCGCTTTCACGGTGGCGTGCGCGCGCCCGGCTCGACCACCGAGAACATCGCCTACCGCCAGCGCCAGTTGCTCAACGAAGAGGCCAAGCAGTGCATCGCCCGCACCGTGGCGGCTCGTGTGCCCGAGGGCTGCTCGCTGATCATCAACATCGGCACCACCACCGAAGCCATCGCGCGCGAACTGCTGCGCCACAAGGGCCTGCGCGTCATCACCAACAACCTGAACGTGGCGGCCATCCTCTCCGACAACCCCGATTGCGAAGTCATCGTGGCCGGCGGCGTGGTGCGCTCGCGTGACCGCGGGATCGTCGGCGAACTCACCGTCGATTTCGTCAAGCAGTTCAAGGTCGACATCGGGCTGATCGGCATCTCGGGCATCGAGGCCGACGGCACGCTGCGCGACTACGACTACCGCGAGGTCAAGGTGGCGCGGGCCATCATCGAGCACTCGCGCGAGGTGTGGGTCGCGAGTGACCACAGCAAGTTCAACCGGCCCGCGATGGTGGAGCTGGCGCGCTTCGACGAGGTCGACATGCTCTTCACCGATGCCGCACCGCCCGCGCCGTTTCCGCACCTGCTGGCCCAGGCCGGCGTGCGCTGCATCGACTGCGCGGCCGGCGACGAGGAACGACCATGACGACAAAAACCCATCTGCTCGCGCTCGACCAGGGCACCTCCAGCTCGCGCAGCATCGTGTTCGATGCGCACGGCCACATCGTCGCCATGGCGCAGCGCGAGTTCCGGCAGATCTTTCCGCAGCCGGGCTGGGTCGAACATGACCCGAAGGAGATCTGGGCGACGCAACTCGAAACCGCCAAGGAAGCGCTCGCCAAGGCCGGCCTGAAGGCGACCGACATCGCCTCCATCGGCATCACCAACCAGCGCGAAACCACGCTGGTGTGGAACCGCAACACCGGCGAGCCGGTCTACAACGCCATCGTCTGGCAAGACCGCCGCGCCGAACCTACCTGCCTGGCGATGCGCGAGCAGGGGCTGGAAGCCACCTTCCGCGCCAAGACCGGCCTGATCCTCGATGCCTACTTCTCCGGCACCAAGCTCAAGTGGATTCTCGACAACGTGGCCGGCGCGCGTGCCGCCGCCGAGCGTGGCGAGCTGGCCTTCGGCACGGTGGATTCCTGGCTGATGTGGCAGCTCACCGGCGGAGGCAGCGATGCGACCCGCGGCGAGGCCATCCACATGACCGATGTGAGCAACGCCTCGCGCACGCTGATGCTCGACATCCACCGCAACGCCTGGGACGACGAGCTGCTGGCGCTGCTCGGCATCCCGCGCGAAGTGCTGCCTGCTGTCCAACCATCGAGCCATGTCTACGGCCACGCGCGCGCCGAGATGCTGGGCGCGGCCATCCCGATCGGCGGCGTGGCGGGCGACCAGCAAAGCGCGCTCTTCGGCCAGGCGTGCTTCCAGGCCGGCCTCGCCAAGAACACCTACGGCACCGGCTGCTTCATGCTGATGCACACCGGCGACCGCTTCCTCACCTCGACCAACGGTCTCATCACCACCGCTGCCGCACAACCCCGAGCCGACGCGCGCGAGTACGCGCTCGAAGGCAGCGTTTTCATTGGCGGCGCGGTCGTGCAATGGCTGCGCGACGGCCTGCAGGCCATCAAGGCCAGCGGCGAAGTGCAAAGCCTGGCCGAGAGCGTGCCCGACAGCGGTGGCGTGATGTTCGTGCCCGCCTTCACTGGCCTCGGCGCGCCGTACTGGAAGGCCGATGCGCGCGGCGCGATCGTGGGCTTGACCCGCGGCAGCACCGTCGCCCACGTGGCCCGCGCCGCGTTGGAAAGCATCGCCTTCCAGAGCGCCGCCTTGCTGCAGGCCATGAGCCGAGATGCCGTCGCCGCCGGTGGTGCCAACGTGGCCGAACTGCGGGTGGACGGCGGCGCCTGCGTCAACGACTTGCTGATGCAGTTCCAGGCCGATTTGCTCGGCATCCCGGTCGTGCGCCCGCAAGTCATCGAGACGACAGCCCTCGGCGCCGCCTACCTCGCCGGTCTGTCCTGCGGCCTCTATCAAGGCCAGGCCGAACTCGCCGCCCACTGGCGCGTGCAACGCACCTTCCACCCGACGATGGAGCGCAGCCGGGCGGATGAACTGATGTCGAACTGGGAGCGGGCGGTGCGGCAGGCGGTGGCGGTTTAGGCCGTGCAGGTTGTCGCCCTGCTGACAGCACGCTGTCAGCAGGGCTCTCTCACCATGAGGACTCCTTCAATGACGTTTCAGGAGAACCTCATGACCGACATCATCACCGCCGCAACGGCCGACCAGACCGCCCCCCAACCCGCCCTCCACTGGTTCGAGATCCCGGTGCGCGACATGGACCGGGCGCAGGCGTTTTACGAGGCGCTGCTGGCGCGGCCGATGCGGCGGGAGCAGATGGGTGGCAGCACGCTGAGCGTGTTCGCTTACGACGAGCCGGCGGTCGGTGGTTGCCTGATGGCGGGGGAGACGGCGCCGGAGCCTTCGGCGCAGGGCGCGCTGGTTTATCTCAACGCCGGTGCGTCACTCGATGCGGTGCTCTTGCGGGTGGAAGCGGCCGGTGGGCGCATCACGACGCAGAAGGTCGAGTTGCCCGGCGGCATGGGTTGCTTTGCGCACATCGCCGACACCGAAGGCAACCGCGTGGGCTTGCACGCCGCGGCATGATGGCGGAGGGCGTCGCCCATTTCGCGGTCCCACCGCTGTCAGGAGCCTTCACCATGCGCCGCGCCGACCGCCTCTTCCAGATCGTTCAGCTTGTTCGCGGCCGGCGGCTGAGCACGGCGCAGTTCATTGCGCAGCGGCTCGAAGTCTCGGAGCGCACCGTCTACCGCGACGTGGCCGACCTGATGGCGCAGGGCGTGCCGATCGAGGGCGAAGCGGGTGTGGGTTACCGCATGCGTGCCGGCTTCGACCTGCCGCCGCTGATGTTCACCAAGGACGAGGCGCAGGCGCTCGTCGCTTCGGTGCGGCTGGCGCAGTCGCGGCTCGATGCGGCGCTGGCCGGGCAAGCGGAGACGGCGCTCTCGAAGATCCTCGCCGTGCTGCCGCCGGCCTCGCGCGCTGCGGCCGACAGCCTGGCCATCTATGCGCCGCCCTTCGGCCCCGACGCCGCCACGCGCGGCCGGCTGGAGCTGTTGCGCGTCGCGGCCGAAGCGCGCCACGCCGTGCGCTTGCGCTATCTCGACCTCAAGGAGCGCGAGACCGAACGCACCGTGCGCCCGCTCGGCTGCTTCTACTGGGGCGCGGTGTGGACGCTGGCCGCGTGGTGCGAAACGCGCGAGGGCTTTCGGCACTTCCGCATCGACCGCATGCTCGGGCTCGATGTACTCGGAGCGCGCTTTCGCGACGAGCCCGGCAAGACATTGGCCGATCTGTTCCGGCAAGTCGAAGCCGAAATGACAACCACCCCCGAAGCGCCTTCGGCGGCCCTGCGGGTCGCGCCGGGCCAGAGGCCCGGCCCTTCGGCTGGCACAAGCGGCACGCCGTTTGTGTCCGGCCCCAGCCCTCTCTAGGGGGCGCCGCTGGCAGACCGGCAGAGCCGGCTCCGCGGCGTCCGCTGGAATGGCTTCGACACCATGAAGAACTGCGGTATCAGCCCGCGTCCTGCCAAGGGTCGTAGGTGCCCACGCTCCACAGCCGCCCCTCCAGATCATGGCAACTGAAGCCGCGGCCGCCGTAATCCTGGTCGACGATGTCGAGCGCAATCCTGGCGCCTGCCGCCTTGGCCCGTGCGTAGACGGCATCGGCATCGGGGACGACCAGGTAAGGGCTCTGGGTTTCGGCGCCGCCGATCTCGTCGGGTTGTTTCATGAAGTGCCCATACGCCGTGTCGGCGACCGAGCCGAGCATCAGCATGCCGCCGCCGAGCACGAGTTGCGCATGGGCGATGCCGCCGTGCCCATCGGGCACGACCAAGTGCTTCTCGAAGCCGAAGACTTTGCACAGCCACTCGATGGCGGCAGGCGCGTCGCGGTAGCGCAGGCAGGGGATGAGCGTGCTGGCGCTGCGGTTCGGTGCGGGTGTCATAGAGCGTCCTTTCGATCCAGTTTCGAATGCGCAGGAACATCGTAGTGTCGTGGATGCCATCTGGGTTCGCCGCACGTCGCCGATGGTGCGACAAAATGTGACGCCGGCCAGCGGCTCCATCGCTCACATTCGAGGTCTTTCCCGATGCTCCAACTCCACTACTACCCCAGCAACGCCAGCATGGCGCCCCACATCGTGCTCGAAACGCTGGGCGTGCCTTTCGAGCTGAAGCTCGTCGACCGAACCCGCGCCGCGCACAAGGCGGCCGAGTACCTGCGGATGAACCCGAACGGGCTGATCCCGGTGCTGGTCGATGGCGATCTGGTGATGTACGAAGCGGCGGCGATCTGCCTGCACCTGGCCGACATCCACCCGCAGGCCGCGCTCGCACCTCAACCCGGCACCGCCGAGCGGGCGCAGTTCTACAAGTGGCTGATGTGGATGACCAACACCGTGCAGGCCACGCTCATCGTCTACTTCTACCCCGAGCGTTGGGCCGACACGCCCGAGGCCATGGCGCAAGTGAAGGCGCATGCCGAAGCCAAGGTCGGCACCATGCTTGACCAGCTCGAAGCCGAACTCGCACGCCACGGGCAGCCCTACCTGCTCGGTGATTCGTTCGGCGTGGCCGATGCCTATGCGCTGATGCTGTGCCGCTGGACTCGCGGCTTCGCGCGGCCTGCGCGCAGCCTGCCGCAGTTGGGCGCCTACCTGCAGCGGCTGCTGGCGCTGCCCGCGGTGCAACGTGTGTTCGCGCGCGAGGAACTGGCGCAACCCTGGGTTTGAAAATGAAGCGAGCGCAGGAGCGGATCAGCGCGACGCTTGCCGCAGGCCGAGCTGCCGCGTCCAGTGCTCGGTCAACGGCGTGCCGGGCTTGAGTCGCTGGCGCTCGGCCAGCAAGCGCCGTGCAACGCTCGAGTCTGAACCTCGAATCGCCGCAGCCAGCAGCGTCTGGGCGATCACGTCGCGCTGCGCATGGCTGCCACCGAAGCGCTGTGACGCGCCGCTCACGTCGCCCAGGTGCTGCACGGCCTCGTCGAAGCGGCCTTGCGCAAAGGCCAGCATGCCGCGCATCAGCGGCGCGCCGAGGCTGCGGTGCGTCTCGCGGTTATTGCCGCTGCTGCGCTCGGCGCCCGCCTGCACCTGTCGCTCCCAGGCTTCGGCGCGCGCGATCTGGCCGTCGCCCAGCAGCGCGAGCAGGGCATGCAGGTCGTTGAAGGCGTAGAAGCCGGCGTCGCCCGCTGAGAGCTGCCAGCCCGCCGCCAAGGCCTGCCAGCGCCTACCGACATCCACGCCCAGCAGGTGCAGGCGCCAGAGCAGCGAGGCCGCATCGACGCGGTTGAGCGTGATCTGCGCCGGGTCGGCCCGCAGAAAATCGTCGAAGAGGTGCAGCGCCGCCGCATGATCCAGTGATTCGAGCGCGAAGAGCGCGTGGTGCCAGCCCAGGTGCGAGGCGAAACCGTTGCCCTCTGCCCAGTCGGGCGCCCACTGCGCCATCCAGCCGCTGCCTTCGGCGAAGCGGCCTTGCATCTCCATCACATGCGCCACCGCGTGGATCGCCCACGGCACCTTGGCCTCACCGGCAAGCGCCTGGCGGCCGATGTCTTCGGCCTCGGCGTACTGGCCGCATTCCTCGAGCCCGAAGGCCAGGTGCCCGAGCACATAAGGGCGCAGCGGCTCGCTCTCGTCCCAGTGCGACAAGGCACGTTGCGCACGGCCGCGCAACTGTGTGGCGTCGCCACGATAGAAGTCGAACAGGTGCGCGCACTGCAGCGCGAACGCATCGCGTGGGTGGTGCTGCAGCACGCCTTGCCATTCGTCGCAAGCCAACTGCCAATCACCGGATGCCAGCGTTTGCAAGGCGGAGAGGTGGTCACGCTCGCGGTGGTTGGCGTGGGCAATCAGCGGGTCGGCGCTGTCGAGCAGGGTTTGCGCTTCGGGCACGAGCGAGGGCTCGGTCAGCGAGAGCAGAAAGCCGGCTTTCATCAGCCGCGGCAGCAGCCACTGCGGATCGGCGGCGATGGCTTCGTCGAGGTCGGCCACGGGCGTGCCGTAGAACGACATCATTCGCCACAGGCCGCGCTCGCTGGCGTTTATCGCGGCGGCGGATCGGGTGCTGGCGGGGTTGCCGCGGGGGTCGAGCATCGCTCTCTCTTGGGAATGTGGTCGAAGTGTGTTCAGCCGCCCGGCAGCGCCGGTGGCAGCGGCCAGGGGCGCTGAGCCGGCCGCATCGCCTCGTAAGCGCGCGCCACCTGCAGCACGCCGAGGTCGTCGTGCCGGCGCCCGGCGATCTGCAGGCCGATGGGCAAGCCGCCCGCGGTGTAGCCGCAGTTGATGCTCGCGGCCGGCTGCTCGCTCATGTTGTAGGGCAGCGTGAAGGCGATATGTTCGAAGGGGCGCTTCGGGTCGTTGGTCGGGCATGGCCATTCGGCGCGGAAGGCCGGCATCGGCGCGGTCGGCGAGAGCACCACATCGAAGGGCGCGCAGGCGCGCACGGCGGCATCGCGCATCGCGGCCATCTGGCTGTAGCCCTCGAACACGCGCTGGCCCGAGAGGCCCTCGCCGCCGCGCGCCCACTCGACGATGAAGGGCAGCACCTTGGCGCGGCGCTCGGCCGGCAGCGCGGAAATATCCAGCCACGAGCGCGTGCGCCAGAAGTCGTCCATGCCATCGGCCATCGCGCGAGTCATGAAGGGCGGGATGCGCTCGACGATGGCACCGGCCGCTTCGAACAACGCCGCAGCCGCTTCGACGGCGGCTTGCACTTCGGGTTCCACGGTCAGGCCCCAGCCGGCATCGAGCTGCAGGCCGATCTTCACACCCTTCAGGTCGCGGTCCAGTTGCTGCCACGCAATCGATTGGTACGGCAGGCTCATCGCGTCGCGCGCATCCGGCAGGCTGAGCACGCCCATCATCAAGGCGGAGTCAGCCACGGTGCGCGTCATCGGCCCGGCCACGCGGCCGGCATAGGCCGGGTCGATCGGGATGCGGCCCAGGCTGGGTTTCAAGGTGAAGATGCCGCACCAGCTTGCCGGCAGGCGCACCGAGCCTCCGATGTCGGTGCCCACGTGCAGCGGGCCGTAACCCGCCGCCAGGCCCGCGCCCGCGCCGGCGCTGCTGCCACCGGGGCCACGCGTCAGGTCCTACGGGTTGCGCGCCAGCTTGTGAAAGCTCGACAGGCCCGATGACAACATGCCGTAGTCGGGCATCGTCGTCTTGCCCATGATGACCGCGCCGGCCTCGCGCAGGCGCGCGGCGGGCGGCGCATCGCGCAAGGCCGGCGCCAGCACGGTGGCGGCGGTGCCGAGCGGCGTGGGCACGCCTTGCGTCGCGATGTTCTCCTTGATCATCGCCGGCACGCCATCGAGTGGGCCGCACGGCGCGCCCTTGAGCCAGCGGGCTTGCGAAGCTTCGGCCTGCGCCACTGCCTCGTCGCCTTCGAGCGCGTAGGTCGCGTGCAGGTGCGGCTCCCAGCGGCGGATGTGGACGAGCAACTCGCGCGTCACTTCGACCGGTGAAAGGCGTTTGCTGCGATACGCATCGAGCAACTCGATGGCGCTGAGGTCATGAAGCGAGGTCATGGCTGAAATGTCATTGCCAGGCCAGCGCCGCGAAGTCGTTCGCGAAGATCGGCGAGCTGCTCCACAAGCCCTTGAGCTTCTTGTTCGACACCGCGAACTGCGGCAACTGGTAGAGGTAGACGTTGACCGCGTCTGTCGCGAGCTGGCGCTGGATGTCACCCAGCAGCTTGGTGCGTGTCTTGGCGTCGGCGCTGCCGTTGTACTTGGCGAGCAGCTCGTTGTAGGCCTTGGAGTCGTAGCCCCAGTAGTACTTGGGGTCGGCGTAGCGGTCGAAGTCCAGCGGCTCCACATGGCTGATGATGGTCAGGTCGAAGTTGCCCTTGAACGGGCCACTCAGCCACTGCGCCCACTCCACGTTCTCGATCTTCGCGATCACGCCCACCTTGGCCAACTGCGCCGCCACGATCTCGCCGCCCTTGCGTGCGTACTCCGGCGGCGGCAGCGTCAGCGTCACGTTGAGTGGCGTGGTGACGCCTGCTTCCTTGAGCAGCGCCTTGGCCTTTTCGGGGTTGAACGGGTTGGTGGCGGTCAGGTCCACATACCCGGCATCGCTCGGCACCATGTGGCTGCCGATGGGCTTGCCGTAGCCTTCGGAAGAGCCGTCGATCACCGCCTTGCGGTCGATCGCCATGGCGAGCGCGCGGCGCACGCGCACGTCGTCGAACGGCTTCTTCTTGTTGTTGATCGAGACGATGGTCTTGCCCTCGGTGCCGCCCGCCACCACGGCGAAGCGCGCATCGCTCTGGAACTGCTTGAGGCTTTGCACCGAGCCGAAGCGCGGCATGCCGTCGATGTCACCGGCCAGCAGCGCCGCCACTTGCGCGGCGGGCTCGCTGATGAAGCGCACCGTCACCTTCTTCATCTTCACCGCGGCGGGGTTGCGAAAGCCCTCGTTCTTCACCAGCGTCATCGAAGAACCCTTGGCCCACGAGTCGAGCTTGAACGGCCCGGTGCCGATCGGCCTGGTGCTGGTGGTGGCCGCGCTCTTCGGGTCGAGGATCACAGCGGTGTTCTCGCCCATGCGGAAGAGGAAGTTGCCATCCGGCTGCGTGAGCACCACGATCACCGTCAGCGGGTCGGGTGTGTCGATGCGGCTGATGTTGTCGAAGACCGCCTTCTTGGCCTTGTTGGTGGAGCCCTCGGCCTTGGCCCGCTCGAAGCTGAACTTCACGTCGCTCGCATCGAAGGTTTCACCATCGCTGAACTTCACGTCCTTGCGCAGCTTGAAGGTGTAGCTCTTGCCGTCCGGGTCGATGCTCCAGCTTTCGGCCAGCAGCGGCACGATGCTGCCGTCCATGTTGATCTTGGTCAGGCCTTCGAGGATGTTGTAGTGAACGACCTCGCCGATCGCCGCGGCCGACGCCATCGTCGGGTCCAGCCCCGTGGGCTCGAGGATCATCGCGAGGATGGCCGTGTCCTTGCGCGTTTGCGCTTGCGCACCCGGCAGTGCCGCGAGCCATGCGAGGCCGATCGCGATGGCGACGGCGGATCGCAGGGCAGTGCGCCGGGTGTTGGGTGTCGGCAGGTGCGTTGTCGTCATCGTCTAGCTCCAGAGGTCATCACGTGTTCGGCAAAGTGGCAGGCCGCCAGGTGGCCCGGCGCTACCGTCCGCAAGGCCGGCATCTCGCTCGTGCAGCGTGGCTGACGCAGCGGGCAGCGGCTGGCGAACGAGCAGGCGGAGGAAGTGTCGGCAGAGACAGAGGCAGCAACGGGCAACGGGCTTTCAGCGGCGACTCTAATGGAAGTGCTGGAAATGGTGGACCGTCTCGGCGACACCCCGCCCGGCGCCTGCGGCATCGCCGCCATCAGCGCCCGCGTGTACGGATGCGCCGCGGCCTGGAACAGCAGCTCCGGCGAACCTTGCTCGACGATGTGCCCGGCGTACATCACCGCCACCTCGTTGCACACGTGGTCGACCACTGCCAGATCGTGGCTGATGAAAAGATAGGTCACGCCGAACTGTTGCTGCAGATCGGCCAGCAGGTTCAGCACCTGCGCCTGCACCGACACATCGAGCGCGCTCACCGGTTCGTCGGCCACGATGAGCTGCGGCCGCGTGATCAGCGCCCGGGCGATGGCGATGCGCTGGCGCTGCCCGCCCGAAAACTCATGCGGGTACTTGGTGGCATCGCTGGCACGCAGGCCGACCGCATCGAGCGATTCGGCCACGCGCTGCTTCGCCTCGGTGGCGCTCGCGTCCATCAGCGGCTCGGCCACGATGCGGGCCACGCGCTGGCGCGGGTCGAGCGAACCGTACGGGTCCTGGAACACCATCTGGAAGTCGCGCCGCGCCTTTCGCAACTCGTCGGCACCGAGTGCATTCAGGTCACGGCCGAGCAGGCGCACACGGCCTTCGGTGGGTGGTTCGAGCGCCATCGCCTGGCGCGCCAGCGTCGATTTGCCCGAGCCCGATTCGCCGACGATGCCCAGGCTGCGGCCCGCGTGAAGCGTGAAGCTCACGCCGCGCAAGGCTTGCACCACAGGGGCCGGCTGCAGCAGCCGTTCGCGCGGCAGGTGATAGTGCTTGACGAGGTTTTCGACCTCGAGCAACGGTGCGCTGGGCTGCTCGCTCATGCGACAGACATCGACACACCGGTGGCCACATCAGATGCTGAATCCGCCACCACCGCGTCGAGCCGAATGCAGCGCGCATCGTGCAGCGGCCCCACGCGCACCAGCGGCGGCATCGCCGCGCGGCAGGCCTCGACGACCCAGCCGCAGCGGTCCGCAAACGGGCAACCGGCTGGCATGTCGGCCAGCTCCGGCACGCGGCCGGGGATCGTCGCCAGTCGCGGCTTGCGGCCGTTTACCCGCACACTGCCGAGCCGCGGCCGTGCGCCGTAGAGGCCGCGCGTGTAAGGGTGCGCCAGGTGCGCGAAGACCTCGCCCGTCGGCCCCGATTCGACGACAGTGCCGCCATACATCACCAGCATGCGCGAGACCACCCGCGCCATCACGCCCAGGTCGTGGCTGATGAGCAGCAGCGCCATGCCGCTGTCCTGCACCAGCTCGGCGATGAGGTCGAGGATCTCGCTCTGGATCGTCACGTCGAGCGCGGTCGTGGGCTCGTCGGCGATCAACACATCGGGCCCGCAGGCCAGCGCCATCGCGATCGTCACCCGCTGGCGCTGCCCGCCGGAGAGCTGGTGCGGATGCGCATCGAGCCGCTGCGCCGCCTGCGGCAGTTGCACGCGGTCGAGCAGGCGCAGCGCCTCGGCGCGCGCGGCTGTGCGGCTGAGTGCCTTGTGCTGCCGCAACGGCTCGGCGATCTGGTCACCGATGGTGTGCAGCGGGTTCAGCGCCGTCATCGGCTCCTGGAAGACCATGGCGATGCGGTTGCCGCGCAGCTTGCACATCGCCGCATCGTCAAGCCCCACCAGCTCGGTGCCGTTCAGCCGGATGCTGCCGCCCACCTGCGCGCCGCCGGGCAGCAAGCCCATCAGCGCGAGCGCCGTCATCGACTTGCCGCAACCGCTCTCGCCGATCAGCCCCAGCGTGGCGCCGCGGGCCAGCTCGAAGCTCACGCCGCGCAACGCATCGGCCGGGCCCCGCGCGGTGGCGAGGGTGACGCGCAGGTCGCGCACGGCAAGGAGCGACGGGTCGGCGGGTGATGAAGTCGATAGCTCGGGCAAGGTCACCGAACCATTGTGCCCGGCCCGGGAACGGGTGCACGCTCGGTCGGGTCATCAGCATCGCGTTAGCATTCGTTACCGACATGGGCCACCTGCCGAGCAGTTCTGCGCAGGGGCCGTGTCCGGGGATCGCTCATGTCCTTGAAACAAGACTTTCGCTCCGTGTGGATCGCGTTGCGCCAACTGTCGCCGGTTGTCGTGGATGTGCCCGCGGGCGTGCGCCGTGTGCTGCTCCAGCGCTACATGGAAATGTCGATGCGCAACGGCCGGCTCTCGCTGATCTCTTTCGGCATCCTGCTCTTCGGCCTCGCATACGAAGCGCCGCTGTTTCCGCGGCTGGCGGCCTGGGCGCTGCTCGCCGCGATCTTCGGCGTGCGCGTGTGGCGGGTGCGGCGCATGCAGGCGACCTTTGACGCCGCCGAACCTCGTTCCGACCGAACTTATGACCTGCTGCTGCTCGTCGCCTCGTCGTTCTGGGGCATCGCGCCCATCGTGCTGCAGGGCCACATCTCGCCGTTCAACCTGTTCGCGGTGATGTATGCGGCGTTCGTCGCCATCGCGCTGCTCACCATCACCTACCTCGCGGCGCTGCCGGCCAGCCTGGTGCTGGTGAGCGCCAGCATCATCCCGCTGGTCGCGTGCATGGCGCTGCAGGGTTCGATGGTGCTGGTGGTGCTCGCGGCCGGCACGCTGATGTGCACCGTTGCGCTGCTGATGCGCGTCAACAGCGGCCACGGCACCTTGCTGCAGGCGCTGGCCTCCGAGCTGCAAAACGCCGCGCTGGTGCAGGAGCTGCAAGGCTATCGGCACCGGCTGGAAAGCGAAAACGCCTCGCTCGGCAGCTCGCTGCGCGATGCCAGCCACGCCGCCAGCCGCGACCCGCTCACTGGCCTCTACAACCGCCGCTACCTCGCCGCCTTTGCCGCGCCGCTGGCCGAGACCGTGCGCATGCACCGCGAAGACATCACGGTCTGCGTCGTCGATGTGGACCACTTCAAGCGCGTGAACGACCACCACGGCCACCCCGTGGGCGACGAAGTGCTCAAGGCCGTGGCCAACCTGCTGGGCACACGCCTGCGCGACGGTGATTGCCTGGCGCGCTACGGCGGCGAGGAGTTCGTGACCGTGCTGCGCCGCTGCGATGTGAACCGCGCCCGCCGCGTCGCCGAATCACTGCGCCACAACGTGGCCGGCGTGGAGATCGACACTGATGCCGGCCCGGTCAACGCCACCGTCTCGGTCGGCGTGGCGCAGTGGGCCGCCGGCGAGAGCTTCGACGAAGTCATCCACCGCGCCGACCGCGCTCTGTATCAAGCCAAACGCTCCGGCCGCGACCGGGTGGAGGTGGACGCCAGCGACGCGCTGCGGCTGCTCAGCGTGCCGCAGGATTCGACGTTGCCGGGGCAGCTGCATTGACCAGCGACTCACTGATCACCGCGCTCGCGACAAGCGCGGGTCCAGCAGATCCCGCAAGCCATCGCCCATCAGGTTCAGCCCCAGCACCGACAACGCAATCGCCACGCCGGGATATATCGCCAACTGCGGCGCCTGGAACAGCATGCTTTGAGCCTCGTTCAGCATGCGGCCCCAGGAAGGCTGCGGCGGTTGCGTGCCGAGGCCGAGGTAGCTGAGGGCGGCTTCGGCCAGGATGGCCACGGCGAACTGGATGGTCGCCTGCACGATCAGGATGGCGGCGATGTTGGGCAGTACGTGGTCGAGCGTGATGCTCAGCGCACCCTTGCCGCAGGCCCGCGCGGCCAGCACGTATTCGCGCGCCCACACGCCGTTGGCGGCGGCCCGCGTGATGCGCGCGAAGACGGGGATGTTGAAGATGCCGATGGCCACGATCGAGGTCACCAGCCCCGGCCCGTAGATGGCGGTGAGCATGATGGCCGAGAGCAGCGCCGGGAAGGCAAAGGTGAAGTCCGAAAAGCGCATCACCGCCTCTTCGACCCAGCCGCGCCGCGCCGAGGCGAGCAGGCCGAGGCCCACGCCGAAGGCGATGCCGATGCCCACCGCGATCACGCCGACGGCGATCGAATTGCGCGCGCCCACGATCAGCAGCGAGACGATGTCGCGCCCGAGGCTGTCGGTGCCCAGCCAGTGCGCGGCCGAGGGGAGCTGGAGCTTGTCGGGGATGCTGATTTCGGCGGCGGGGTAGGGCGTCCACACATACGAGAGCAAGGCCGTGGCGATCAGCGCCAGCACCAGCACGGCGCCGATGGCGAAGCTCTTGTGGCGCAAGGAGCGGGCTGCAAATCCGCTCATGCGTGCCCCAGCTTCAAGCGCGGATCGACGACCACATAGAGCACATCGACGACGAAGTTGATCACGATCACCGCCGCGGCCAGCAGCATCACCACGTTCTGCACCACCGGCAAATCGCGGTTGGCGATCGCCTGGAACACCAGCCGGCCGATGCCCGGCAGCGCGAATACGTATTCGATGACGACGGTGCCGGTGAGCAGGTTGGCGAACTGCAGGCCCATGACGGTGAGCACCGGCACGAAGGCGTTGCGCAGCACGTGGCGCCACAGCACGGCGCGCTGGCTGAGGCCCTTGGCGCGGGCGGTGCGCACGAAGTCTTCGCGCATCACATCGAGCACGGCCGAGCGGGTGATGCGCGCCAGGATCGCCGCCTGCACCACGGCCAGCGCCACGGCCGGCAGCACCAGCGCCTTGAGCGACGCGAGCGGCTCGTCCTCCCAGCCCGGAAAACCGCCGGCCGAGAACCACTGCAGCTTCACCGAGAACACCAGGATCAGCAGGATCGCGAACCAGAAGTTGGGCACGGCGATGCCGACCTGGCTCGCCGCCATCACGCTCACATCGCCCAACTGGTTGTGGCGCGACGCGGCAAAGAGCCCGAGCGCCAGCGCCAGCACGCTGGTGAGCAGCATCGCCATCACCGCAAGCGGCAGCGTGACGGTCAGGCGCTCGACGAGCAGATCGCGTACAGGCGTGTCATACGAGATGCTGGTGCCCAGATCGCCCGTCGCCATGCCCGCGAGCCAGTGGCCGTAGCGCGTGAGCGGCGGCCGGTCCAGCCCGAGCTTTTGCGTGAGCGCGGCCATCGATTCCGCCGTGGCGGTTTCGCCCAGCATCACCTGGGCGGCGTTGCCGGGCAGGATGTCGAGCACCGTGAAGATCACGGCCGAGGCGGCGAGCAGCGTGATCACGAAGGTCGCAAAGCGCTTGAGCAGGAAGATGGCGATGGGAGGCTCCGTCGGCAGTGGTCGTTCGGCAAGCGCATAACGTGCCGGCTCCAATATGATGACCGAGATTGCCCGCTCGAGGCCGCAGCGCTGCCGGAGACAACACCATGCCCGATTCGACCCCGTTCGAGATCCCGTTCCCCACCCACCACCTGCTGATCGCCGGGCGCTGGCAAGACGCATGCAACGGCCAGAAGCTCGAACTCCACAACCCTTCCGACGGCACGCCCCTCGCCCACATGGCCCGCGGCACCGCCGCTGACATCGATGCCGCCGTTCAAGCCGCGCAAACCGCACTCGATGGCGACTGGGGCCGGCTCACCGCGGCCGAGCGCGGCCGCCTGCTGGGCGCCATCGGCCGCAAGGTGCTGGAGAACGTCGAGCTGCTCGCGATGCTCGAAGCGCTCGACGTCGGCAAGCCGCTCAAGCAAGGCCGCGCCGATGCCATCGCGCTCGCCCGTTACCTCGAGTTCTACGGCGGCGCGGCCGACAAGGTGCACGGCGAGACGCTGCCGTTCCTCGCCGGCTACACCGCCCTCACGCTGCGCGAACCGCATGGCGTGACCGGCCACATCGTGCCCTGGAACTATCCGATGCAGATCGTCGGCCGCAGCGTGGGCGCCGCGCTCGCGATGGGCAACGCCTGCGTGCTGAAGCCGGCCGAAGAAGCCTGCCTCACCGTGCTGGCCTTCGCCCGCATCGCGATGGAAGCCGGCTTGCCGGCCGGTGCGCTGAACGTGGTGACGGGCCTCGGCGAAGAAGCCGGTGCGGCGCTTTCGGCGCACCCGGGCGTACAGCACATTTCGTTCACCGGTTCGGTCGCGACAGGCGCCGCGATTCAGTCCGCTGCCGCGCGCAATGCGGTGCCGGTGACGCTCGAACTCGGCGGCAAGAGCCCGCAGATCGTCTTTGCCGATGCCGACCTCGAGGCGGCCCTGCCTTTCCTCGTGAACGCCGGCATCCAGAACGCCGGGCAGACCTGCTCGGCCGCGTCACGCATCCTGGTCGAGCGGCCGGTGTTCGAGGCCATTCGCGAGCGCATGGCCGAGCGCTACCGTGCGCTGCGCATCGGGCCGGCGACGGATGATCTCGACATGGGCCCGGTAATCTCGAAGCGCCAGCAAGGCATCGTCGAGCACTACCTCGCGTTGGCCCGCGACAGCGGCCTGCGCGTGGCGGCGCAAGGCAGCATTCCGCAGCATGTGCCGGGTGGCGGTTTCTATGTTCGGCCGACGCTGTTCGACGATGTGCCCGCCGACCACGCGTTGGCCCAGCAGGAGATCTTCGGCCCGGTGCAGGTGCTGATCGCGTTCGATGGCGAGGCCGAGGCGCTGCGCATCGCCAACGGCACCGCCTTCGGCTTGGTGGCCGGCGTGTGGACGCGAGATGGCGGCCGGCAGATGCGCATGGCGCGCGCGCTCAAGTGCGGCCAGGTGTTCATCAACAATTACGGCGCGGGCGGCGGCGTGGAACTGCCCTTTGGCGGGGTCAAGCATTCAGGCCACGGGCGCGAGAAGGGCTTCGAGGCGCTCTATGGTTTTTCGACGCTGAAGACGATCGCGATCCACCACGGTTGATGCCGCCCACCCTCACCACACGCATCACTTGGAGATGAGAGCCGTTCGCATCTAGAATTCGCGACTCTTCCTCCAGCACCAGCAAGCTCCGTCGCCAGCCCGTGCCCCACGCGTGGACATCCACGCCCAGCCACGAGTGAACCATGCTGACTTCGACTTGCCGGCCTGCGCGCTGTGATCTGCCTTCGGGTTTTCGTTCCGGTGTTGCGACACGCTCCGCGCTGTCCGCCGCGGCCACGCTTGCCTTGATGGCCGGCGCTGCACACAGCCAGACGCCGCCGGCGCCATCTGCGGCTGCCAGCGCACCTGTGCCGAAGCCGACGCCACCGGCTGCGCAACCGAGCGAAACCACACTGCCCGTTGTCAGCGTCAAGGCCAGCGCCACCAAGGAAGACGCGACCGGCCCGGTCGATGGCTACCGCGCGACGCGAAGCAGCACGGCCACCAAGACCGACACGCCGCTCAACGAAGTGCCGCAATCGATCTCGGTCATCACCGCCGATCAGGTCAGGGACCAGAACGCGCAGACCCTTCAGGAAACACTGCGCTACAGCGCCGGCGTGCGCGCCGAGATGTATGGCCTGGACAACCGCGGCGACTGGTTCAGCCTGCGCGGCGGCAGCGACGCCTCGGTCTTGCTCGACGGCTTGCGCCTGCCACTGACCGGCTACTACGGCAACGTGCGCAACGAGCCTTTTGCCTTCGAGCGCATCGAGGTGCTGCGCGGGCCGGCCTCGGTGATGGCGGGGCAGAACGGGCCGGGCGGCGTGGTCAACCTCGTCTCCAAGCGCCCGCAGGACGAGGCGATGCGCGAGGTGAGCGTGCAGTTCGGCAACAACGGCCACAAGCAGGTGGCGCTCGACCTTACCGGCCCGCTCAATGCCGACGGCTCGCTTTTATACCGCCTGGTAGCACTCGACCGCGATGCCGACACCCAGGTCCACCACGCCTTCGACAAGCGCCAGTTCATCGCGCCCTCGATCACCTGGAAGCCGGGCGCCGAGACGAAGTTCACCGCCTACGCCGAGTACCAGAAAGACGAGTCGGGCAACACCAATGCCTTCTTTCCGATCGAAGGCACGCTCACGGCCGCACCCAACGGCAAGATCCCCCTCAGCACCTTCATCGGCGAGCCCGATTGGGACACTTACGGCGGCACGCGCAAGCGCATCGGCTACCAGTTCGAACAGAAGCTGAACAACGCCTGGACGCTGCGCCACAACCTGCGCCACGACAGCATCGACGGCAAGATGCGCACCATGTACGCCGCGTGGTGGGAAGGCTTCCAGAACGCCGCCGGCCAGCCAGACGCGAACGGCACCTACCTCAACCGCCTCTGGTACTTCACCGACGACACATCGCGCATCACCAACGCCGACTTGCTGCTCGAAGGCAAGCTCGAATTCGGGCGCGCGAAGCACAAGCTGCTGGTGGGCGTGGACGGCATGAACTCGCGCATGAGCCAACGCTCCTGGGGCGACTATCCGGCGACGCCGCTCGATGTCTACAGCCCCGTCTACGGCACCTTCCCGCTGCCCGATCTTGCAGGTGTCGACTCGTCTCTCACCAAGACCCGCGTCCGGCAGATCGGCCTGCTGGCGCAAGACCAGATCAAGTTCGACGAGCGATGGGTGCTGGTGGCCGGCTTGCGCCACGACAAGGTCAAGCAACGCACCGACTCGACCGCCGCCGACGGCACGCAGAACATCACCGATGCAACCGACTCGGCCACGTCGAAGAACCTCGGGCTGGTGTACCTCGCCGATGGCGGCTTCTCGCCTTACGTGAGTTACAGCGAATCGTTCGAGCCTTTGGGCGGCACCGACTTCGCAGGCCATGCGTTCGAACCCAAGCGTGGCAAGCAGGTCGAAGCCGGACTGAAGTGGTCGCCGGCCGACAAGCGCCTGTCGGCCACCGCTGCGGCCTATCAGCTCAAGGAAAAGAACCGCCTGATCACCGACCCCGATCCTGCGCATGCCAACTTCTCGATCCAGCGCGGCGAGGTCACCGTCAAGGGCATCGAACTCGAAGCCTCGGCCAACCTGCCGGCCTGGGACCTGGTCGCCAGCTACACCTACACCGATGCGCGTCAGACGACGGTCGGCGCCGACGAACTGCGCTACCTCGACAAGCAGCTCAACAGCGTGCCGCGCAACGCCGCCGCCGTGTGGGCGGTGCACAAGTTCGGCGCCTACGGACTGCCGGGCCTGAAGGCCGGCCTGGGTGTGCGCTACGTGGGCGAAACGACCGACGGCATCGACGTGACCCGGGTGCCCTCCAACACCTTGCTCGATCTGCTGGTGGCCTATGAACAAGGCCCGTGGCGGCTGGCGCTGAACGTTTCCAACCTGACAGACAAGACCACCATCGCCACGTGCCTGGAGCGCGGTGATTGCTGGTTCGGCACCAAGCGCAAGGCGATCGCCACCGTGGCCTACCGCTGGTAGCGCCGGATAATCCGGCGACCTACAAAAACCAGGAGACTCGCATGCGGCTTGCAGGCAAGGTGGCCATCGTGACCGGGGGCGGCTCGGGCTTCGGCGAAGGTATTGCGGCGAAGTTCGTCGCCGAAGGGGCGCGGGTGCTGATCGCCGATCGTGACGCGGCCGGCGGCGAGCGCGTCGCGGCGGCGCTTGGGGCCAACGCGCGCAGCCTGCGCATGGATGTGGCCGTCGCGGCCGACGTGAAGACCATGGTGGAAGCGGCTCACGAACTCTTCGGCGGCCTGCACATCCTCGTCAACAACGCCGGCGTGTCGCACCTGCCGCAGGCGATGGAAGAGGTGGGCGAAGACGACTTCGACCGCATCCTCGCGATCAACGTCAAGGCGATCTATCTCGCTGCGAAGGAGGTCGTGCCGCGTTTCAAGGCGCAGAAGTCCGGCGTGATCCTCAACATCGCCAGCACCGCCGGCGTGAGCCCGCGGCCGCGGCTGAGTTGGTACAACGCGAGCAAGGGCTGGGTGATCACCGCAACGCGCGCCATGGCCGTCGAACTCGCGCCCTTCGGCGTGCGCGTGGTGGCGCTGAACCCGGTCGCGGGTGAAACGCCGCTGCTCAAGACCTTCCTCGGCGAAGACACGCCGGAGATGCGGGCGAAGTTTTTGGCGACGATTCCGATTGGCCGGTTTTCGTCGCCGGCGGATCTGGGCAACGCCGCGTGCTTCTTGTGCAGCGACGAGGCCTCGATGATCACCGGCGTGGCGATGGAAGTCGACGGCGGCCGTTGTATTTGAAATTCAGCCGTGCGCCAGCGCGCGCTCCTGAGCCGTCAGCTCGATGGCCGCGCCGTGTGGCGTGCGCAGCGAGGCGGCTTCCCAAGCGTGTTCGAGGGCGTGAAGTTGCTCGGCTTGCGCCAGGCCCTTGCGCTGTACGAGGGCTTCGAGCGCATCCAGCCAGTGCTGATAGTAGGTCGAGCCGGTGTCGGCATCGCCGGCGGCTTGCGCGGCGCGGATGGCTTCGGTCAGCGCCTGGGCCCACTCGGGCCAGGTGAAGACGCCGCGCTCGTGCAGCGCGAGCGCCATCGCGAAGGCTTGCGCTTCCCATGGCGCGCGGAAGACCGGGCCGTCGGCGTCGGTCGGCAGGCCGGGGAGGGCGTGGGCTTCGGGCGGGCAGATGCTCATGCGATGGCTTCGGCCGCTTCGAGGTACGGCTCCCAGGCATCGACCGACACGCGAAGCAGCGGGTCGGACGCAGCGCCCCACAAATCGGTGCCGGCGAATTCCACGGCGTAAAGCCATTGCGGTGCTTCGTCGCCCAGTGCGTGCCGATCGGCGAACACATGGGTGCCGTGCACCTGCACCACGGTGCCGACGTGGCCGCGCACGTAACGCGGCAGCCGGGTGTGGCCGCTTGGGTTTATGTTGAGCGCGCGCACCCGCTGGCCGACGGCGAAGCGTGCCTCGGTGCCGGCCGGGCGCTCGGTCGATGTGCCCTTGGCGAGCGCCGCATCCACATTCGCCGCGAGCAGCACCCGCGCGATCGGCTTCGGTGCCTCTTGGGCGTGGCCGGCGGCAAGTTCGTCGGCGGTGACGAGGCCGCGTTGCAGCATCAGTACTTCGAGCGCGGCGAGCCAGATGCGGTAGTAGCCGATCGAAAGGTAATCCGCCGGCGGCAGGTTCTCGCGCGCCGAGCGGGCCATGTCGATGTTCCACTGGCCGGTTGCGCCCATGGCGAGCGTCACGGCGAGGGCGCGGCGCTCCCACGGGGCGTGGAACAGCGGCTCGTCGGCCTCCGGCTGCACCGGGCCGTAGCCCTGCATGCCGCCCATGTCGTGCACGCCGTTCATGCGGGTTCGCCTTGGGTGGCGGTCGATGGGGCCAGCGCCAGGCCCGTGCCGATCATCGAATCGCGGGTGACGAGCGCGGCGAGTTGTTCTTCGCCCCAGCCTTCGGTGCCGGGCGGGCGCTCGGGGATCACGAGGTAGCGGATTTCGGCGGTCGAATCCCAGACGCGGATGGGTTTGTCGGCAGCGAGTTCTACGCCGAACTCGCGCAACACTGCGCGCGGCTCGATCACCGCCCGCGCGCGATAGGGCGCCGATTTGTACCAGACCGGTGGCAGGCCGAGCACCGGCCACGGGTAGCAGGAGCAGAGCGTGCAGACGACCATGTGGTGCACATCGGGCGCATTGAAGACCGCAACCATGTGCTCGCCCTGGCGCCCGCTGTAGCCGAGCGAGGCGATAGCCTCCGAAGCGTCTCGAGCCAGCCAGTTGCGGAACTCCGCGTCGGCCCAAGCCTTGGCGACGACGCGTGCACCGTTGTGCGGGCCGATGCGCACCTCGTAGGTTTCGATCAGCCGGTCGAGCGCGGCCGGGTCGATGTAGCCTTTTTCGGTGAGCAGGGTTTCGAGCGCGCGGACGCGAAGGTCCATGTCGCTCAGGTGGGAATGTGACTGCGGGTGCGCCTGCGAGTGCGCTGGGTCGGTGTCGTGAGGATGGGTCATGGCTGACGGGCTGGGAAGCACCAGATCAGCCATCTTACGGCGCGGGAGTCAGCCAGCGGTGGCAGGCGACACTGCGGAAGACAAAGCCCCGGGCACGTCGTGCCAGACCTTGGCGTCGAAGAAGGTCAGCGAGCAGCCGGAGCACTGGTACTCTCCGGTCGCCTTGATCGCGCCGGCGGCATTGCGCCCGACGACGCGGCGGTAGCTCGTGGCGCCGCACAGGCGGCAGCTGTAGCGCACGGCGTGTGTCGCGCTTCTCGATGCTGGGTTCGGCTTCATGCTGTGGATTTATACAGCAATCTGTCGAACCGTGCCTGTGCGCTCAGCAGGCAAGCCGGTAGCACTCGGTGTTGATCACTTCGCGGCCCTTGCCGACTGCGTAAGACAGCGCCGCGGAAGGCGAGGTCCACAGGTGGCCGTGGGCGAGGCTGTTGTCGCGAAAAGCCTCGCGCGGCGTATCGGCTGCACCGCGTACGCGGCTCACGACCACTGCGGCGATGTAGCCCTCGCCATCCGAGGGCATGGCACCGGCGTAGATCCGGTAATCGCCTTCGTCACGTTCGTCGAATTGCATGTGAATCTCCCTGGGTGCCGAATCGGCTACATCTGCGGGCAATCATCACGGCCAGGGTTCACAAACGATATCCACCATTCAGGGGACATGTGGCGCAACGGCCATTCAAACGTGGTGGTGTTCCGATTCGAGCCTGTCGTTTGCCGGCATTCCTCGGCACAAATGACGGGTTAACCCTTGGAGATGAAATCTAGAATGGTGCAGCGCACAAACCTGCCCAGCCGCCCTGCACACATGTCCACGATTCTTCTGATCCACGCCACCGGCCTCGTCGCGTTGGCGCTCAACGTCAGCAGTCTGGTGCGCACCTCCGACAGCGGCCTGCGCACCAAGACCGGCCTTGCCGCCGTGCTGTGGACCTTCAACAACCTGATGCTTGGCGCGACCACCGGCGCCGCGCTCAACGCCGTCACGGTCGGCCGGCAGGCCATGTCGCAGCTGACGCAAAAGCACACGGCGCGCGTGCGGCTCGTCACCTGCGCGGCGTTCATGGTGGTGATCCTCGCCGTGGGCGTGCTCACCTGGCATGGCTGGCCGACGATCCTGGTCACCGGCGCGTCGCTGCTGTCGACCTGCGCGATGTTCTACCTGCAGGGCGCGCGCCTGCGGCTGGCGATGCTCGTCGTCTCGCTGCTGTGGATGTACAACGCCTGGGCTTTCAACGCCTGGGAGCAACTCATCGCCAACGTATGCGCCGCGTCTGCCGCAGCGCTCGGTGCCTGGCGCACGGCCAAACTCGCGCACAGTGAACCTCCGGTCGCCGCTGCCAACTGAGGACAGCGGCCGGGCGCGTGGCTAGACCAGCGCCTCGTCCAGCACCTCGATCCAATGCCTGACCGGCGTCGGCGTGCCGGTCTGCAGATGCTGGATGCAGCCGATGTTGGCCGAGACGATCGTCTGCGGCTCCAGCGGCGCGAGGTTGCCCAGCTTTCGGTCGCGCAACTGGTAGGCCAGCTCGGGTTGCAGGACGGAGTACGTGCCCGCCGAGCCGCAGCACAAATGGCTTTCGTTCGGCGCGACCTTCACGTCGAAGCCCAGCGCCTTGAGATGCGTTTCGACGCCGCCGCGCAACTGCTGGCCATGCTGCAGCGTGCACGGTGGGTGGAAGGCGAGCTTCTGAACGGCGCCGATGCGCACCTTGGTCTTCAGCGCTGGCACCAGGTCGGGCAGCAACTCGCTCAGGTCGCGCGTCAGTTCGCCGATGCGCCGTGCCTTGTCGGCATAAGCCGCGTCGTGTGCGAGCGCATGCCCGTATTCCTTGACCGTCACGCCGCAGCCCGACGCGTTCATCACGATCGCGGAGGCGGTGCCGGCCGAGACCAGCGGCCACCAGGCGTCGATGTTGCGACGCATGTCGGCCAGACCGCCTTCGTGGTCGTTCAGGTGCGTGCGGATGGCGCCGCAGCAGCCGGCGCTGTCAGCTACCACGGTCTGGAT
>JAMFRW010000086.1 GCA_026224975.1 Rhodoferax sp. | reverse complement strand
GTGGCGCTTGGCCAGCTCGGCCGCGAGCGGCGCCCACATGTGGCTGGTCTGCGCATAACCGTGCACCAGCACCACGGCGCTGCCGCTGCCGCCAATGCGGTAGTGCAGCTTCACGCCGTTCACTTGCGCATCGCGCTCGGTGAAGGCGGCGGGCCAGGTGGCAGCTTGCGCGGTGAGGGGCAGCGAGCCGGCAGCGAGTGCCGCGCCAGCGGTCAAGGCCATGCCGAGCACGGCGCGGCGGGTGGTGGTGGCGGTAGTGTCGAGCGTCTTCGATGGCGAGGGGGTCATGGGGTTCTCCTGAGGGTTCGAAGCAGCGGCGGTTTCGCCGTGAAGCCAATGTAGGATTCATCTTTGCTGCGCGAAAGGGCCGCCGGCTTCATGATCGGTTCAGCTTTCATGAACCTTGGCGCTGCCGCCGCTTGCTACCCGAGGGAGAAACATGGATCGCCTGCGTGCCTTCGAAGTCTTCGTTGCCGTCGTTGCCAAACAAGGCTTCGCCCGCGCGGCCGATGCGCTGGACACATCGCCAGCCAACGTCACCCGCTACATCGCCGAACTCGAATCGCACCTGGGCACGCGCCTGCTCAACCGGCATTCGCGCAAGCTCTCGCTCACCGAAAGCGGCCAGGCGCTCTACGAACGCGCCCGCACCATCCTCGAAGAAGTGGCGGAGGCCGAAGCGCTCGCCAGCTTCGCCACGCTGCAGCCCAGGGGGCGGTTGCGCATCAATGCGCCGCTGAGCTTCGGTATCCTGCACCTGGCCTCGCTCTGGCCGAAATTCATGCAGAAGCACCCCGAGGTCGAACTCGATGTGGAGCTGATCGACCGGGTGGTGGACATGGTGGACGAAGGCTACGACCTGGCCATCCGCATCTCGCGCACCGGCTCCACCGCGCACGCCGCGCGCAAGCTCGCCGCCTCGCACAACATCGTCTGCGCCTCACCGGCCTACCTGCGCCGCCACGGCCGCCCCAAGACGCCGGCCGATCTGGCCGCGCACGCCTGCATCGGCTACACCCACGCGGCGACGGGCGACGACTGGCACCTCTTCGACGAGCACGGCCTGGAGCACGTGGCCCGCGTCGCCTGCGTCATGCACACCAGCAATGGCGACACGGCACGCGCCGCCGCCGTGGCCGGCGCCGGCATCATCTGGCAACCCACCTTCCTCATCGGCGACGACCTGCGCGCCGGCCGCCTCGTGCCCCTGCTGCCCGGCTACCGCATGGCCGACATCGACGTGCTCGCCGTCTACCCCAGCCGCCGCCACCTCAGCGCCAAGGTGCGGGTGATGATCGATTTCCTGGCAGAGGCGTTTGCGGGGGTGCCGCCTTGTGATCGGGAGGGGGTGGGGGGTGGGGGGCGACGAAGGCGAAGCGGGGGTGAGGTTGGCACCAGTGAATGAGGTCCGTCGAGGCTCCCACCGGTCCGTCGGGCCTACGAAAACCGCCGCGTCGACGCAGGAGATGACGACCGCCGTGCAGCAGAACGCCGACAGCTCGCGCCAGGCCAGCCAGCTCGCCACATCCGCCGCCGACGTGTCCGGACGTGGTGGCGAAGTGGTGCAGCGTGTGGTCGCGACCATGGGCGACATCAGCGCCTCGACGACCGAGCAGAGCAGCGGCATCGTGCAGGTGAACCAGGCCGTGGCCTCCATCGACGAAGGCACGCAGCAGAACGCGGCGCTGG
>JAMFRW010000085.1 GCA_026224975.1 Rhodoferax sp. | reverse complement strand
TACACACGCGCTCAAGCCCTCAATCCAGCCCGCTGGTCCGGCAGAACTCGCAACTGGACACCGATCGGTGCGGTGACCCTCAACCCCGAACGCGACTCCATCGTTCGGGCTCACACAGCAAAACCAGAAATACAGCCGCTGGCTGCATAAACGAGGCGACAACTACCTTGACGCGCGCCGCCGATTGGCGCAGTTCCACCGCTGACAACTGCACTGCGTGCGGCCCGTGTCTGCGACTTCAAAGCGATGTGCCCGGGTTGACAAACTTTGCCATTCGCCAACAATGGCGGCATGCGCACCAAGACCCCCACCATGAACGTCTCTCTCACCGATGCCCTGCGGGAGGTGGTCGATGAGCGTCTTCGTTCCGGCCTGTACGGAAACGCCAGTGAGTACGTGCGGGAACTGATTCGGCGCGACGAAGAGGCCGCCAGGCAGCTGCGTGCGCTGTATCAGGCCGGCATCGACAGCGGCGAATCGGTTCCGATGTCCGATGGGGACTGGGTAGCGCTCCGCGCGGTGGCTCGCTCGCCTGCCACCGGGAAGGCATGAAGCCGATACACCGTCGCCCTGCCGCCATCGAAGACATGATTCGCCAGGTAGCCTACCGTCGCAATGCAGCCGGCGAAGCGTCCGCCGCGACCTTGGTCGATGAGATGCAAGAGTGCCTGCTGTCGATTTCCGAGGCTCCCGCCACCGGCTCACGGCGAATCGGCCAGCTACTCGGTGTCACTGAGCTTCAGTGGAGGCGCGTGGGCAAGACCAAGCTATGGTTCTGGTACGTCGAAGAGGCCACCCATGTCGACGTCATCCGCCTGGTCAGCACGGATCAGCTTCCGCGTCAGGCCATGCTCCCTGACGATCTTCATTGACCGCCTGTATCGCACGGCAGCTCGCCGTCGAGCACCAAGCTGAACACTTCGAGGCCATGTTTCGCGGTGAGCCATTGCGCGGCGCAGACCCACCTACCGATCCTAGCCTGCGAAAAAAACCCAAACGCGCGCGTATTAAAACAAGCGTTAAAGTCTGCCGCGGCCATTCTTGAATGTGAGCCAGCACGGCCGGCAGCGCCACGCAAAAGTACGTGATGTCGCGATAGCCGACGGCGGTGAGAATGGGAACAGCAGAACGCCGATACCACCCAAGGCCAGGATCGCCGTGGAACCACCCGCATGATCGACGTTTTTCATTGAGGACTACCCTGTACGGCGTTCCCCCGAGCCCGCCATATTGCCACAGCACGGAACGGGCCAAGGCAGTCTCCGCCCTCAGTGCCGCGCCACCCTGATCGCGCCCACACCGCCCACCGTCCCCTCGAACACATCGTTCCCCGTCGGCTTCATTTCGATCGTCAAGTCCTTGCACGCCGGTGAGACCGTCGAACCCCAAACGGTGAAGTCGAGGTTGGTGTCGTTGCTGGTCTGAACGGTGATGGGGAACTTCGTGGCGGTGCAGGGCTTCTTGGCGTTGTCTACCGCGTCGACCTTGCCGAGCCAGGTGCCGCTGAACCCGCTGAGCAGCAGTTGTGACACCTGGCGTTTGCCGCCTTCGGCCACGATGGTTGCCGACCATTTGCCGTTGTACAGGATGTCGGGTTGGGCCTGTGCGGCAGCGCCTTGGGCGAAGGCGGTGCCCGCCAGCAAGGCGATGAGTTGGGTGCGCATGGTGGGGTCCTCGAAAACGGTGGGTGAAGCGTAACGGCGATCACGCGACCGGGTGTGTCGGGTCTTTGCTCGCACTCCGGGGGACAACCCGAAGCGTTCTGGCAGAAAGAACAGCGTATCATCCGATGCATCACACGACAAGCCGCGCAAACCCGGGCAGCACACGCTTTAAGGGGCTCCGCGCAGGCATTCCCGGAGACGAGATTCGATGCCACGGAAAGCAGCACAGCCTTCGCTGTCGGAACAGCGGGCGGCCCCCGGCGGGGTGGGTGCGGTCGATCGCGCCATCTCCTTGCTCGACGTGTTCACGCCCGATCGTCCGCTGCTGAGCCTGGCCGAACTCGCCGACGAAAGCCGCCAGTACAAGAGCACCGTGCTGCGCCTGTTGGCCTCGCTGACGCACTCGCATCTCGTCGTGCGCCACGTCGATGGCCGCTTCAGCCTGGGCTCGACGATCCCGCGGCTGCACGCGGTTTACGCCGCATCGTTCTCGATGGAAAACGTGATCGTGCCGGCGCTGCGCGAACTCGTCGAGGCCACGCGCGAGAGTGCGGCGTACCACATCCGCCAGGGCGCGAAGCGGCTCTGCATGTACGGCGTCGATTCGCCGCAGACGGTATGTGACCACACGCAGGTCGGTGCGTTGCTGCCGCTCGGCAAGGGTGCGGCAGGCGCGGTTTTCACGGCCTTCGGCAACGCGCCTTCGACCCGTGGCACGCGCACCGTGCGTGAGCCACTGGTGGTCGCGCCGACCGATCTGGTGCGCGAAGTGGCGGCCATCGCGGCACCGGTGTTCGAGGCCAGCGGCGCTCTCGCTGGCGTCATCGCATTGACGATGCCGGCCATGCGCCTGCAGCGCAGCCATGGTGCCGATGTGCTGCGCGTGGCACGCGAGGTCACCGCCGAACTGGGCGGCCGCTACCCGGCCCAAACCTAGGGCGAACCCTCGTTGACCCGAACCTCTGTTCACCTAGAATTGGAACCGCGTTCTGTCTGGTGAAACAAGTCTGGATGCCCTTTCCAGCATCGTCATCGACACAAAGATCACTTCCCCCTTTGGAGACCTCATGAAATCACCCCTGATCAAACTGACGACGATGGCGCTGATGCTCGCCAGCGCCGCCCTCACGCAGGCGCAAGACATCCAGGAACGCACCATTCGCTTCGGCCACCTGAACAACACCGATCACCCGGTGAGCATGGGTGTGAAGAAGTTCGCCGAGCTGGTCGCGGCCAAGAGCGGCGGCAAGATCACGGTGAAGGAATTCCCGGCCAACCAGCTCGGCAACGAGATGCAGCAAACCTCGGCGCTGCAAGGCGGCGTGCAGGAGATGCAGGCCCCGGCCACGACTTCGCTGGTCGGCATCGTCAAGGAATTCGGCCTGGTCGACTTCCCCTTCGTCGTCAGCAACTTCAAGCAGGCCGATGCCATGCTCGACGGCCCGCTGGGCAAGCAGCTCACCGCCAAGCTGCCGGAGAAAGGCCTGGTCGCGCTTGCCTTCTGGGACCTGGGTTTCCGCAACGTGACCAACAGCAAGCGCCCCATCACCAAGGGTGAAGATCTCGAAGGCATCAAGCTGCGCGTGATCCCGAACCCGGTGTTCCTCGACACCTTCAAGACCTTCAAGGCCAACCCGTTGCCGCTGCCGTTCGCCGAGCTGTACAACGCGCTCGAAAGCAAGGCCGTCGATGGGCAGGAGAACCCCTTCGCCGTGATCCTGTCGAACAAGTTCTACGAGGTGCAGAAGTACCTGAGCGTCACCAACCATGTGTACGCTGCCAACATCATCCTGATCAGCAAGAAGTTCTGGGACAAGCTCTCGCCGGTCGAGCAAAAGCTGCTGCAGGATGCCGCGACCGAAGCGCGTGACTACCAGCGCGTGGCCAGCCGCGAAGCCGCGGGCAAGGCCATCGGCGAGTTGAAGGCCAAGGGCATGCTGGTCAACGAAGTGCCTGCCGCCGAACTCGCGAAGATGCGCGCCGAAATCAAGCCGGTCATCGACAAGTACTCGGCCGCTTATGAGCCGGCGATCGTGACCACCTTCAAGAGCGAAGTCGATCGCGTCTCGAAGTTCTGATTGACGAAATTCTGATTTAGAAAGTCCCCGTGGAACGAGTTGCCGATCTCTACTGCAAAGTGCTGTGCGCCCTGATGGCGGCAGCGCTGTTCGTGATGGTTGTGCTGGTGTTCGGCAACGTCGTTTTGCGCTATGCCTTCAATTCCGGCATCACCGTGTCTGAAGAGTTGGGGCGCTGGCTCTTTGTGTGGGTGACCTTCATGGGGGCCGTGGTGGCGCTGCGCGAGCATGCCCACCTCGGCACCGATGCGCTGGTATCCCGGCTCCCGCCCCTCGGCAAGAAGATCTGCCTGGTGCTGGGCCACCTGACGATGCTTTATGTGTGCTGGCTCGTCTACCAGGGCAGCATGGCGCAGGTCAAGATCAACATGGATGTGCTGGCGCCCTCGTCGCAACTGCCGCTGGCCATCGTCTACTTCGCCGGCGTGTTCTTCGCGGTATCGGGCGGCCTGATGCTGCTGCTCGACCTGTGGCTGCTGTTCACCGGCCGCGTGGGCGACGACCAACTGGTGATGATCCAGGAGTCGGAAGACGTGGCCGCGCTCGACCTCCCACCGCACGACGCCTCGAAGCCGCGCTGAGCCAATTCGCCAACCCCTCATGACCCTGACCATCTTCCTCGGTTCGCTGCTGCTCGCCATGGCGATCGGCATTCCCATCTCGTTCTCGCTGCTCGCCTGCGGCGTGGCGCTGATGTGGCACATGGACATGTTCGACGCGCAGATCCTTGCGCAGAACGTCATCGGCGGCGCCGACAACTACCCGCTGCTGGCCGTGCCCTTCTTCCTGCTGGCCGGCGAGATCATGAACGTGGGCGGCCTCTCCAAGCGCATCGTCGAATTCGCGCTGGCGCTCGTCGGCCACATCCGCGGCGGCCTGGGCTACGTGACCATCGTCGCGTCGGTCATGCTCTCGGCACTCTCCGGCAGTGCGGTGGCCGATGCCGCGGCGTTGACGACACTGCTGCTGCCGATGATGGTCGCGGCCGGCCATGCGCCGCAGCGCGCCGCGGGGCTGATCGCCTCGGCCGGCGTGATCGCGCCCATCCTGCCGCCATCGATCGGCCTGGTGATCTTCGGCGTGACCGCCAACGTCTCCATCTCCAAGCTCTTCATGGCCGGCATCACGCCCGGCCTGCTGATCGGCGTTTCGCTGTGGATCACCTGGGCGATCGTCGCGCGCAAGGAGAACATCGTTCCGCCGGCACGCAAGCCCGCCGCCGAAGTCTTCGCGAGCTTCCGCCGCTGCGCCTGGGCGCTGCTGCTGCCCATCATCATCCTCGTCGGCCTGCGCTTCGGTGTGTTCACGCCCACCGAGGCCGGTGTGGTCGCCGCGGTCTACGCGCTCTTCGTCTCGAGCGTGATCTATCGCGAGCTGAAGTTCTCGCAGCTCTACGGCATCTTCGTGACAGCCGCGCGCACCACTGCGGTCGTGATGTTCCTGGTGGCCGCGGCCATGGTCTCGGCCTGGCTCATCACCGTGGCCGACCTGCCAGGCAAGGTGGTCGTCATGCTGCAGCCCTTCCTCGACAGCCCCATCCTGCTGATGGCCGCCATCATGGTGCTGGTGATGATCGTCGGCACCGCGATGGACATGACGCCCACCATCCTGATCCTCACGCCCGTGCTCATGCCCCTGGTCCGCGCCGCGGGCATCGACCCGGTCTACTTCGGCGTCATGTTCATCATGAACAACGCGATCGGCCTGATCACGCCACCGGTGGGAGTCGTGCTCAACGTCGTCGCCGGGGTCGGTCGAATATCGATGGACAGCGTTACCCGGGGCGTGCTCCCCTTCATGTTGGCGCAGTTCATCATCATGTTCCTGATGGTGCTGTTCCCGTGGCTGGTGACGGGGCCGGCGAAGTTCTTTCACTGATACTGCCGGAAGGCGACAAACAAAAACGCCGCCCCTTGGGCGGCGTTTCTATTTTGCTTCGCTCAGTTCGTCTCGGAGTTCTCTTCGCTGCCTGGCTGCTGCGCAGGGCTTTCCACGTGGCCCGGCACGGGCACGGCAGGGCGCGCAGGCTGCACTGGTTCAGCGATCGTCGTGGTCGCTGCGTTGACTGGCGAACCACCCGCCGCACGCGGCGCGTTGACACCGACGATCCACAGATCGCACGCCGCGCTGCTGCACGACACGGCGATGCTCGCGAAGCGGCCGAGCAGGGCGTCCCAGGCGGCTGCTGTGTCGTTGCCTTGCCAGTTCAGCGTGATGGGCGTCGTGATGGCCGCGAGGCCCTCTCCACCTTTGACGTTGGTGTGCGTGGCCTGCGCCAGTCCGCGGACGACTTCGGCGAGCGATGTGTTCGTCGAGGCGATGCGGATCAGGCCGGATTGGCGCGTCACCGTGAGTGACATGGGCACAGCAACGGCTGGTGTTGCGGCGACCGGTGCAGCCGTGATCCGTGGCGCGGGCGGCGTCGCAGCGCCAAGAGAACTCGACGCAGTCGCTAGC
Organism: Rhodoferax sp.; assembly: GCA_026224975.1. Lineage (GTDB taxonomy): Bacteria > Pseudomonadota > Gammaproteobacteria > Burkholderiales > Burkholderiaceae_C > LMDS01. The sequence goes on along the minus strand of JAMFRW010000085.1, from coordinate 25,385 downwards.
GATCGATCAGCCGATGTCGCCCCGCCGTGATCACCCACGCGCGTCGGCGCAGCCCGGGTCGCGCCACCGAACCACTCGACTCCGAACCAACCGACTGCACCGCTCGCGACGACCGACGCGGCCGCCAGGCCGATCCACAGCGGTGAACGGCGCGGGCCGCGCGAAGGCGGTTTCCACGCGGGCGGCGGGCCACCGGCCATCGCCGCGGCGTGTTGCTGCGCCTGGCCGAAAGACTCCTGCACGGCGGCGGTCGGTTGGTGAATCGTCATGGCATCACCGGATCGACGTCATGGAATCGAAACATGCGACACATCCCGCTTGCCCGGCGAGTAGATGTCGTTGATGTTCCAGTGGCCTGCCGTCGGCACCGGGTTGTTGAGCATGGCCACGTCGATCACGAAGGGCTTGCCGGATGCGATGGCTTCGGTCAGCACGCCCTTGAACTGGTCGGCCGATTCGATCTTCACGCCCTCGGCGCCGTAGGCGCGCGCCACGGCGGCGAAGTCGGGCGAGTAGGGCTTGCCGTCGCGCTTGAAGATGCAGCCCACCGTCGTGCCGTAGTGGGCCATCTGCAGGCCGGCGATGGTGCCGTAGGCACCGTTGTTCATGACGACCCAGATGACCGGAATGCCCATCTCGACCGCGGTCGCGAGCATGGCCGGGTTCTGGCCGAAACCACCGTCGCCGACGAGTGCCAGCACCACCTTGTCGGGGCAGGCGAGCTTGGCGCCGAGGGCTGCCGGCGCACCGAAGCCCATGGTCGCGAAGCCGCCCGGCGTGAGGATGCTGCCCGGCGTGTAGATCGGAAACTGCTGGCCGACGCCGTTCTTGTTCCAGCCCACGTCGGTGGTGATGATCGCGTCACGCGGGAGCACTTCGCGCACCACCGAGAGAATGCGTTCCGGCTGCATCGGGAAGCCCGGCGCCACCGTCAACGGCCGGTTGTCGGCGAGGAACTCGGCGCGGTAGTCGGCGATCTCGACGACGAGCTTTTCGTTCTTGCGCGCGGTGGGCACCAGCGTCTTCGCGACGCGGTTCAGCACGGTCAGCGCCTGCTTCAGGTCGGTGACGACGCCGATCTCTGCGGGGTAGTTGCGGCCGATCTCGTTCGGGTCGATGTCGATGTGGATGAGCCTGGTCGGCGGGAAGCTGAAGGTGAACTCGTCTTCCCATGAGCTGCAATCGGCCTCCGCGAAGCGCGTGCCCAGGCCTATCACCCAATCGGCGGTGCGGCACTTCTCGTTGACGAACTTGGTGCCCCAGAAGCCGGTCATGCCGAGCGTCAGCGGGTGGTCGTCGGGCAGGGCGCCCTTGCCCATCAACGAGTGCGCGACCGGGATCTGCAGGTGCGTGGCGAACTCGGCGAGTTCCGCGGCCGCGTCGGCCCCCAGGATGCCGCCGCCGGCGTAGATCACCGGGTTCTTGGCTTCGAGCAAAGCGCGCACGATCTTCTCGGCCGTCGGGTCGTCCATCGAAGGCTTGTGCAGCGCCTTCGTGTGCAGCGCCAGGCGCTCGAAGAGGGCGGTATCGACTTCCATCGAGAAGATGTCCATCGGCACCGAGACCAGCACCGGGCCCGGGCGGCCGCTTTCGGCGAGCTGGAAGGCCTTCTCGAGGATTTCGGGGAAGAGGTCCGGGCGTTCGACGCGCCACACGCGCTTGACGAACGGGCGGTAGATCTCCGACTGCGACGCATCCGAATGCAGGTTCACTTCCTGGTGCGGGTGCTTGCCGTAGTAGTGGCTCGGGATGTCACCGGCGATCACCACCATGGGGATCGAATCGAGCGCGGCATTGGCCACGCCGGTCGAGGCGTTCGTCAGCCCCGGCCCGAGGTGTGAGAGCAGCACGGCGGTCTTGTGCCTGGCCCGCGCGTAGCCATCGGCCATGTGCGCGGCGATCTGCTCGTGGCGGGTGTTGACGAAGGTGACCTTCGAGCCTTCGAGCGCGGTCAGCACCGCGATATTGGTGTGGCCACAGAGGCCGAACAGGTACTCGACGCCGCGGTCTTCGAGGTACTTGACGAGTTGCTTCGAGATCAGTTGTTTCATGGGGGCCTCACAGTTCGAGAAGAGATGATCGGTGGCGGTGATCGGTGACGCAATCAGTGCGCGGGGGTGTCGCCGTCGCCGTTCAGCGACCGTGGCTCGACACCGGTGTAGCGGTACGGAATGCCGGGGGACATCGGCCCCTTGATGCGGCCGCCTTGCTGCGTCTGCTCCCACGCGTGCGCGAGGATGCCGACCGAGCGCGAGAGGATGAAGAGGCCGCGGCCGAGTGGCGATTCGAAGCCCAGTTCGCAGTAGATCACTGCCGTCGCGCCATCGATGTTCATCGGGATCGGGCTGCCCTTGCGCGCCTGCATGATGCGTTCGACGCCCTCGGCGATGCGGCCGAAACGGCCACCGACTTCACCGTTGGCCTGCGCTTCGCGCACCAGCTGCAGCAGCCGCACCGCACGCGGGTCGACGCCGTGCCAGCGGTGGCCAAAGCCGGGGATGATCTTGCCGTTCGCAGCGATGAAGCGGTCGATGCCGGCTTCGATCTGCTCGGCCGTGGCCTCATCTTCACCGGCGCTTTGGTCGATGTCGACGAACAACTCCATGCACTGCTCGCCGGCACCGCCGTGCACATCGTCGAGCGCATTGATGGCCGAGGCCATCGCGCCGTTCAGCGGCAGGCCGCAGGTCACCGCCATGCGTGAGATGGCAATCGACGGCGCATGCGGGCCGTGGTCGACGGCCGCGACCATCGCCGCTTCGAGCAGCGCCGATTGCGCAGCCGTGGGCAGCTCGCCGCGCAGCATCAGCCACACCATGTCGGGGAAGCGGATGCGGCCGATCAAATCCTGAATCGGGTAGCCGCGCACGCCGATCTTGCCGGGCTGGATGTCGATGATCGAAGTCGTCCACCAGTCGCTCGCATCCTGCAGGCGCTCGTCGGCGGTCTTGGGTGGCTTGGCAGGTTTGCCGATGTTCACGCTCATATGACGCCCTCTTCCCGAAAGCCCGCGATCTCTTGCGCGCTGTAGCCCACCGATTGCAGGAATTCATCGGTGTTCGCGCCGAGTTGCGGCGGCGGCGTGTGCACATCGGGGTTGCCGCCCGAAAGCTTGAAGCCGGTGCGCGAGACGGTCAACGGGCCATCCAGGCCATCGGCGCGTTCGAAGGTCTTCAGGAAGTCGCGCTGCTGAACCTGCGGCAGCGCGAGCGCCTGCGGCACGCTCAGCACCGAACCGCCGGGCACGCCGATGCGGTTCAGCTCGCGCTCCCACTCGGCCGAGTCCCGCATCACCAGCACGCTTTCGAGTTCGACCGTCAACGCCGCGCGGTTGCGCTTGCGGTTCTCGCGCTGCGCGAAGCGTGCGTCGGTGGCCAGGTCTTCGCGGCCCAGCAGCACGACCAGGGCTACGAACTGCTCCTGCTTGTTGGCGGCGATGTTGATCAGCCCGTCGCGCGTCTTGAACGCGCCCGACGGCGCGGCGGTGATGTTGTCGTTGCCATGCGCTTGTGGCTCCACCCCGGCGATCAGGTAGTTGGAGACGACCCAGCCCATTGCAGTCAACGCCGAATCGAGCATCGAGACATCGATGAAGCCGCCTTCACCGGTCGCGTTGCGCCGCACCAGCGCGCTGCTGATGGCGAACGCCGCCATCATGCCGGCCAGCGTGTCGGCGACCGGGTAGCCCACGCGCAGCGGCGCGGCCTCCGGCGTGCCGGTGATGCTCATGATGCCCGAGAGGCCCTGGATGATCTGGTCGTAAGCCGGCGCGCCGCGCATCGGCCCGTCTTGCCCGAAGCCGGAGATGGCGCAGTACACGAGCTTGGGGTTGGTCTGCTTGAGGTCTTCGTACGAAACACCGAGCCGCGCCATCACACCGGGCCGAAAGTTCTCCACCAGCACATCGGCTGTCGCGACCAGGCGATGCAAGACCTCCTTGCCCTTGGCCGACTTGAGGTTCAGCGTCACCGATTTCTTGCCGGCGTTCTGTGCCAGGAACGAGGCGCCCATGTGGCGCGCGTTCAGCGTTGCATCGGCACCGAGCTGGCGCGCCAGGTCGCCACCGTCTGGCACCTCGACCTTGACCACCTCCGCGCCCAGCAGGGCCAATTGATACGCGCACAAGGGCCCGGCGAGCACATTGGTCAGGTCGAGTACGCGGATGCCGTTCAGCGCGGGGCTCATGAGTCGATTCTTTTCATAGGGCTCGATCTGCGACGAATCAACGGCGAATCAGCGACGCACAAACGGGTTCGGCACGTCGAGGTCCGACGAGATCCAGACGCACTTGGTCTCGAGGTATTCGCGGATCGCCTCGCTGCCCGATTCACGGCCGATGCCCGATTCCTTGAAGCCGCCGAACGGCGAGGTGAAGCTGGTCGCGCGGTAGTTGTTGACCCACACGGTGCCGGCCTTGAGCTTCTCGGTCATCAGCATGGCGCGGCGCAAATCACGCGTCCACACCGCGGCGGCCAGTCCGTAGGCGGTGTCGTTGCCGATGCGGACGGCCTCTAGCTCGTCGTCGAAGGGGATCACGGCCAGCACCGGGCCGAAGACCTCCTCCTGCGCGATTCGCATGTCGTTGCGCACGCCGGTGAAGATGGTCGGCTCGACGAACTGGCCGGCGCCGAGGTCGGGTCGCGAGCGGCCCCCCAGAACACAGGTTGCGCCTTCGCCTTTCGCGATCGCTATGTACGACAGGATCTTCTCGAACTGCGGGCGGGTGGCGATGGGGCCGACCTGCGTGGTCTCATCCGATGGGTCGCCGAGCTTCACGTCTTTCATGAACGCGATCAGCTTGGCCACGAACTCGTCATGCACGCCGCGTTGCACCAGCAAGCGCGAGCCGGCCTGGCAGCTCTGCCCCGAGGCCGCGAAGATGCCCGAGACGGCGCCCTTCACCGCCTGGTCGAGATCCGCATCGTCGAACACGATGTTGGGTGACTTGCCGCCCAATTCGAGCGTGACGGTCTTGAAGTTCTTCGCCGCGAGTTCGTAGATCTTGCGGCCCGCGGCCGAGCCGCCAGTGAAGCCGATGTGCGCCACATCCGGGTGCGTCACCAGCGCTTCGCCGACTTCCGGCCCGAGACCGGTGACGACGTTGACCACGCCTTTGGGAAAGCCGGCCTGCGCGAACAGTGCCGCGAATTCGAGCATCGAGGCCGATGTGAATTCAGACGGCTTGATGACGACGGTGCAGCCCGCGGCGAGCGCCGGCGCGAGCTTCCAGCTCGTCAGCGTGAGCGGCGAATTCCACGGCGTGATGATCGCGATCACGCCCTTGGCTTCGTAGCGCGTGTACGCGAACACACCTTTCTTGTCGGTGGGGATGACCTTGCTTTCCACCTTGTCGGCCTGGCCGGCGTAGTAGCGGAAGTAGTCGGCCATGTACTTGACCTGCGAGACCACCTCGGTCGCGAGCTTGCCGTTGTCGCGGCGCTCGATGTCGGCGAGAAGCGGTGCGTTGGCGGTGATCAGGTCGGCCAGGCGCCACAGCATGCGGCCGCGCTCGGAAGGCGTGAGCGCTGGCCAGGCGCCGTTCTCGAAAGCAGTGCGTGCAGCCGCCACCGCGCGCTCGGCATCGGCCCGGTTGCCACGGGCGATCAGGCCCCAGGTCTTGCCGCTGAAGGGGTCGTCGGTGGGCAGGTATTCGCCGGAACTCGGCGGGTGCGGGGCGCCATCGATGAAGTGTTGGTACTTCGGCAGCGTGTCGTGTGTGGTCATGACGATCTCGGGAGGGTCGGGCGCTCTGAACTCGAACCGCATGAACCGCGGGGAGCGTTCCGTGCAGCAGTACAGTATTCTAAAGTCAATCGTTTCGATCGCGCCTAGGTAAACCCACTAGATCGGCTCAGGCGTCGCCGGAGCCGCCCAAATCGGGGTGCCGGCGGCCGATCGGCTAACCTCTGCGTTTCGAAGCATGGAACGGGGCGTGGCATGGCAGACGAAGGCGGCGTAGCGGCTGTAGAACGGGCACTGTCGATACTCGATGCGCTGACCGAGGACAGGGTCACGCTCGTCGAGATCTCGAAACGGACGGGCCTGTACAAGAGCACGGTGTTGCGGCTGATCAAGTCGCTGGAAAAATACGGCTATGTGTTGCGCAACCCGGAGGGGCTGTACCGGCTCGGCTCGAAGGTGCTGCTGCTGGGCTCGCTGTACCAGCGCCACTTCCGCACCTCGGAGATCGTGCCGCCGGTGCTGGAGAACCTCGCGGCCGAGTTGCACGAAGGCGCGTCCTTCTATGTCAGTGAGGACGACAGGCGCATCTGCCTGCACCGCGTCGACAGCACCCGCGCGATCCGCGATTCGGTGCACGTGGGCGACAGGCTGCCGTTGACGGTGGGCGCGGCCGGCCACGTGTTGCGCGCCTTTGCCGGCACGCGCGGCGAGCGCTTCGATGAGATCCGCCGCACGATGTATGCCGCCTCCTTCGGCGAACGCGATGCCGAAACCGCCGCGCTCGCCGCGCCGGTGTTCGGCAGCGGCAACCGGTTGATGGGTGCATTGAGCGTCTCCGGCCCGCGCTACCGGCTGGAAGAACTGGGCGAGGCGCGCATCGTGCCGGTGCTGTTCAAGTATGCGAAGGAGTTGACGCGCACCTGCGGCGGCAACCCCGACGACGCCAGCTTCAGCGGCTGGCACCTGCCGGAACCGAAGCGCCGGAGTGCTGCCTCCAAGGCCGCGAAGCCTGCAGCGGCCAAATCGCCCGCGCGCCCTCGCGCGAAGGCCGCCGACATCGGCGAGTGAGATATTCCTGCACGGCGCCGTGAGGCGCCGGGCAGGGCCGACGAATGCGCGCCGTGAGGCGCCCCGGCAACGCCCCACAACTTCGAAGCCACCTCGTTCCGACCCCTCGGCCCGACGAGGCGTGTGCGTGCGCGCGCAACTTTTGTTTCCTTTTTGTGAGGCGAATCGCGCAAACCCCGTTGACACGGCGGGCCGCGAAACCTAGCATTTTAAAACGATGTTCTGCTGAACAGAACACATCGCCAAAGGCATCGCAACCGCGATGCGATGTCCATAAAAGGAGACCCCATGAAATTGAGACTCTTGTCTGCACTGCTTCTGTCCGCCGGTACTTTCGCCGTTCCCACAACGGTGTTCGCCGCAACGGCTGCCGATCTGGCGAGCTGCTGCACCCCGGGTGACCAGGACTTTCCGAAGGTCGGCGGCAACCTGGGCAACCAGAACTACTCGTCGCTCAAGCAGGTCACGCGTGCCAACGTCAAGCAGCTCGGTGGCGCCTGGCTCACGCACGTCAACGGCGGCGTGGCGGACAGCAACCAGAGCACCCCGGTCGTCGTCGATGGTGTGATCTTCGTCGAAGCCAGTGGCAATGTGGTCGCCATCGACGGCAAGACCGGCGCCATCAAGTGGAAGACGGCAGCGGCCGCCGGCACGCGCCGCGGCGCCGCGGTCGCAAAGGATCTGGGCCTCGTCTACACGCTTGGCACCGGCAACTCGCTCGTCGCGCTCGACATCAATACTGGCGTCGAGAAATGGCGCAAGACGTATGCCGGTGTCGGCACCGTCGGCAAGGTGGCCGTGATCTATCACGACAAGCGCGTCTACATCGGCACGAACGATGCATCCATCGGTTCCGGCCTGATGGTCGATGGCACCGACGGCACGCTGCTGAGCAACTTCTGGGGCGTTCCACAGAAGCCGGGCGACATCGGCTACGACACCTGGGGCGGTGCGCCGATGAACCAGCGCGCCGGTGCCACGCCGTGGATTCACCCGGCGGTCGATCCCGAGACCAACACGATCTTCTGGGTCTTCGGCAACAACCGCGGCGGTTCGTCGCAGAACGGTTCGACCCGGCCCGGCCAGAACCTGTTTGCATCGTCCGTGGTCGCACTCGACCTGAAGACCGGCGCCTACAAGTGGCACTTCCAGATGGTCCACCACGACCATTGGGACATGGACATCATGAACGTCGTGCTCGCCGACGTGCCCATCCGCGGCCAGATGCGCAAGCTCGTGTTCGTCACCGGCAAGACCGGCATGGCCTACATCCTCGACCGCAACGACGGCTCGGCGCCGCTCGGCATCGACGAAGTGCCGGTGCCGACCGACACGCGCCAGGCCTCGTGGCCGACCCAGCCGCGTCCGCGCCAGGGCGCATGGACCGAAACCTGCGCCGTGACCGAACCGCTCGGCGGCCCGGTGCCCGGTAACCCGAACCGGGCGGTGCCCAACTACCCGGTCGGCTGCCTTTACGCGCCGCATTGGGACGGCAAGCCGGTGCTGAGCTTCCCTGGCCACGGCGGCGCGGCCGACTGGAGCCACCTCTCGTTCAGCCAGAGCACCAAGCTGATGTACACCGGCGCGGCTTACGTCGGCGCATCGCACTCGCTGAACGAAGGCAGCAACGGCCTGCGTCCTCCGGGTGAGTACATGACCGGTGCGGTCGTCGCGATCGACCCTGCCACGAACCTGGTGCGCTGGAAGAAGGCGATGCCGTATTCGCTGGCCCACGGCAACGGCATCCTCACGACCGCGAGCGACCTGCTCTTCATCGGCCAGCCCGACGGCAACCTGATCGGCATGGACGCGACCAGCGGCCGCGAGCTGTGGCGCTTCCAGACCGGCGCCGCGATCAGCGCGAGCCCGATCACCTACACGATCGATGGCGAACAGTACGTGGCGATCCTGGCCCAGGGCACGAGCATTCCGTACGGCACCAGTGCAGCCACGGGCATCACGCTCGGCGACAACCTGATCGCCTTCAAGATCGGCGCGACCACGGTGCCGCAACAGCCGACGCCGAAGCCGCCGGCGCTGCGTCGGCCGGTCTCGGGCAACCCGGTGACGGGAGCGAGCGTGGGCAACACGGTGATCCTCGGCAAGTCGTCGCCGACCGCCGCGGAGCAGTCGATCAACAGCGGCTCGACCAACGGTGTCTACCCGACGCACATGCAGATCACCGCCGGCACGACGGTGACCTTCACCAACCCGGGCAGCAACGCCAACACGCACTGTGCGACCCAGTTCTTCGAAGGCAAGTTCAACTTCTCGCTGACGCCGGGCCAATCGGCGACCTACACCTTCAACGAGCCGGGCGAGTACTTCTTCAACGATTGCTACAACCCGCGGTCGACTGCGAAGATCGAAGTGCAGGCCGCGGCACCCGCGGTTGCCGCTCGCTGAGCTTTCTCGGCACCACGAAAAGGCCGCGCAGTGCGCGGCTTTTTTTGTCTGACGGGCGTGTCGATTCTTCGACTCAGGGCCCTTCGACGCCGAGCCGGCGTACCGCGCCGTTCGCGTCGACGAGCCACAGCCGCTCCTTGCCGCTGCCATCACGCGCGACGAGCGCCACGCCGTCGCCAAAGGCCGTGAAGCGGCTCGGGTAGGGCAGCCCGAGCGCGTCAGTCGGCGAGCCGATGCGCACCGTGCCACCCGTGCTGCCATCGGTGCGCCAGGGTTGCTGCTCGCGCTTGCCGTCGATCGCCGAGAAGTACAGCCGATCGCCGATGCGGGCCAGATGGTTGGGCAGCGAGCCCTCGGGGCCGGGCAGCAGGTCGGCGACCATCGCGGTTCGACCGTCGCTCGCATCGCTGCGCCAGAGCTCGAGCCCATCGCGCCCGTTCGTCGCGGTGAACCAGGCGGTGTTGCCGACGGCCGTCATGTAGGCCACGCCCGAGTGGCCCGCGCCGGGGTTGATGTCCATCGCGAGGGAAGTGCCGGCCTCGCTGCCGTTGCTGCGCCAGAGTTCGACGCCGTGCACGCCGTCATCGGCGGCGAAGTAGAGCCAATTGCCCACGGCGGTCAGGTAGTTCGGCCGCGAGGCGTCGATGCCGGGGCGAATGTCTTTCACGATCGTGGTGCCGGGCGATGTGCCGTCGGTCTTCCACAGCTCGACACCGTGACGGCCGTCGTTGGCCGCAAAGAAGAGCGTGTTGCCGACGGCGGTGAGCTGCGCGATGTTCGAATCCTCGGGGCCGGTACGCACGTCGCGCACGAGGCGTGGTGCAGCGCCTGCGCGGTCGATCACCCACAGCTCCTGCCCGTGCTCGGGATCGGAAGCTGTGAAGTACAGGCGCCCGCCCGCGACGGTGAACTGGCGCGGGTTGGCGAGCGCAGCGGCGCTGGCCACCGGCGTGGTCGATGCGGTATCGCCGCGTGTCGCCCAGAGGCGCGGTACATCGGCGCCGCGCCGTGCCGAGAAGTAGAGCTGGCCGTCGAACACCGTCATGCCGGCGGGGATCGAGTCTTCGGCTCCGGGCTGTATGTCGAGCACCTGGCGCGTGCCGGCGTTGGTCCCGTCGCTGGCCCAGAGTTCAAAGCCGCTCACGCCGTCGTTCATCGCGAAATACACCGCGTTGCCGAAACGCACCAGACCGCTCGGGAAGGCGCCGCGAAACCCGGGGTCGATGGCGCCGAGGCGTTCGACCGCGCCGGTCGTTTTCGACACGCTGAAGAGAGCCTGGCTGATCGCCGGGGTGTAGGCGACGAACAGCAGGCGATCGCCGAGTGGGGTCAACTCGCGCGGTTCGCTGAGGTCGGCGGTGATGGCGTTGGTGGTGGCAGCAGGCCCCGACCTGGCTGCCTCTGCTGCACCGGCGGGCGTGGCCAGCAGCGCAGCCACCGCCGTGCAGATCGCGTTTAACAGCAGCCGCAAGGGCGCGTGCCGGCCCTTTTTACTCTTCATGTTGTCTCCTGTCTTGTGTCTGGATTTCGATGAGCGAGGGTTCGCTCGGCCACCCGTATGAGTGGACGCCCTAGTTTGACACTTTTCGCCCGGCAAGTTAATATTTCGCAACGACGTTCTGCTAGACAGAATCAATAGAGAGGACAGTCAGCCGTTCGCCGTGGGCATCCCCGCACTCACTCGTCGGCGCCCCCGCATGTTGCGGCGGCCCTTCGACAAGACTTCTAACTGGAGAGACAACATGACATCAGGCTCGACCATCGGATCGGCAGGCATCTCGCTCAAGGCGCTGGCGGCTGCTGCAGCGCTTGTCTGCGGTGCCGGCACCAGCATGGCCGCGGACAACGCAGCGCTGAGCATCACCTCGTTCAGCGTCAGCGCGGCAGAGTTCTCAGGCAACTTCGTCTGGACGAACGACGCCTACCAAAGCTTCGACCTGAGCGCACTCGAGGCCGGCGGCCTCTATGGCGCCAAATCGGACACGTTCAACGCCCCCGACTGGAACCAGGGCGCGAACCGTCTCGCGCAAACCGCCAACGCCATCGCCACCGGCAACACCGTGCCGTTCACCGATGCGGCCACCCAGTTGGCGACGGGCGGCTTCAACCTCGCCGCCAGCGCCACCCCGGGTTCGTATCCACAGCCATCGCAACAGAACTACGCCAACGCCAGCGCGCTGCAGTCCGGCGCGTTCACGCTGCTGGACGCGAATGGCCTGGCCACCGCCGGCACGATCACCTTCGACATCTACTACAACCTGAGCGTGACGCCTCCGGGTGGCTCGGGCTATTCGCAGACCGCCGTGAACCTGCTGTCGTCGACCGATAACGGCGGCAGCGCCAGCTTCGGCGACGGATTGCTGGCGGGCAGCGCCAGCGCGACCTCGGGCCACTTCAGCTGGACCTACACGCTCGCGGCCGGCGAGTCGGCGTACTACACGCTCACGGGCAGCACCATCGCCGCGGCCGTGCCGGAACCCGGCACCTATGCGCTGATGGCCTTCGGCCTTGCGGCACTCGGCGCCGTGGCGCGTCGCCGTCGGGGCTGATAGCTGCGGCTGACACCTGCGGCTGATACATGCAATAGCCGGATTCGTCCGGCCTGCTTCACGCAGCCACAAGACGCCTCGCACTCGCGGGGCGTTTCTATTGGTGGATTTCTCGAACCGATCTGCCGCAGAACCGGAACGAAAAAAGCGCCCGCGAGTCTTGCGACCCGCGGGCGTTCTGTTCAGCGCTGCGCTGTGGTTACTGGCAGAACGGCGTCAAGCCCATGGCCGACTTGATACCTTGCACGATCAACTGCTTGAACTGCGCCTGGCCGGGCAGGCTCGAGCCGTCCTGGAAGGCGGAGGCGTCGTGGCCCAGCGTGGTCAGCCATGCGCGGCCGCCGTCGTAGTACTGGCACCAGGCCACAGGGTGGAAGGCGCCGTGGCCGGGGTGGCTGTTGCTCTTGGTCGCCAGCGTGCTCTCGTCGACCGTGGCCAGGAACTTGACCTTGGTCGGGTAGGGCACGAGGTTGTACCACTCGTCATGGAAGCCGAACGAGGCCGGAATGCCGGCGGTCGAGGAGTCGGTGGAACCGACGATCTTGACCGTGCCGTTCTGCGCCGCGCCGTGGTTGTAGTAGTTGGCGTTGCCGAGCAAGCCTTCGTACCAGGGCCAGTTGTATTCGTTGCCGTAGGCGTTGTGGATGGCCACGAAGCCACCGCCGCCACGGATGTACTGACGCAGGTTGACCTTCGGCGAATCGAGGTAGGCGCTGGTCGTCGTGTTGACGGCGAGCGCCGGGTCCACGGCGCGGCCGTGCTGGGTCATCGAGTCACGCGTCGGGCTCATGAAGATGACGGCGGCGTAGGTGGCCGTGTGCCCCGGCAGGCGCGAAGCCTCTTCGGTGTAATCGACGACGATGCCTTCGGCTTCGAGCCAGGCCTTCAAGCCCGCGACGGCGGTGTTGTTGGCGTTCAGCGGTGGGTTCAGGCCAGCGGCGAGGGCGGTGCCCAGGTTGGCGTGGCGCGGGCCGGCGGTGCGGCTGTAGATCAGAACGCGCTTCTGGCGGTTGGGCAGCCAGTTGTTGTAGCACTTGGGGTCGGTGCCACGGCAGACGTTGTAGGTCGGGTCCCAGCTCGAGGGCAAGGCGCCCGCCGGCAGGTTGCCGTTGGTGGGCGTGCCTTGCGCATAAGCGCCTGCCGCCATCGCCAGCGTCGCGAAGCCCGTCGCGAGCGAGCGTTGGGATGAAAATTTCATGGGTTGCTCCTGTGTATGTTGGTCGTTTCCACGCTACGTCTCTTGCTTGTCGGTTCCCGCAGAAAGGACTCTTCTGCACTTGTTCTGTCTTACAGAACGACGTTTTGTTTTGGGAACGGAGCTGAGTATAGGAGTCGAGGGTGTGCTGTCAATTGGGATCGACAACCACACCCCATCGATATGGGGTGTTGTCGAGTTCGGCGATCAGACCGGCAACAGCGCAGCGCTGGCGGCCCTCGAAACGCTGCGGGTCAGCCCATCGAGCAGCGGCGATGCCGCCCGCGCCTGCTGCCAGTACAGCGGCACATCCAGCGGGGTCTTGCGCACCAGTTCGACGAGCGAACCGTCTGCCAGGTGTGACGCGATCAGCGCCAGGGGCTGCAGCCCCCAGCCCATGCCGGCCACGGCGGCCGTCACGAACGCTTGGGCCGAGGGCAGGGTGTGCCGCGGCAGCTCCACATGCTTGTGGCAATGGCGCCGTACCCAGCGGGCCTGCAAGGCGTCCTTGGTGTCGAACACCAGGCTGGGCGCCTGCGCCAGGCTGACGGGGCCGACGCCGCCCGCGAAGTAACGCGCCACGAAGGCCGGGCTGGCCGCCGCAAGGTATCGCATGGTGCCGAGTGCCCGGCTGTTGCACCCGGCGGCGGGGCGGGCGGTGCCCGTCACCGCAGCCAGGACCCTGCCGCTGCGCAGCCACTCGGTGGTGTGGTCCTGGTCGTCCACCGCCACCTCCATGAGCACAGGCGCGTTGGCCGCGAAGGCCGCCAGCGCCGGCGCGAGCCAGGTGGCCAGGCTGTCGGCATTCACCGCGATCGGCAGCACCACGCGTGGAATGCCCTTGGTCGCGAGGCCGGGCAATGCGCCTTGCACTTCCTGCTCCAGCAGCCGCACGCGGTCCACGTGCTGGCACAAGCGCCGGCCGGTGTCGGTGGCCCGGCAGGGCTGGTCACGCACCACCAGTGCGCACCCCATGCGCTCTTCCAACAACCGTATGCGCTGGGACACTGCCGAGGGCGTGACATGCAGCGCGAGGGCTGCGCGCTCGAAGCTTCCCTCTCGAACAACCGCTGCCAAGGCCGACAGCGCCGCATAGTCCAGCATTAGTTGTCCTACATTGGCTTTAGTGAACGTAGTTTGTCTTCATGCGCCGAGGCTGGCAAGCTCGCGGCATCATGACCCCAACCGACATCACTTCACTCGCCTTTCCGGTGTTCACCCAGGGCCTGGCCCTCGGCCTCGGGCTCATCGTGGCCATCGGCGCACAGAACGCTTTTGTGCTGCGCCAGGGCCTTCGCCGTGAGCAGGTGGCCACCGTGGTGCTGTTCTGCGCGGTGGCCGATGCCCTCCTCATTGCCGCGGGTGTCCTCGGGATGGCCCAGGCCCTGGGCGAGCGTCCCGGCGCGACACGCGCCCTGGCCGTGGTCGGCGCCATCTTCCTCGCCGTGTATGGCTGGCAGGCCCTGCGCCGCGCCCGCCATGCGAACGCACTGAAAGCGGCAGACGGCGCCAAGGGCCTGGGGCAGGGCGCAGCGCTCGCGCAGGCGGCCGCCTTCACACTGCTCAATCCCCACGTCTACCTCGACACCGTGCTGCTGGTGGGCAGCATCGGCGCCCAGCAACCAGCGGCACTGCGCGGCTGGTTCATGGCCGGTGCCAGCGGCGCCAGCCTGTTCTGGTTTGCGCTTCTGGGCTACGGAGCCCGCTGGCTCGCGCCTTGGTTCGCCCGGCCCAGGGCGTGGCAGGTGTTGGACGGACTGATCGGTGTGACCATGTTCGTGCTGGCAGCGTTGCTGGTGCGTCACGCCCTCATCGGACTCTGAAGAATCTCGCATGTACATCGACCCGAAGCACCAATTCACCGACCCCGAGGCCATCCATTCGCTGATGGCGTCCCACCCGCTGGGGGCGTGGGTGTGCCATGCCCCGGAAGGTCTCATCGCGAACCATGTTCCCTTCTTGCTGGATCGCAGCCGCGGGCCGCTTGGCACCTTGATCGGACACGTCTCGCGCGCCAACACCGTCTGGCGCCAGCTCGGCCCGGCCACGCCATCGGTGGTGATGTTCCGAGGGCCGCAGGCCTACATCACGCCGGGCTGGTATCCGGGCAAGTCGGAGCATGGCAAGGTCGTTCCCACCTGGAACTACGTGGTGGCCCATGCGCATGGTGTGGCCCGGGTGATCGAGGATCGCGAATGGCTGCTCGCCATGCTCGATCGCCTCACCGACGCGCAAGAAGCTGGCCGGCAGGCGCCGTGGCGAGTGGGCGACGCGCCGCCCTCGTTCATCGACAAGTTTTTGCGCGCCATCGTCGGCATCGAGATACCCGTCGACCGACTCGAAGGAAAGCTCAAGGCCAGCCAGGACGAAGCGATGCAGGACAGGATCGGCACGGTGCACGGATTGCGCGAGAAAGCGACCGCCGAGGCCATGTCCATGGCGGATCTCGTCATGAAGGCCATCGAAACGGACGCAGCCGACCGACGGTGACTGGGCGGTCGAGGTCGACAGCCGGCCGAGTGTGGAGGCTGGCTGCGATCGGCCGCGAGAACGCTCTGCCCGAGAATGCGGGCAGACGCTGCCCACTTCCTCGATGCCCACCACCCTCACGCCGACCGCCACCGCTGCCCATACCCTCGCCCGCCTGCGCGCCGGTGACTTGCAAGGCAGCACCCATCTGGACCTGCGGGGTGCCGGCCTCTCCGAGCTGCCCGCTGAAGTGCTGAGCCTGGCCGACACGCTCGAAGTGCTGGACCTCTCTGGCAACGCGCTGGCCACGCTGCCGGACGGCGTGGCGAGCCTGACGCGTCTGCACACGCTGTTTGCGTCCGGCAACCGCTTCACCGCCGTACCGCCCGCGCTCGGCCGCCTGCCGGTGCTGGACACGCTGGGCTTCAAGTCCAACCAGATTGCCGAGGTGAACGCTGCCGCATTGGCACCCACGCTGCGCTGGCTGATCCTGACGGACAACCGCATCACGGCCTTGCCGAGCACGTTGACCGAATGCACGCGCATGCAGAAGCTGATGCTGGCCGGCAATCGCCTCAGCACCCTACCGCGTGGCATGGGCCGGCTGCAGCGGCTGGAGCTGATTCGGGTCTCGGCCAACCGTTTCGAGCAAGCGGATCATGCCTTGCCCGACGAACTGCTGGCGCTGCCGCAACTGGCATGGCTGGCCCATGCCGGCAATCCGTTCAGCGCTGAGCGTGAGCATGCCGCGAACGCATTGGCCGATGCCAGGCCGATCGCCTGGTCCGAACTGCATCTGCAGGCCGTGCTGGGCGAGGGCGCTTCCGGCCACATCCACGCGGCACGTTGGCAGCCTGCCGATGGGCCGGCGCAAGACGTTGCGCTGAAATTGTTCAAAGGCGCTGTGACGAGCGACGGCCTGCCGCAGTGCGAGATGGCCGCCACGTTGGTCGCGGGTGATCACTCGAATCTCGTGGGCGCGCTCGGTGTGTTGGCGGGCCATCCGCACGGCGCGCAAGGCCTGGCGCTGCCGCGGCTCGCTCCCAACTGGGCGCCGCTGGCCGGGCCACCGAGCATGGCCAGTTGCAGCCGTGATGTGTATGCGGATGGTTTGCGCATGCCTGCGGCGCATGGCGAAGCCGTGGCGCGTGCGGCAGCCGATGCGCTGGCGCATCTGCATGCGCGCGGCCTCATGCATGGGGACTTGTACGCGCACAACCTGCTGGTGGACGGGCAGGGCGGTGCGCTGCTCAGCGACTTCGGCGCGGCGTCTTTCTTGCCGGCCGATGACTCAGGCCGTGTCGAGGCGCTGAAGGCGCTGGACCGCCGCGCCTTGAACATCCTGCTGGATGAACTCTCGCAACGCAGCGATGCGCTGGCCGGCGCGCCGATCACCTGACCGGCCGACGCACCGCGCGAACCTTGCCGGTCGCGCCGCCACCGCAATAGAACAGCTCGCCGCCATCGGATTCCATTCCGCTCACGCCGATGCCGTTCGGCATGCGGAGCCGCTCCAGCACGGCACCACTCGCCGGGTCGATGTGGCGCACTTCGCTCTCGTCGCCTTCCCAGGTGCCGTGCCACAGCTCGCCGTCGACCCAGGTCACGCCGGTGACGAATCGGTCGGACTCGATGGTGCGCAGCACGGCGCCGGTGGCCGGGTCGATGCGGTGGATCTTGCGGTCGCGGTACTGGCCCACCCACAGGCTGCCTTCTGCCCAGGTGAGGCCCGAATCGCCGCCGTGGCCGGGCGCAGGGATCGAGGCCAGCACCTGGCCTGTGGCCGGGTCGATCTTGTCGATGCGCGACTCGGCGATCTGGTAGAGGTGCGTGCCGTCGAAGGCGGTGCCGGCGTCGCAGGCGCGGTCCAGCGTGCGCGTGAGTTCGCCGCTGGCGGGGTCGAAGGCGACCAGCGCGGCGCCGGTGGCGGCCCAGACGTTGCGGCCATCGTGTGTCACGCCGTGGATCTTGTCGGCGCCGGGGAAGGGGCCGTACTCGCGCACGATCTCGGCGGCGCGAACGGTGGTTTGGGGTCTGCTGCTGGTGGCGAGTGTCATCTTGGGCTCCTGGGGTTGCGGCTGATGGGGTGCCGTGAAAGCACTCTATTCGAACGGCAGTGCCGCAGGGAGTAACAAGATCGTCGTGAATCCGGCCAGCGGCGGCGCAAGCCAGCGCTGCATGCGTGCCCGGCCGATCGCGCGCACGCGCCCTTCCGCTTGGAGATTGGCGAGCGCGCGTTGCACGGTTCGCTGGCTGTCGCCCAGAGCCAGCGCCAAGGCCGAGGTCGACCAGGCCGCGCCGTCGGAAAGCAGCGCGAGCAGCGAGGCCTGATCACCGGCGATGGGCGGCGCGATGACGATGACTTCGCGCGCGCCACGTGGCTCGAGGGCGAAGCCGCGCGTGGTTGCCTCGATCTGCACCATCTCCTTGGCGAGCGCCCGCAGGCGGCCGATCTCGACTCGCAGGCGCGCGCGGTGGGTTTCGTCGGGGTGGCGGGTGCGAAAGGCGTGGGCGATCAAAGCCTCGCGGTCGATGTCGCCGGGCCAGGCCTCGGCCAGCGCTTGCGCCAGCGCGAACAGCACCGGCCGGCGCGCCAGCGACAGCCATGACTCGCCGACGCGCAGACCGCGACGGCACGCGTCGAGCACCAGCGCGTTCGAGGCCAGCAGCGCGGCCACCTCGTCCAGCCGCAGCGCCTGCTCGCCGCCGGGAAAGAGACGCCGCGCCGCGGGGCGATCAAAGGCCGCCAGCGCCTCTGCCACTTCGGCCCGCAGCGCCGGCACCCCTGCGCGATCGGCGGCGGCTTGCGCGCGGGCCAGCGCTGCGCGCGCCGGGACGACACGCAACGAGCGCAGTGCCAACTCCGCCGCAGCCAGCTCGGCGACTGCAGCCAGCGCCGGTGGCAGGGCGCGCGCGTCGAGCCGTTCGAGCGCGGATGCGTTGAGGTGCGCCAGCGTGGACGCTTCGAGCCGCGCCAGCGTGGCCGCGGCCTCGTCCAGCCGGCCCAGCAGCAGCAGCCGGCGCGCCGCGATCAGCCATGCCTGCGTCGCGTTGGCGCGGTCGCCACGCGCCTCCAAGCCAACTGCGGCCGCGATCAACGCCCGTGGCGAGCCGCCCAGGTCGCGCATGGCCAGCGCCACCTCGGCTTCGGCCACGACGCAGCGGGCGCGCGCCAGTTCCTCGTGCGCGCCGAAGCCGCGGGCGGCGTCGCGCAGCAACTCGCGGGCGCGCGGGTGCTCGCCGAGCTGGGCCATCGCGATGCCGCGCAGGGCGAGTGCGGGAGGGTCGTTGCGCAGGGCGACGCGCTTCAAGGCGCCGAGCGCGTCGCCGGCGGCAAGTGCGCGGGCGGAAGCGGCGATGAGTGAATCCATGACGACAGGCTACCTTGCCGCAGCCCCCCTAGAACAACGGGTGCAACTCACATTCCGCTTGCGCACGGAGCGCCTAGCGCCGAAATTGAGTTGGGTGGGTGACGTGCCGGTTCGGTTGGTCGGCATGGTCGTTGGCGCTTCCAACCGCAACGATCCAGATCCAAGAGGGAGAACCGAATGCATCCAAGACGTTCGAATTGGACGAGTGTTGTGGCATTGCTGGCACTCGGCGCGCTGGCGCCCGGCGCGGGCGCCATGACCCTGCCCGTCACCTTCAACTACCTGACCGAATCGGCGACGATCGCGACGCCTTTTGCCGCTGGCGACACGTTGCTGCTCGACACGCTGGTGACCAGCGAGACCGGTGCGTTGACGCAAACAATCAACTTCAGCGTCGGCGCGAGCGTGGCCTCTGCCGTCGGCTCGGCGGTATGGGCCATCTCCACCGCCGCCGGTCCCGGGCCCCGGCTGACCGGTGTCAACATCGACGTGCTGGATTCGACCAGTACGCTGGTCTTCAGCGATACCTTCACGCCGCCCAACGTCGCGGGCTTTGCGCACTCGGTGCTCTCCGGTTCGATCGGGCCGGGCACCTACACGCTCAAGGTCACCGGCACCGGCGTGCGCGAGTCGTCTCTCGATGTGTCCTTGAGCTTCGTCTCGGCGGTGCCGGAGCCGCACGCGCTCGCCTTGATGCTGTCGGGCGTCGTGGCCGTGGGCTTTGTCGTGCGGCGGCGGCAGGGCTGACGAGGTGTCCGGCCGCGGGGCGATGCGGGAACGCTCGAAGCCAGGGCCAATCGGCAGCCCGCCGGTGGGGTCTTGTTGAAAGTCGTTGCGTGCTGTTCGCGCGCGGCTTGGTCGATTGCGGCGCTCGTGGGGGCGTCTGCCGCCTTGGCCGCGCTCAGTGGCGGGCGCGAGGGCGGCAAGCCGCCGCAGACCCCGCTCGCCATCGAACATTGCGTCGCCGGCCCGGCGCTCCAGATCGATCCTTCATCGAGCCGCGCGATGCTCGACGAAGACGACCGCCTCGGCGCGCGCGAAGCCTTCCTCCACCGCTTTCCGGCTCTGCAAGCGGGAACCTTCGCGCCATCGCAAATCATGCTGTGGCACAACACAGACGACGAGTGGATTTACGTGGCGCTGGCGTCCAACGCGGAAGTACCGGGCACCGTGTGTTTCACCGCCACCTTCTCGGCATCGGAATTCGGGTTCACGCAGGAGCTGCTGCGCAAGTATTCGATCGATGGCCGCAACGGCGCGCGGCAGCCTTGACGGGCCGTGCACGCCTGCGGTGAATCACGGCCCGGTTTGCACGCCGTAGGGTGCACCCAGCAACAGGTCGATCGCTTCCATCGCGGCGATGCGGGCGTTGGCCGATGCGGCGACATTCGTCGTGAACGCGGCGCTCAGAAATTCCTGCATCGCTCCGGCAGACGATGTGCCCGGGTCCACCGAGAAGCTCGCCGTGTACCTGGTGCCGCGCGGCACGCGGGCCGGTTGTTCGGCCCAGTGCGTGGTGATGCCGCAGCCTCGGTAACTGGATCGGTGCGATTGCGGCATGGGGTTCCTTGGAGTTTTTCGAGTCCTGGCTTTGAGCATGCGCTTTTTCGACCACCCTTCGCGTGGGATGGCCCCGCGCCTGTGACGTGCCTTCCCGCCGCATGCGCGTAGGGCAGCAGGACATCCAGAAGCCCCCGATTCAGGGAGGCGGAGCGCGCCAGTGCGCCACGAGAATCCTGCGCCATGCCAAAGCCCCGCCGCCGCCGCCGTCGAATCGATTCCGAGTCCTCCGATCCTCTGAAGTGGGCCGCCGTCTTGCTGGGCGCCGTCGCCGCCCTGTGGTTCGGCTTGATGACCTGGGTGCTGTCGTGACGGCCTGACAGTTGATCAGGCGCAAGTCATCCCCCGGTTTCGGCGCCCCGCGCCCACGGGATGCGCCCCCTTCAGAGGGTTTCGACAATCGCCGGATGAATGTCAAGCAGCATCCCCAAGCTTCCGTCATCGGATGGGAATCCGAGCCCAAGGCAGAGCGCCCGAGTGGTTTCGAGTTTTCCACTCATCGGGCCGCCGCACCACGCCAGCAGGGCGGCCTCAACATCACCTTGATCATCACGATCGCCATCGTCGGGTTGAGCGTTGCCGCGGTTTTCGCGCTGGCGTACATGCTCCGGCGCTAGCACCACCAGCCGCGGTCGACAAAGCTGCTCCGGGCGTCGGATGACGCCGGGCACGAGCCCCGATTCTTTCGCATCGTGCGCGGTGAGATACCCATCGCGCTCCAGCACCTTGGCCGGCCGCTTTCGGATGTCCGTCGATGGCGCTCAGCCGACGGCAGGGACCAGCGTGCCCTCGATCGCTGCATCGATGCCGCGGTGAAACCGCAGCACCTCGGTTTCGAGCCGGCCGGCGTGCATGCAGACGTTGGCACCGCTCGACAGGCCCCGCTGAATCGCCACCGCGGTTGCGATGTCCTCCCGCTGAAACACCGTCTCTTCGATCAGCCGGAAGGTCTTCTCCCAGTGCTCCCTCCAGTCGTCCCCGGTGCGGTCGGGAGGGATCAGCATGGTGTGCACCCAGCGGACCTTGTTCGGCGCCGGTGAGAACATGCCGATCAGGCTCACATAGTCGGGGTGCCAGATGAGGAAGGTATTCGGGAACAGCAGTTGCGTCGGCGTGGCCAGCTTGCACAGCGCGTAGCGGTCACGTGGTGTCTCGAAAGCTTCGAAGGCGGTGCGTCGCGCCACCAGCGAGTCCTGGTGCGGGCCGGCGTGCATGTTGACGGTGTGCGCATCGGCGAAGAACGGGTAGATGGTGTCACGGTGCAGCACGCGGATGTGGTAGGCCTCCAGAAACGCATCCACCGTCAGCTTCCAGTTGGCCTCGTACACACGGTCGACCTTGCGGAAGACCTTCATGTCGGCCAGGCCCAACCACTGCAAGTGTGTGTCCAGCCCTTGCAGGAAGGCGGCCGCCGAGAACGCCGCGCCGGGTGAACGCTTCACGAAGATCAGGCCGCTGGCTTCGTCGTAGGGCAGCTCGACCAGGTTCAGCGTGGCCGGATCGATGCCATCGAAGGTCTCCGCATGGAGGCGGTGCCGCAGGCGCCCATCGAGTTCATAAGCCCAGCCGTGATACGGGCAGACCAGCGACCTGCAGGGCTTTGCCTTGGCGGGCTCCGGGCCTTCGGCACTGATCAGCGCCATGCCACGGTGGCGGCAGACGTTGAAGAACGCCCGCGCGCGCCCGTCGCCCGAGCGGGTCAGGACGATGGGTGCGCCCAGCGCATCGAAGGGCAGGGCCGAGCCCACGCCGAGTTCCGAGCTGTGCGCGGCGATGACCGGCCACTGGTGGAAGATCGCCTCCTGCTCGCGCTGCCAATGGGCGGGGTCGATGTAGTGGCCGGCGGGCACCGTGCCCGTCTCGGTGCCCATGACGCGTTGGCCGGTGAGGCGTACGTTGTCGAGGCGTTGGAGCATGTCGGCCAGGGTGGCCGGCATGGGTGCTGGGGTCTGATGTGTCATGGGGGTCTTTCGAATCCTCGGGTCGCCAGTCGATCGGCGCTGTCAGCTTAAGTCCGCCGTTTGCGCAAGGTGTTCGGCTTTCACACCGTTCCCACCGCAGGCACGACGGCGGGCGCGCCTGCCTCGTGGGCCATGCTTGTCGACAGCGCCATGAAGCCTACGATGGCGCGTTGCATCCAGGGCACGTTCAGCTTTGGGTCGGAATGGGCGCCGCCGGCTCTCATTGCCGTAGATTGCCCAACGTCGCGCAAACGGTCCGGAAACATGAATTTGATCGTCAAACCTCGTCGCAAACCCTCGCAGTCGCGTGCCTGGATGACCTCGGGTGCGATTCAGGATGCCTTCCTTCTTCTCCTCGTGGAGCACGGGTACGAGAAGGTCGCGATGCGCGAGATTGCGGCCGTCGCCGGTGTGGGGCTGGGCACGCTGTACCAGTACTTTCCGGGCAAGGATTCGATCGCCGCCGTGACCGTTCGCGCTCGTCTGCGCAAACTGGCGGCGACTGCCGCCGCCGCCGTGACCGAGCCCCGTTCGCGCACGCTCGAAGAGACCGTTCGCGTGCTGGCCGCCGTCCACATCCGAACCCTGCTGGCCCAGGCCGACGAATGGCGTGCGCTCCTGTTCCTGGAGCGCCGCATCACGCCGCCGGAGGTTTATCGCGAGCTGTACAAGGAGTTCGTGTACCTGTTCCGCAATGCCTTTGCCGCGGCTTCCGACTGGCGGCCGACCATCGATCCCGAACGCACCGCTTTCCACGCGTTTTCCATCGTCGACGCCATGGCCCAGCAGGCCTTGCTGGTGCGCGATGTCTGCCCCGATGCCGACGAGTTGCTGCGCGATGTGGAGGGCGCGGTGAACGGATATCTCGGCTCGGTGTTCTCGAGATGAGTCGAATCGCCGGTATCCGGGACGGTTGCCAACGAATTTGTTTCCGCAGTCAGGCCTCTTGCGCCACGCTGGACAGCCAGCGTCGCACCACGGCCGCCTCCGTGACGGACAAGTCGACGCAGAGAGCCTGTTCGATGACCTGAACGCGCGCCCGGCAGCGCGCCAGGAGCGCCTTGCCCTCGGGCGTGACGTCGATGTGCAGGATGCGGCCATGCACCGCATGCGGTCGGCGCACCACCGCCCCCATGTTCTCCAGGTTGCCGACGATCAGTGTCACGGTCGGAGGCGTCAGCAGCGCCAGACGCGCAATGTCCGCATTCGACTGTCCGGGGTAGGCCGCGAGCATGGTCAGCACGGAAAACTGAGCCGGCGTCACCCCCAGGTCGCTCAAGGCCCGCTCCATTCTGAGGCGGTGCATCGCCGCGGCCTGGCGCAGCAGGTACCCCAGATGCCCGTCTTCGCCACGTTTTCCATGGCCCATCGAAGGCACCACGGTTGTTTTCTCGGACTTGCGCATAGTGTTAGAGGTCAAATATGATGTTTGATCTGAAACATTGTAGAAGGCTTATGTCCATGCGATCCATCGTCGGAGCGACCGCTCGTTCGCCCATCTGGCTGCTTGTGAGTTGGGTGACCATCTTTCTTGTCGGAACAGACCTGTTCATCGTTTCGTCCTTCCTTCCGTCGATCGCGCGGGAACTCCGAACATCGCCGGCCTCGCTGGCGATTCTGGTCAGCGCGTTCAGCGTGGCCTATGCGGTGGCATGCCCTGTTCAAGGGTGGGTGGCGGAGCGCCTGGGGCTGCGCACTGTGCTGATCGCAGGTGTGACCTCCCTGGGCTTGGCGAACCTCTACACCGCGATGGCCCCCGATCTTCTGCGCCTCACGGTGAGCCGGGTTTTGGCGGGCTTCGCCGCGGCGGCCATCTCCCCCGTGCTGTATGCACTCACCGCGGACCGCGCCGCGCCCGCGCAACGTGCATCCAGGCTGGCGCTTGTCAATTCGGGCCTGGTGATTTCGTTGTGCCTGGGCGCGCCGCTCGGGCTCGTCATCGGTGACATGACGAACTGGCGGACGGTCTTCGTGGGATTGGCGACTGTCTTGCTGATCATGGCCCCCATCAATGCGGCGACCTGGTCGCCCAGAACCACGCGCACGCCAGCCATCCGAGTGGCCATCTCTCACGAGCAGGTGTGGAATGCCCTGCCACTTCTGGTGTGCATGGTCGCCTGGTCCGCGAGTGTGTACGCCACCTATACCTTGATAGCCATGTCGCTCAGCCAGGACTTTCGGGCCTCGGCGCAGGGCATCGCGTCGACGCTGGCCTGCTTCGGCGCCGGGGCGACTGCAGGCGTGCTTGGCGGTGGCCGGCTGGCCGACCATATCGGTGCAGGGCGGGTGGTGCGACTTTCACTGCTGCTGATGAGCGCGGCCTTCGCTTTGTGCCACGCCGCCTACCGAACTCATGTCCCAGGGGTGCTGGCCACGGCTCTTTTCGCGGTCTCGTTCGCGGCCTACGGATTTTTCCCGGCCATCCAGGCTTGTGCCGCACGGATGTTCACGGCCCAGCGCCCCACAGTCCTGGGGTTGATGAGCAGTGCCCTGTATGTGGGCATCACGCTCGGTGCCTCGTTGGGCGCGAGTGTCTTCGAGTCCCTCGGCATGGGGGCTGTTCTGATCATGTCCGCAATGATTGCGTTGGGCGGTTTTCTGGTTTCACTTCAGGGCACGGCATTCGCACCACCTCGCCAGGAATACCGAACGACTTGACTTTGGCAGTGGCGCTGTCCGGGAAACCCACGACGCGGGTCGGGCCTGCTGAGCCGCATGGAGCGCGACCAGCACATTGCCATCGCGCCCGACGCGCGCGACCGGCGCTCCCGCGTCGTCATGATGACCGAGTCAGGCCGGCATGTCTGGCAGGTGCTGGCGAAGCCGAAGATCCTCGAGAACATGCAGGGCCTGGATGCGGAATGGACCGGCGCGGATGCCGGCGAGACGGGCCTGGAGGAGTGAGCGTTTTGCGCGCGGTCGGCGTTTGCGTGGGCGTTGGCGTCAATCCTCGATCCAGTTCCGGCTGGCCTTGCCGATCGATGCCGCCAGCCGCGTGAGCGCGGGCACGAAGCGTTCTTCGAGATCCTTCTTCGACACCGAAGCTTTCGGGAATATCAGGTTCATCGCCGCCAGCAGCCGCTGACCGGAACGCACCGGCACACCGACCGCCGCGAAGCCGGCC
>JAMFRW010000615.1 GCA_026224975.1 Rhodoferax sp. | reverse complement strand
TCGACCAGGAAGGCTTGCTGGGCGGGCGGCCGACGCGCAAGTTGCAAGAGCAGCGATCCCCATGACCGATACCCCGGTGCGGCGGAAGCGTCGATGAGCGACTTGCCCGACGGGCCCGCCGGCACATCTGCCGATGCCTCGCCTAGCGTGCAGGACGATGTGGCTCGCCTCGCTGGCCAGATCAAGACCATGCGGGGCATCCTGGTTCAGTTGCTGCAGGACGTGGTCCGCGCCGACAGCCGCCTGGACCAGGCCCAATCGGGCCGGCTCATCGAGGCCAACGAGCAACTGGTGCTGAGCGCCCTGGACGCCCGCGCCGATGCCGAGACCGCCAACGGCGCGCTGGACGAAGCCTCCCGCATCATCGGCCTGGACGCGTTGACGGGGCTGCCGAACCGCACCGTCTTGCTCGACCGCTTCGAGCACGCCATCTCGAGCGCCCGGCGCCACGGCAACCGCGTGGCGCTGCTGTTCCTGGACCTCAATGCCTTCAAGCAGATCAACGACAGCTTCGGCCACGCAGCCGGCGACAAGGCGCTGCAACTGGTGGCTGCCTGCCTGACGAGCCTGGTCCGCGAGACCGACACGGTGAGCCGGCACGGCGGCGATGAGTTCCTGCTCCTGCTGGCCGAGATCACGGACCCGGGCGATGCCGCGCTCGTCGCCGAAAAGGTCAATGCCGCGCTCGGTGAAATCGACATGATCGATGGCCACGCCGTCAGCCTCACAGCCAGCATCGGCATCGGGCTCTACCCCGACGACGGCGCCGATGCCAAAACGCTGATCGGCCATGCGGACACCGCGATGTACCTGGCCAAACAGCAGCAGGCGGGCGGCTTCGTCTTTCATGCCGACTCGGCGCTCCGCCCCCTCGCCTTGGAATGCCCCACGGCCGGCCGAACGCTTCGGTCGCAACCGTTGCTCGACGCCCCGAACGAGTTGCCAGCTGCCGACTTCGAAGAGCGGCACGCCCATCTGCGCGAAGCCAACGAGAAGCTGCTGCTGGCGGCCCTCGGCGCCCAGGAGTTGCTGGACGCCGCCGAAGAGGCGCGGCTGCGCCAGGCGGAGCTGCTCGCGAGGGTCGCCGATTTGCTGGATCCGTGGCGGGTTGCTTCGGTGCAGCCGGCTCATCCGTCCTGAGCACTCGATGCGCAAGAGCGACCGCGAAAGCCATGGCGACCCAGTAGCCTCGACCGGCACGAGAGAAGCTCGCTGACACGCATGGCGAACCTGCGCGCATTCATCGTCGAAGACAGTCCCATCGTCGCCCTCAGCCTGACGCTGGTGCTGCAAGAACTCGCGAGCATCGACGTGGTCGGCACGGCGGCGGAGGAAGCCGAGGCGGTGCAATGGCTGGAGCAGCATGTTTGCGATCTGGCCATCATCGACATCTTTCTGCGGCACGGCACCGGCCTGCAAGTGCTGGCGGCGGCCACCGCCCAGAACCGCGGCATCCAACTCATCGTGCTGACCGACTACGCCACGCCCGAAATGCGCCGCCGCTGCCTGGCGCTCGGCGCGTTGCGCGTCTTCGACAAGGCCGATGACATCGAGGCCATGGTGCTGTTCTGCGAGGAACTGGCGCGGCTGCCGCGCTGATCGTCAGCGGCCACCCACCGTCGAACGCGCCGCACATTTCCGCAGCTCGCTGTACCAGAGCACCACGCTGGCCATCGCCACGCACAGCAGCCACTGGTCGAACGACAGCGGCACCGTGCCGAAGGCCAGGTTCATCAACGGGATCTGAACGACTGCCAGTTGCAGCACCGCCGAGAGCACCACCGCGGCCCACAGCCACGGGTTGACGAAGAGGTGGCGGAACGCGCTGGCCGTCGGTGAACGCGCGATGAAGCAGTTGAAGAGGTGCGCGATCACCAGCACGGTGAACCCTGCAGTGCGCGCGGCGGCGATGTCTTGCGAGCCTTCGATCAGGCCGCCGGGCAGGAACATGTCCATGGTCAGGAGGGCGACGGCCGCGACCACCAGGCCGATCTCGAAGATGCCGATCCACATGCGGGCGTCGATGACTTTTTCGGCGCGCGGGCGCGGCTTCTTCGCCATCAGGTCGCCAGTGGCCGGTTCCACGCCCATCGCCAGCGCGGGCCATGAATCCGTGATCAGGTTGAGCCAGAGGATCTGCGTGGCGAGCAGCGGCAGCACCAGCGCCTGCCCGGGTTCCGAAAGACCGATCACGCCCGCGCCGACCACACCGAAGAACACCGTCATCACCTCGCCCGCGTTCGACGACAACAGGTAGCGCAGGAACTTGCGGATGTTGGCGAAGATGTTCCGGCCCTCGCGAACGGCCCGCACGATGGTCGCGAAGTTGTCGTCGGCCAGCACCATCTTCGCGGCTTCCTTCGTGACCTCGGTGCCGGTGACGCCCATGGCAATACCGATGTCGGCTGCCTTCAGCGCGGGCGCGTCGTTCACGCCGTCGCCGGTCATCGCGACGTTGGGGCCCTCGGCCGGCAGCGCCGCCCCCACCCGCTGCTTGGGGGCCGGCGCAACGCGGGCGTAGACGTGGGCGGGGCGCCCCGCCTGCCGCAGCCCGGCCTCGTCGAGC
>JAMFRW010000614.1 GCA_026224975.1 Rhodoferax sp. | reverse complement strand
GGGGAGGCCGATCATTCGAGCTCGTCGCGGTATCGGCGCGCGACCGCACCAAGAGCCGTCCGGTCGATCTCTCGGCCTTCCGCTGGGAGGACGATCCCGTATCCCTCGCCGCGGCCGACGACGTCGATGTGGTCGTCGAGTTGATCGGCGGCGCGGATGGTCCGGCCAAGCAGCTGGTCGAAGAGGCGCTTCGCCGCGGCAAGCCGGTGGTGACGGCCAACAAGGCGCTGCTCGCGGTGCACGGCACCGAGATCTTCGAGGCGGCGCGCGAGCATGGCGTGATGGTCGCGTTCGAGGCGGCCGTCGCCGGTGGCATCCCGATCATCAAGGCGCTGCGCGAAGGTCTCACCGCCAACCGCATCGAATGGATCGCCGGCATCATCAACGGCACGACCAACTTCATCCTCTCGGAGATGCGTTCGAAGGGCCTCGATTTCGAGGTGGTGCTCAAAGAAGCGCAGCGGCTCGGTTATGCCGAGGCCGACCCCACCTTCGACATCGAAGGCATAGACGCCGCCTACAAGCTCACGCTGATGAGCGCCATTGCCTTCGGCATCCCGGTGCAGTTCGACAAGGCATATGTGGAGGGCATCACCCAGCTCAACGCGGCTGACATTCGCTATGCCGAGCAGCTCGGCTACCGCATCAAGCTGTTGGGCATCACCAAGCGGCGCGACGACGCAACGGCGCGCACGGGTGGCCCCACGGGCGGCATCGAACTGCGCGTGCATCCGACGCTGGTACCGGCCAAGCGGCTCATCGCCAACGTCGAAGGCGCGATGAACGCCGTCGTCGTGCAGGGCGATGCCGTCGGCACGACGCTCTACTACGGCAAGGGGGCCGGCTCCGAGCCCACCGCCTCTGCTGTCATCGCCGACCTGGTCGACATCACCCGCCTGCACACCGCCGACCCCGACCACCGCGTGCCGCACCTGGCCTTCCAGCCCGGCGCGCTGCACGACACCCGCATCCTGCCGATGGCCGAAGTCATCACCGCCTTCTACCTGCGCCTGCAGGTGGCCGACCAGGCGGGAGTGCTGGCCCATATCACCGGCATCCTGGCCGAGCACGACATCTCGATCGATGCGCTGCTGCAGCGCGAGTCGGCGGAAGGCGAAGCCAAGACGGACGTGATCATCCTGACGCACGACACGGTCGAAGGCCGCATGACCAAGGCCATCGCGCAGATGCAGGCGCTGCCGACGGTGCTGGCGCCCATCGTGCGGATTCGGAAGGAAGAGTTGTCTTGAAGTACATCAGCACCCGCGCCCATTCAGAGGCCGATCAAGCCCCGCGTCGCTTCTGCGACATCCTGTTGGAAGGCCTCGCGCCCGATGGCGGCCTGTACCTGCCGGCTGCGTACCCGAGGATCGACGCGGCCACGCTGGCCCGCTGGCGGCCGCTCTCGTATGCCGACATGGCCTTCGAGATTCTCTCGCTCTACATCGACGACATTCCGGCCGACGACCTTCGCGCGCTTGTCGCCAAGACCTACACCGCCGAAGTCTTCGGCACCGCGGCCATCGTGCCGCTCAAGCCACTCGAACCCGGCCTCTACCTCGAAGCCTTGTCCAACGGCCCCACGCTGGCCTTCAAGGACATGGCGATGCAGCTGCTCGGCAACCTGTTCGAGTACGAACTGGCGCGGCGCGGGCAAGCGCTCAACATCCTCGGTGCGACCTCGGGCGACACCGGCAGCGCCGCCGAATACGCGATGCGTGGCAAGAAGGGCGTGGCGGTGTTCATGCTCTCGCCCAAGGGCCGCATGAGCCCGTTCCAGCAGGCGCAGATGTTCAGCCTGCAAGACGCCAACATCCACAACATCGCGATCGAAGGTGTGTTCGACGATTGCCAGGACATCGTCAAGGCCACGTCCAACGACCTCGAGTTCAAGCGGCGCCACAAGATCGGCACGGTCAACTCGATCAACTGGGCGCGGCTGCTGGCGCAGGTGGTTTACTACTTTGCGGGGTATTTTCAGGCGACCAAAGGCAACGGCGAAGCAGTGGACTTCGCCGTGCCCTCGGGCAACTTCGGCAACATCTGCGCCGGCCATGTCGCCCGCATGATGGGCCTGCCGATCCGGCAACTCGTGCTCGCGACGAACGAGAACAATGTGCTCGACGAGTTCTTCCGCACCGGCACTTCCGCGTGCGCAGCAGCGCCGAAACGCACGAAACTTCGAGCCCCTCGATGGACATCTCGAAGGCCTCGAACTTCGAGCGCTTTGTGTTCGACCTGCTGGGCCGCGATGGGGACCGCACCCGCGCGCTGTTCAAGGATGAGTTGAACCGCAGTGGTGCTTTCACCATCACGCCGCAGGAATTCGCGCGCATCGAGGGCTACGGTTTCGTTTCGGGTTCGAGCACGCACGCCGATCGCCTCGCGACCATTCGCGATACCGACCAGCGCTTTGCGACGGTGATCGACACGCACACCGCCGATGGCCTCAAGGTTGCCCGCGAGCACCTCACGCCGGGTGTGCCGATGATCGTGCTCGAGACCGCCCTGCCGGCCAAGTTCGCCGAAACCATCGTCGAAGCCATCGGCCGCGAGCCGGACCGGCCGGCGGCCATGCGCGGCATCGAAGCCTTGCCCAAGCGCTTCGAGGTGATGGCGGCCGATGCCGACGCGGTCAAGGCCTTCATTGCACGCCATGCCTGACGAGAAGACGCCACGCGCGCCGCCCGCGCCGCCCGCCAAACCCGGCATGCTGACGCTCGACGAAGCGCTAGCCAGGCTTCTCGCCGCGGTGGCACCGCTGCCCGCCGCGCAGAACGAGCGCCTGTCGACCTTCGATGCACTCGGCCGCGTGCTGGCGGAAGACGTTCGTTCGACGCTCGATGTGCCGCCCGAAGACAACACCTCGATGGACGGTTACGCGCTGCGCAGCGCCGATGTGCCATCCGCCGGCACGGTGCTGCCGGTGAGCCAGCGCATCCCGGCTGGCGTGGTCGGCATGCCACTCCAAGCAGGCACTGCCGCGCGCATCTTCACCGGCGCGCAGGTTCCGCATGGCGCCGATGCGGTGGTGATGCAGGAGCAGTGCGAGGCGGTCGCCGATGACGCTGGTGCTGGTGCTGGCGCTGGCGCAGGAGGAGTGCGCGTGAACGCCGTACCTGAGCCCGGCCAATGGGTCCGGCGCCGCGGTGAAGACGTGACCATCGGCGCCGTGGTACTCGCTGCCGGCACGCGGCTCACACCGCAAGCGCTGGGCCTTGCGGCGGCTGTCGGCACTGCCGAACTCGCCGTGGCCCGCCGCCCGCGCGTCGCGCTGTTCTCGACCGGTGACGAACTCGCCATGCCCGGTGAACCGCTCAAGCCCGGTGCCATCTACAACTCCAACCGCTTCACGCTGCGCGGGCTGATCGTCTCGCTCGGCTGCGAATGCATAGACCTCGGCATCGTGCCCGACCGGCTCGATGCCACGCGCGATGCGCTGCGCCGGGCTGCGGCGGTGAGCGATCTCATCGTCACCTGCGGCGGTGTCTCGGTCGGCGAAGAAGACCATCTGCGACCTGCCGTGCAGGCCGAGGGCCACATCGACATGTGGCAAATCGCCATCAAGCCCGGCAAGCCGCTGGCCTTCGGCGAAGTGCACCGTGGCGATGGCAGCGAGGCATATTTCATCGGCCTGCCGGGCAACCCGGTCTCGGCCTACATCACCTTTCTGCTCGCGGTGCGGCCTGTTCTGCTGCGGTTGCAGGGCGCGACCGATCTGGCGCTGAAACACATCGCGATGCGTGCCGATTTCGACTGGCCGCGCGCCGACCGTCGGCGCGAGTTCATGCGCGTGCGCCGCAACGATCGCGGCGGGCTCGATCTGTTCGCCAACCAGAGTTCGGGCGTGCTGACGTCGGTGGTCTGGGGCGATGGCGTGATCGACAACCCTTCCGGGCAGGCGATTCGCGCGGGCGACACGGTGCGCTACCTGCCGTTTGCGGAGCTGCTGCAATGAGCGTGACCGTGCG
>JAMFRW010000613.1 GCA_026224975.1 Rhodoferax sp. | reverse complement strand
GGTGCCGTGCTGGTCGTCGTGGAACACCGGGATGTTCATCCGCTCGCGCAGCCGCTGTTCGACGACGAAGCATTCCGGGGCCTTGATGTCCTCCAGATTGATGCCGCCGAAGGTCGGCTCCATCCGCGCGATGGTCTCGATCAGCGCATCGGGGTCGTTCTCGGCCAGCTCGATGTCGAACACATCGATGCCCGCAAACTTCTTGAACAGGCAACCCTTGCCCTCCATCACCGGCTTCGCTGCCAGCGGACCGATGTTGCCCAGACCCAGCACGGCCGTGCCGTTGGTGATGACCGCCACCAGGTTGCTGCGCGCCGTCAGGTTGCCGGCCTCGGGCGGATCTTCGAAGATCGCCATGCAGGCGTCTGCGACACCTGGCGAATACGCCAGCGAAAGGTCACGCGCCGTGGCCATGGGCTTCGTCGGGGTGACGGAGATCTTTCCCGGTGTCGGATAGCGGTGGTAGTCGAGTGCGGCTTCGCGCAGGTTGTCGGTCATGCTCGGTCTCCTGTCGTTGTGTCTTGATTGGTCTCAGTGCACCCGGTCGCCGAGCATCGTCTGCGAACTCTCGGGCAACGCGCGCCGGACGCAGGCAAGGAACGCGTCGGGACGGTCGGCATGGACCCAGTGGCCGGCGCCCTCGACGACCTCGACCGTGACCCGCGGGAACATCGGGCGGAATTCGACGCCATCGGATTCGGTCACGTAGTCGGAGTGCTCACCGGCGATCACTGCGACCGGACCTTCGAAACGAGACCCCAGCAGTTCGCTCGAGAAGCTACACAGTTGCGCCATCGAGGCACTGATGCCCAGCAGGTTCAGGCGCCAGTCGAAGTGATCGTTCTGCACGACCAGGTTCTGCATCAGGAACGGCACCACGGCCGGCTCCGGCACGGCTTGGCGCAGGCGGGCCTGCACCTCAGCGCGAGTGACGGCGGCCACCACGTTGGCTCCGCGCATCGCTTCGGCGAATGGCGTCAGCGTATCCACATAGGACACCGGTGCGATGTCGACGACGATCAGCCGACCCACGCGTCGCGGGTGGCGCAAGGCCAACGCCATCGCGGTCTTGCCGCCCATGCTATGGCCCATCACGACAGGCGACTTCAATCGCAGGCGATCGCACACCTGGAGCACGTCATCGGCCATCTCGGCGTAGCCCATCGAATCGGCCCAGGGCGATGCGCCGTGGTTGCGCAGGTCCACGCTGTGTACCGTATGCGTCGAGGCCAGGTGCCGCGCCACGCCGCGCCAGTTGCTGCTCGATCCGAAGAGTCCGTGCAAGATCAGCAGCGGGGGACCGCTGCCGACGGTTTCGCATGCAAGGTTCAGTGCCATGTCGAGCGCTCCGCTACTTCTTCTTCTGCGGCGGCAGGTCGGTGCAGTGACCTTCGAAGACCTCCGCCGCCATGCCGATCGATTCGCCCAGCGTCGGGTGCGGGTGAATCGTCTTGCCGATATCGGCGGGCTCGCAGCCCATCTCGATCGCGAGGCAGACCTCGCTGATCAAATCTCCCGCGTGCGTGCCGACGATGCCGCCGCCGATCACGCGGTGTGTCGCCTCGTCGAAGATCAGCTTCGTGAAGCCTTCGTCGCGGCCGTTGGCGATCGCCCTGCCCGACGCGGCCCACGGGAACACGGCCTTGCCGATCTTGATGCCCTCGGCCTTGCACTGCTCCTCGGTCTTGCCGGCCCACGCGACCTCGGGGTCGGTGTAGGCCACCGACGGGATTTGGCGCGCATCGAAGAAGGCCGCCTCGCCATGCGCGGCTTCGGCCGCGACGTGCGCCTCGTGGACCGCCTTATGCGCGAGCATCGGCTGGCCGACGACATCGCCGATCGCGTGGATGTGCGGCACGTTG
Source organism: Rhodoferax sp. (assembly GCA_026224975.1). Lineage (GTDB taxonomy): Bacteria > Pseudomonadota > Gammaproteobacteria > Burkholderiales > Burkholderiaceae_C > LMDS01. Next base: position 4,987 of record JAMFRW010000613.1, on the reverse strand, counting down.
GTGCGCATCTGCCGATCGACGTCGATGAATCCGCGATCGGTCACCGCGACGCCAGCGTTGTCCGCGCCGATCCTCTTGCCGTTCGGCGAGCGGCCTACGGCCACCAGCACGAGGTCGTAAAGCTGCGGCGCCATCGCCTTGCCACCCTCGAAGCTGACCTCGATGCCGGCCGGCGTGGCCTTGGCGCCGACGGTCTTGGTCTTCAGCATCACGTGGTCGAAGCGGTGGGCGTTCATCTTGTCCCAGACCTTGACCAGGTCGCGGTCGGCGCCCTGCATCAGGCCGTCGAGCATCTCGACGACGTCGATGCGCGTGCCCAGCGTGGAGTAGACCGTCGCCATCTCAAGACCGATGATGCCGCCGCCGATCACCAGCATGCGCTTCGGGATGCCCTTGAGCAGCAATGCACCGGTAGAGTCGACAACGCGATCGTCCTCGGGCATGAACGGCAGCTTCACCGCCTGGCTGCCCACGGCGATGATGGCCTTGGCGAACTTCACGACCGTCTTCTTGCCGTCGGCCGCGACCACTTCGACGTGGTACGGATCGAGGAAGCTCCCGACCCCGGTCGCTACCTCGACCTTGCGCGCCTTCGCCATCCCGGCCAGGCCGCCAGTGAGCTTCTTGATCACGCCGTCCTTGAACGCACGCAGCTTGTCGATGTCGATCTCGGGCGCGCCGTACTTGATGCCGTGGTCGGGCAGGTGCTTGACTTCGTCCATCACCGACGCGGTGTGCAGCAGCGCCTTCGACGGGATGCAGCCGACGTTCAGGCAGACACCGCCGAGCGTCGCGTAGCGCTCGACCAGCACGGTCTTCATGCCGAGATCAGCACTGCGGAACGCGGCCGAGTAGCCACCGGGGCCAGCGCCGAGCACGAGCATCTCGCATTCGACGTCGGCCCTGCCGCCGTACTTCGCGGCGTTCGGGATCGCTGCCGCTGGCGCGGCGGCGGGCGCTGCAGACGCGGCCTTCGCGGGTGGTGTTGCAACCGGTGCGGGCGCGGCCGCACCCGCCGCCTCTAGCACCAGGATCACCGAACCTTCGTTCACCTTGTCGTCGACCTTGACCCTGATCTCCTTCACGACTCCGGCGTGCGAGGACGGAATCTCCATCGACGCCTTGTCGGATTCGACCATCATCAGCCCGGTGTCGACCGCGATCGTCTCGCCCGGCTTGACCATCAGCTCGATGACCGCGACATCCTTGAAGTCGCCGATGTCGGGAACCTTCACTTCCACAAGATTGGCCATGGCCCGGATCCTCAGAACAGCACGCGCCGCATGTCGGCGAGCAGGTTGGCGAACGTGACGTTGAAGCGCGCCGCGGCGGCGCCATCGATCACGCGGTGGTCCCATGAGAGCGACAGCGGCAGGGTCAGGCGCGATGCCCAGTTCTTGCCGTCGCTCGAATGCTGCTTCCAGTAGCTCTTGCACACGCCCATGATCGCGACCTCCGGCGCGTTGATGATCGGCGTGAAGTAGATGCCGCCAATGCCGCCGAGCGAAGAGATCGTGAAGGTGCCGCCCGACATCTGATCGGGCTTCAGCTTGCCGTCGCGGGCGAGCTTCGCGAGTTCGCCCATCTCTTTGGTGATCTCCGGAATGGTCTTCTTGTCGCAGTCGCGGATCACCGGCACCATCAGGCCGTTCGGCGTGTCGGCCGCGAATCCGATGTGCCAGTAGTTCTTCAGCACCAGGCTGTCGCCTTCGAGGCTGGCGTTGAACTCGGGGAACTTCTTCAGCGTCGCGACAGCCGCCTTCATCATGAAGGGCAGCATGCTGATCTTGACGCCGGACTTCTCGAGCTCCTTGTTCATCGTCACGCGGAACTGTTCGAGGTCGGTGATGTCGGCCTCGTCGTGCGTGGTGACATGCGGGATCACGACCCAGTTGCGGTGCAGGTTCGCGGCCGAGATCTTCTTGATGCGCGACAGCTCCTTGCGCTCGATCGGCCCGAACTTGGCGAAGTCGACCTTCGGCCACGGCAGCAGGTCGATGCCGCCGACGCCGGAGCCACCCATGGGTGCCGAAGCACTCTTCGCCGCCGGCGCGGCCACTGCGCCACCACCCTTCGCGAACGCTTCGACATCCGTGCGAACGATGCGGCCGTGGTCGCCAGTGCCCTTCACTTTGCCGAGGTCGACGCCGAGTTCGCGCGCCAGCTTGCGCACCGCTGGACCCGCGTAGGCGAGCGCGAACGCCGCCTCGTCGACCTTGCTCGCTGCGGCTACCGCAGCCGCTGGCGCCGCCGCAGCTGCCGGCGCCGCTGCACTGGTCGATGCCTGCGTCGCTGTCGGCGCAGTGGTCGCGCCCCCGGTGGCTACCACCATGATCACGCTGCCTTCGCTGACCTTGTCGCCGAGCTTGACGCGGATCTCCTGGATCACGCCGCCGAGCGGCGCGGGCACATCCATCGTCGCCTTGTCGGATTCGAGCGAGACGAGCGGGTCTTCGGCCTTCACCGTGTCGCCGACCTTCACGAACACCTCGATCACCGGAACTTCCGTGAAGTCGCCGATGTCGGGCACACGCACCTCGGCCAACCCGGCCGGCGCACTGACCGGTGACGGCGGCGCGCTGACGCTCGGCTTGGCGACTTCGGCAGGTGCAGCAGAGGCCCCGGCGCCTTCGAACTGCATGATCACGCTGCCTTCGCTGACCTTGTCGCCAACCTTCACGGCGATGCTCTTGACGACGCCGCCGCTTGGCGCCGGCACGTCCATCGTCGCCTTGTCGGATTCGAGCGAGAGCAGCGGGTCCTCGGCCTTGACCGTGTCGCCCACCTTCACGAACACCTCGATCACCGGGATGTCGCTGAAGTCGCCGATGTCGGGAACCTTGATGTCGATAGCTTGGCTCATGTTCTGGTTCTTCCTGGTCAGACGGTCCACGGCGCGGCGCGCTCGGTGTCCAGGCCGTACTTGGCGATCGCCTCGGCAACGACCGCCGGCTTCACGAGACCGTCGTCGGCGAGTGCCTTGAGCGCGGCGACCGCGACGTAGTAGCGGTCGACCTCGAAGAAGCGCCGCAGCTTCGCGCGGTAGTCGCTGCGGCCGAAGCCGTCGGTGCCAAGCACCGCGTAGCGCCGGCCGGCCGCCTGCACGTACTCGCGCACCTGGTCGGCGTAGTTGCGCATGTAGTCGGTCGATGCGATCACCGGGCCCTCGTGCCCTTCGAGGGAGGACTCGACCCAGCTCTTGCGACGCGTCTCGGTCGGGTGCAGAAGGTTCCAACGCTCGATCGCCATGCCGTCGCGGCGAAGTTCGTTGTAGCTGGTGGCGCTCCAGACGTCGGCGGTGACGCCGAAGTCGGACTTCAGCAGTTCGGCGCCGGCCATCACCTCGCGCAGAATAGTGCCGCTGCCCATCAGCTGGACGCGCAGGCCTTTCTTGGCGGCCTTGCCGCCGTCCTTCAGCTTGTAGAGGCCCTTCAGGATGCCCTGCTCGACGCCCTCGCCCGCCTCGGCCATGCCGGGGTGCGGGTAGTTCTCGTTCATCAGCGTGACGTAGTAGTAGACATCCTCCTGCTCCTCGTACATGCGGCGCATGCCCTCGCGGATGATCGTGACGACCTCGTACGCGAATGTCGGGTCGTACGACACGCAATTGGGAACCGTGCCAGCGAGGATGTGGCTGTGGCCGTCTTCGTGCTGCAGGCCTTCGCCGTTCAGGGTGGTGCGTCCGGCGGTGCCGCCGAGCAGGAAGCCGCGTGCACGGATGTCCCCGGCCAGCCAGGCCAGGTCACCGACGCGCTGCAGGCCGAACATCGAGTAGTAGATGTAGAACGGGATCATCGGCACGTTGTTCGTGCTGTAGGAAGTCGCCGCGACGATCCAGCTCGACATCGCGCCGCCTTCGTTGATGCCCTCCTGCAGCACCTGGCCGTCCTTGGACTCGCGGTAGTACATCAGCTGGTCGGCGTCCTGCGGCTTGTAGAGCTGGCCGACCGACGAGTAGATGCCGAGCTGGCGGAACATGCCCTCCATGCCGAAGGTGCGCGATTCATCGGGCACGATCGGCACGATGTGCTTGCCGATGAGCTTGTCGCGCACCAGCGTACCGAGCATCTGCACGAAGGCCATCGTGGTCGAGATCTCGCGCTCGCCGGAGCTGTCGAGCAGGCGCTGGAAGGTCGAGACCGGCGGGATCGCGAGCGACGCCGACTTGCGCCGGCGCAGCGGCAGGTAGCCGCCGAGCGCTTCGCGGCGCGCGCGCAGGTACTTCATCTCGGGGCTGTCTTCGGCCGGCTTGACGAACGGGATGGTCTCGAGCTCGGCGTCGCTCACCGGGATCTGGAAGCGATCGCGAAAACCCCGCAGCGCGTCCTGCGTCATCTTCTTGGCCTGGTGCGCAATCATCTGGCCTTCGCCCGATTCGCCCATGCCGTAGCCCTTGACGGTCTTGGGCAGGATCAAGGTCGGCTGGCCGGTGTGCTTGACCGCAGCGGCATAGGCGGCGAAGACCTTGACGGGATCGTGCCCGCCGCGCGTCAGGCCCCAGATCTCGTCGTCGCTCATGTCGGCGACGAGCGCACGCGTCTCGTCGTACTTGCCGAAGAAATGCTCGCGCACGTAGGCGCCGCTCTTGCTCTTGAAGTCCTGGTACTCGCCGTCGACGCACTCCTCCATGCGCTGCAGCAGCTTGCCGCTCCTGTCCTTGGCGAGCAGTTGGTCCCAGCCGCTGCCCCACAGCACCTTGATGACATTCCAGCCCGCGCCGCGGAACACCGACTCGAGTTCCTGAACGATCTTGCCGTTGCCGCGCACCGGGCCATCGAGGCGCTGCAGATTGCAGTTGATGATGAAGGTGAGGTTATCGAGCCTCTCGCGCGCCGCGAGCGTCAGCGCGGCCACGGATTCAGGCTCGTCCATCTCGCCGTCACCGAAGACGCCCCAGACATGCCGCCCGTCCGTCGCGGCCAGCCCGCGATGCTGCAGGTAGCGCATGAATCGCGCCTGATAGATGGCGCTGAGCGGACCGATCCCC
>JAMFRW010000612.1 GCA_026224975.1 Rhodoferax sp. | reverse complement strand
TGGATCGGTGCGGCGAAAGGCCAGCCACAGGACGATCAGTAGAAGAAGAACGAGGAGCGCAAGGGAGATCAGGTCGACAGGAAAAGGCATCTTGGGATTGTCGCTCCTGGTGGGTGCGGCGCCGCGGTGGTGCCCGCAGCAGAGACATCGGGCCGCCGCCTCCGTTCAGGAAATTCTGATTCACTCCAGCGACGGCCCCATGCCTCTGCCGGACGGTGGCGGGACAACGTTGCTGCGCTCGTCGGGCTACTCCCTGCCGCTCACACTGAGCTTGTCGAAGTGCCGCTCCAGCCTACCGCTTTGACACAGGTCGCCGCAGCACCACCTTCTCACCTGCATCGAATATCCACTGCACGATCAACGCAAGCGCAGCGGCAGGCAAGGCGCCGGCGAGCATGGCGCTGTTGTCGTTGACGGCGAGGCCGGCGACGATGCGCTCGCCGAAACCGCCGGCTCCTATGAAGGCGGCCATGGTTGCCGTGCCGACGTTGATGACTGCGGCTGTCTTGATGCCCGCAAGCAGCGTCGGCAAGGCCAGCGGGAGCTGGATATGGCGCAGGGTCTGGCGGAGGGTGAGGCCCAGCGAGAGCGCGGCCTGGGCCTGGCCTGCGGGCACGGCGTGCAGGCCGGCGTGGGTGTTGCGGACGATGGGGAGCAGCGCGTAGAGAAAGAGCGCGATCACGGCCGGCAGAAGGCCGATGCCGCCGACGAGCGCGATCAGGAAGGCGAGCAGCGCGAGCGAGGGCACGGTCTGCAGCACGGCGACGCTGCCGAGCAGGAGGCCGCTCGTGCGTGGCCAGCGCCAGGCGGCGATGCCGAGTGGCACTCCGATTGCGATGGCCATCAGCAGCGAGCCGAAAACGAGCATCACATGTTGCAGCGCCAGGCGGCCGAAGTCGGGGGAGAAAAGGCGTTGGAGGAAGGTCTGGCGGGTCGATGTGCTGTGGGGCGCAGCGGCGCGTGATCCGCTGGCTGCGTCGGCGCCGCTCGCCGTCGCGCCGGGCACAGCGCCGGCCACGAAGCGCTTGGCGACTTCGGCGAAGCTCATGCCATCGAGTTCGACCTGCGCGTTCAGGCCGATCATGGTCTGGGCGTCGATGCGGCCTTCGAGCTTCTTCAACGGCGCCGGGTCGACGGCCATGCGCATCAGCAGCACGGCTTCGTAGCGGGGGAAGAAGTTCAGGTCGTCCTGCAGCACACGCAGGTGAAAGCGGCCGACCTTGGCATCGGTGGAATACACATCGATCAGGTCGACGCGCTCGTCCTTGACGGCGTCGTAGGCCAGGCCGTGGTCGATGCCAGTGGGCTGCGCGAAGGGAAGCTTGTACGCGGCCTTGAGCGCGGGCCAGCCGTCTGCCCGTTCGAGGAATTCATGCGACAGGCCGAAGTGCAGCGCTGCGGCCTTCGGGCTGAGCAGGTCGGAGATCCGCGTGATGCCGAGCGCCTGGGCTTTCGATTCGAGGATCGCCAGCGCGTAGGTGTTGTTGAAGCCCAGCGGCACCGCTGCCTTCAGCCCGCGGGGGGCGAGCCAGGTGTTGAGTTCGTCGAGGCTGGGGTTGCCGTCGCGCTTGAGCAGTTCGCGCACGATGGTGCCGGTGTATTCGGGGTAGATGTCGACCGCGCCGCTGGCGAGCGCCTGCTCGAGGATGCCGGTGTTGCCCAGGCCCTGCTTGTGCTCGGCGGGCGTGCCGGCCGCCACCAGTGTCTGCCGGACGATTTCGCCGAGGATGTACGACTCGGTGAAGCGCTTGGAGCCGACGACCACTGTCTCGGCTGCGTCGGTTCGCATCGGCAAGGCCAGGCAAACGGCGATGAGGAGCCAGAGCATTCGCGAGGTCATCGAATGATTCTCTCAGGCCAAAAAGAAGTGCACCGAAAACGTCGCGTAGGAATCGTCCGACACGGTGCCGCGCGGTTCTCGGTTTGCGCGGCACGTGGCGCTACGGCAAACTCAGGTGATCGATGGCTCTCGCGTCACTCGGGGTTGTCTGTACCCGATTTATTTCTATCCGTCATCCGAAGCTGTTTGCCCGCAACCTTTCCACCCTTCTCTTTCCCAGGCTTCGAACATTCCGGTCCCCACGGTGAAGCCCGCAGTCCATGACTCAACTCAAAGCCTTCATCGTCGAAGACAGCCCGGTGATTCGGGAGAACCTCATCGCCGCGCTGGAAGAACTGGCGCCGATCGAGGTGGTCGGGACGGCGGAAGACGAAACCACGGCGGTCAATTGGCTCTCGCGGCCCGACACGTCCTGCGATCTGGTGATCGTCGACATCTTCCTGAAGAGTGGTTCGGGCCTCGGCGTGCTGCGTGCCGCGAGCGATCTGGACAAGCCGCTCAATCTCGTGGTGCTGAGCAACTACGCCACGCCCGACATGCGGCGCAAGTGCCTGGACCTGGGCGCCAACCGGGTGTTCGACAAGTCGAACGAAATCGATGCGCTGATCCTCTACTGCGGCCGTCTGGCCGAGGGCGAAACCGGCTTCGGCGACCCCGAAGCCTGAGCTGTGGTTGGATCACACCGCGCGGGAGGCGCAGCGGCTCTTGTTGGCCGAGCCGGGCTTCCCCGCCAAACCTCTTACTGGATCAAGCCGTTCTTCAGCGCGTAGTAGGTCAGGTCGCTGTTCGACTCGAGGTTCATCTTTTCCATCACGCGCGTGCGGTAGGTGCTCACCGTCTTGACGCTGAGCGACATGCTGTCGGCCATGTGCCCGATGGTTTCGCCCTTGGCCAGCCGCAGGAAGACCTGGAACTCGCGCTCCGAGAGGTGTTCGTGGGCAGGCTTGTCGCCGCCGCCACTCAGGCCATCGGCCAGCAGTTCGGCCACGCCGGCGGTGATGTACTTGCGGCCGCGGAAGACCGTGCGGATCGCCTTGACGATCTCTTCCGGATCGCATTCCTTGTTCAGGTAGCCGCTCGCGCCCTGGCGCAGCAGCGTGGTCGCGTAATGCTCTTCGGGGAAACCGCTCAGGATCAGCACCGGCAGCTCGGGCGCGCGCGCCTTGATGGCCGCCAGCGCATCGACGCCGCTCTGGTCGGGCATGGACAGATCCATGACCAGCACATCGACCTGGCCCTTGCGGACGATGTCGAGCGCTTCGCGACCGTTGGCGGCCTCGGCCACCACCTGCAGATCGACCTGCTCCGAAAAGAATTGGCGCAGCCCGGCCCGCACAATGGCGTGGTCATCGATGATGGCGATTCGAATCATGGTGTGGTCGGCAGAGTGTTGAACGTGTTGAACGAGTCGATGGAACTCAATGTGCACAAGTTTAGGGGCAAGCGATGCCGAAGAGAATGATTTCGCGTTTCCGGGGCAGCCCGTACGCATTCCCGCTGGCCGCCATCACCGCGCTGGCGATGTTTTTCATCAGCGAAAGCTCCTACCAGCAGGCCTCCGGCTCGCTGGATGCGCTCGGGCAGATGGGCGTGGCGCGCACCACCATTCAAACGCTCTGGCGTGACCTGACCGATGCCGAAACCGGCCAGCGCGGCTTTCTGCTGACTGGCCGGCAAGAGTACCTCGAGCCCTACACGCGCGGCGTGGCCGATGCGGCGGTCGCGCTCGACTCGCTCACCGGGCATTACCGCGGCGACCCGGTCGGCACCGCGCTGATGGACGACGTGCGCAAGCTCTCCGGCGAAAAGCTCTCGGAGCTCTCCACCACGCTGCGGCTCTACGACGAAGGCAAGGAAGAAGCCTGGCGCGGCGTGCTGCTCACCAACTTCGGCAAGGAGAAGATGGACGCGGTGCGCGCCAACATCGACAAGCTGCTCAAGCTCGAATCGGCCAAGGTCGAAGTCGAGCGCCGCGGCGTCTACCAGACCCTGCTGATCAACCGCATCGGCGTGACGGCGATGACGGCGCTGAGCCTGCTCGCCCTCTTCATGTACCTGCGCCAGACCGCCGCGCTCGAAGAGCACCGCGCCGATCGCCAGCGTGCGGTGCAGGCCGACCGCGACCGGCTCGAAGCCGAAGTCGAACGCCGCACCGCCCAGCTCACCGAACTTGCGCAGCATCTGCAGACCGTGCGTGAAGACGAGCGCAGCCGCCTCGCCCGCGAGTTGCACGATGAACTCGGCGCGCTGCTCACCGCGGCCAAGCTCGACGTGGCCCGGCTCAAGTCACGCCTGGGCTCCATCACGCCCGAGGCCACCGAGCGCCTCGCCCACCTGAACGAAGCACTCAACAGCGGTATTGCGCTCAAGCGCCGCATCATCGAAGACCTGCGGCCGTCTTCGCTCAGCAACCTGGGCCTGGTGGCGGCGCTCGACATCCTCACCCACGAGTTCGGCACGCGCAGCGAACTGAAGGTGACGACCGATCTGGAGACCGTGCGGCTGCCGCCTTCGGGCGAACTCACCGTCTATCGCCTGGTGCAGGAGGCGCTGACCAACGTCGCCAAGTACGCCAAGGCAACCGAGGTGCATGTGAAGCTCGGCACCACGGCGCAGCGGGTGCAGATCTCGGTCCAGGACAACGGCCAGGGCTTCGATGTGGGCCAGCCGCGCACTTCGGCGCACGGCCTGCTGGGCATGCGCTACCGGGTGGAGGCCGAGGGCGGCCGCATGCGCCTGGTGTCGGCGCCGGGCAAGGGCACGCTGATCGCGGCGAACTTGCCGGTGGCTGAACCGGAGCCCGCGGGCGATGTCGACATGGCGAATGGCATGGACGCGGGTGCCCACGCGGCTGCCATTTCGCCCCTGTCGGCTCCGTCCTACAGCAAGTAACCCCCTCTCCCGACAGGTCATCGGCGGCGCGCCCTATCGTGGGCGCCAGGGGCTGGGAAGACACTTCATTCATCGCAACGCCAGCCGCTGCGAACCGGATAGAAGCCTGAAAACCAGCCCGAGCCTGCACTCGGCCAACCCAGGAGCGCCACATGCTGCACTACGCCGTCGTTTTCTTTGTCATCGCGCTCATCGCGGCCCTGTTCGGCTTCGGTGGCATTGCTGCCAGCGCCGCCGGCATCGCGAAGATTCTCTTCGTTCTGTTTGCCATCCTGGCCGTGGCGAGCTTCCTGTTCGGCCTGATCAAAAAGGGCGGTTGACCGCTTGCCGGTCCACCTGACTCCCGATTCGAACGTTTAGACATTTCGACTTTTCATTTCACTCAGAAGGAAACACCATGGACACCGCCACCAAGTCTTTTCCCGATCAAGCCGCCAGCCTCGCCGACAAGGCCGCCGACAGCGCCAACGACGCGATCCGCACCACCCAGAGCGCGACCAACACCGCGTTCAACCGCCTCTCCGACAAGGTCGATGACGTGCGCAGTCAGGCCGCCCCGGTCATCGACCGCATCTCGACACAGGCCAAGGAAGCCGCTCGCAAGAGCGCCGATGCGCTGCGCGACACCACGCAGCAGCTCCGCGACAAGGCGATCAACGTGTCGGACCAGACCGTCGGCTACATCAAGGACGAGCCGGTCAAGGCCATGCTGATCGCCGCGGCGACCGGCGCTGCGCTGATGGCACTGGTCGGCTTGCTCAGCCGCTCACGTGACCGCTGAAACCGCGATTGAGCCCCGCTAAAACGCCTCGCTGAGATCCTGATCTGCGCTTGCCCGGCTTTATGCTTCCGGCAGGCGCATTGGTGCGCTGTAGCCGGAACCCTTCTCCCATGATTCACCCATTGCTGCACCTGATCGCGACACGGCCACAACTGCTGGCCGACCACGCAGAAGCCTATGCCGAGTTGGTCGGCGAGGAACTGAGCAAGGCACGCGCGCACCTGAAGTGGCGTGTGTTGCTCACTGCCGTCGGTTTGTGCATGGTGGTGATCGGCGTGGTGCTGGCGGGTGTGGGGGCGATGCTCTGGGCTGTGGTGCCAGTCGAGAACATGCGCGCGCCGTGGCTGCTGGCCTTGGCACCGTGCATCCCGTTGATCATTGCCGCCTGGTGCTTGTTGACCGCGCGGCAGGTGAGTGAGAGCAGTGCGTTCGACAGCGTCAAGAAACAAATGCAGGCCGACCTGGCCATGCTTCGCCAAGTGAGCGCGCGATGAGTGCGCCCATGGTTGCGGGCGGCGAAGTGGGCCGCGCGATCGAAGGTGATCTGGCGGCTTTGGCCGCGGATGTTTCGCTCACCGCCGAACAAAGGCTCAAAGTGTCGCGCGAGCGCATGCGGCTCGCGATGGTCACCCCGAGCCGGCCGCCACGCGCTTCCTTCACAACCAGTGAGGCAGGTGGCTCCAGGTCCAGCGGCCCCTCGTGGTGGGAGCATCTGAAGCAGGTTCGCGGCGCGACCGTGATCGTCGAGACACTCGAGAACTGGTGGCGCCGCAGCGCATGGCGAACCCCGGTGCTGGTCGCGGCGGAAGCATCGAGAACGTTGGTGCAACCGATCGCCCAGAAGCGGCCGATCGCCCTCGTGGCCGCGGCCCTGGTAGCCGGTGCGGCAGTGGGTTGGCTGCGGCCATGGCGGTGGATCATCAAGCCGGCGTTGTTTGCCGGCATCGCGCCGCAGATCGCCCGGCGGGTGGTGTCCAACCTGCCGATCGAATCGTGGATGGGCCTGATCGCCAAGCTGACCGAACCCTCGCGCCAAGGGCGTGGGCGCACTGACGAATAGAGGAACGAGACGAAGAAAAACACAGCCTCACAAGTTACCTCCAACGACCCCTAAGTCACCCCGCATGCCCTGCGGATCGCGTGGCCGGCTCTCCCCCGAGGGGTCTTTCTCGAGCGCACTTCGGTGCGCTCTTTTTTTTTGATCGATGACCTTATTCCGCGGCCATCGCGCCAAGCCCCATACTGGCCTGTTCCCCGAGTGGTTTTGCGGCGCTAGGACAACTCCTACGCGGCGCGACGCAGCGTGCCGACAGACGCCAAGCCACCGGCTCCATACGATCCTTTCAACGAACTGGAGCCTTCTATGAACACGCACGTGATCACCCGCCCTCGCTGGAGCACCGCATCGATCGCCGGTGCGGCCGACACCACGCCGATGGAGTTGTCGGCGCTCGGCGAACACTTCGACCACTGCAAGGGTTGCCAGGGCCGGCTCTTCACCTTGCAATGCATGGTCGACAAGATGCATGGCGTCATCGCGCCGCGTCTGGTCACCACGCTGGTGATCGTCACCGGCTTTTTTGCGGTAGCTTCCCTCGTGTCGTGATCCATGGCCCAGCCCGACTTGCGGCGGCTGGTCCCGGACGCTTCTGAAGATCTTCGCGACATCCTGAACCCCGAGCGTGGTCCGGTCGAGCACCCGGTCCGCTCCGAAATTTTCGGCCCCGAACGCTTTGCCCAACACGGGCGAAGCTTGGGCGAAACCCACCGCGCACAAATCTCCGCCTCGGCATCGGGCGCCTTTTTTCCCAGGCTGCAAGACAACATCCGCGTGCTGCGCGAGGCGCACCGCTACATCGCCTCGCAGGCCACGACCGGCTATGACGTAAGCCCGGCGGCCGAATGGCTGCTGGACAACTTCCACCTCATCGAAGGCCAGCTCAAGGAAATCCACGACGGCTTGCCGCGCCGCTACTTCAGCAACTTGCCGGTGTTGATCGACGAACCGCTGGCCGGCCTGCCGCGCGTCTACGGCGTTGCCTGGGCTTTTGTGGCCCACACCGACGGCGCGTTCGACGAAACGCTGCTGATGCAGTTCCTGTCGGCCTACCAGCAGACGCGTGAATTGACGCTCGGCGAACTCTGGGCGTTGCCGACGACGCTGCGAGTGGTGCTGGTGGAAAACCTGCGGCGCTTGGCCGAACGCGTGGCCACGAACAAGGCCGCGCGCCAGGTCGCCAACCTGTGCTGCGACCGCATCGAGACCATCTCGATCCCGACGCTGGACGAACTGCTGGCGCTGTTGCACAGGCGCGGCGTCGGCCGCATGTTCCTCGCGCAGATGGCGCAGCGCCTGCTGGACGAACGCGCCCCTGGCCTGGTGCCCTACCACGAGTGGCTGGCGCGTGCCCTGCCCGACCTTGCCGCTGTGCAAACCCAGCAGCCCGCCGATCAGGCTGCCGACAACCTGAGCGTGAGCAACGCCATCGGCTCGCTGCGCTTGATCGGCAATGCCGACTGGCCGGAAATCGTGGCCCACACCAGCGCGACCATGCAGGCCCTGCTCACCTCGGCCGCCTTCGCCGCCGAACGCGACGACACCCGCGACCAGACGCTGCACGCAGTCGAAGCGCTGGCCCGGCGCAGCGGCCGCAGCGAACACGCGGTGGCCGATACGCTGCTTGCGCTGATGCACGGCAAAGCTGCTTCCGCAGCTGTCGATGTGGCAGGCGATCAGGCCGATGAAGCGAACGTGGCCGCCGGTGTCACTGCCAAACGTGATGCCAAGCGCCCCGCCAACGCCGAAGCCCGCGTCGCCAGCTACTGGCTCTTCGGCCCCGGCCGGCCCGAACTGCTGCGCGTGCTCGGGCTCGACGAACGCCTCGCCCTCG
>JAMFRW010000611.1 GCA_026224975.1 Rhodoferax sp. | reverse complement strand
CGTTCTTGCTCATCTGCGTGTCGTCTTCGGCCACGGCTTCGTCGAACGTGAAGCCGTACTGGAAGCCGGAGCAGCCGCCACCCTGCACGAACACGCGCAGTTTCAGCTCGGGGTTGCCTTCCTCGTCGACCAGTTCCTTGACCTTGGCAGCAGCGCTGTCGGTGAAGACCAACGGGCCGGGCATCTCGGTGGTGACGGGGGAAAGTTCAGCGACGGCGCTCATGAGGAAGTCCTTGCAATATCGAAACTGGTTCCATTGGGCCACAAAGTGCTACCACGTAGGGCGCCCATGGACATTGACAGGACGCAATGTGGCGCACGGCGCCACAGATTTCAGCCTTCGTTGGCCGCCGCCAGCTTCAGCAGCGGCCGCTCGGCCTCCGCCTCGTCCGCCGTCACGTGCTTCATCACGCCATCAATGGTGGCGCCCTGGTGCATTTCAAGGGCTTCGTAATGCACGTCGCCGACGATGCGGGCCTTGGGCTGCAGCTCCAGCAACGTGGTGGCGACCACGGGGCCTTCCACGCGACCGTTGATGATCACATGCCCAGCCATGACCTTGCCTTGCACCCTGGCGTTCTCGCTGATGACGAGCAGGCTGGACGGGTCGGTGGCGAGGACGTCCCCGATCACTTCGCCGTCGATGCGCAGGCCGGCGTCGAAACGCAGCTCGCCCTGGACGAGCGTGCCTTCGCCGATCAGGCTGCGGATGGCGGGTTGCTTCTTGCGGTTGAACCACATGGTCGGACTCCTGGTGATGCCTCCGCGGCACGCCTGCTGCGCGCGGCCCGAAAGATCGTTTTCCTGGGGCTAGATCGCCCCGGCGGCGTGGCTACAGCTTGAGCGTCTGCAATGCCCGTACGGCACCGCCCGCGTCGGTGACCTTGACCTGGGCTGTTTTTACCACGGCCTGTGGCGGGCAATCCACCATCCCCTCAACCCGCGCATATTGCTTTACCTGAAGCGACGCCACGGTGGTGGAGGGGGGCGATGTCCACGGCTGGCCGTCGAGCGTGCCGGTGAGCGTGAGCTCGTAGCGACCGTTGAACTGTACGGCGCCGCGACCGCCCTGCACCACCAGCAGCTGGTAACGGACGTGACCAGGTGCGGCGACGTCCACCTGGAAACCGCGCACGGCCAGGCCTTCGGGCGTACCCCCGCCTTGAGGGATCAGTTGCTGGAAAAATCCGAGATCGCCCTTCAACGCGAGCTTGTCGACTTCGCTCTGGCGCAGCTGGGCGGCCAGGCGCTCTTCGGCCGCACGCTCCGTCTTGAGCAGGCTCTCGGCGGTATTGGCGATGGCCTGCGCCTTGTCGCGTTCGTCCTTCAGATCAGCCTGCTCGTCGCGCAGGCGCGCCAGCTCGGCCTTGGCGCTGCGATCGAGGCCCGCCAGGTCCTTGCCGGTCTCGAACGCCCACAGCGCGATCGCCGCAGAGAACCCCAGCACCAGCGCGCCGCTGAGCCAGCGGATCGGCCAGGCCAGGTGGCGGCGCACCGTGACACGGGGCGTGGACAGACGACGTCGAAGCAGCTTCCAGCGCATGTTCAGCTTACCCGGGGTAAGGGATTGAAAGTGCGAGCCAGACGTACAAAGGGCCGCTGGAGAGCGGCCCT
>JAMFRW010000610.1 GCA_026224975.1 Rhodoferax sp. | reverse complement strand
GGCCTCTGGTGCGTCAACGTCGGCTACGGGCAGGAGAGCGTGGTGCAGGCCGCGGCGGCGCAGATGCGCACGCTGCCGTATGCGACCGGCTACTTCCATTTCGGCAGCGAGCCGGCCATTCGCCTGGCGGCCAAGCTGGTGGAGATCACGCCGAAATCGCTGACCCGCGCCTACCTCACCCTCGGCGGCTCGGAAGCGGTGGACGCCGCCGTGCGCTTCATCGTGCAGTACCACAACTCGACCGGCCGGCCGGCGAAGAAACACTTCATCTCGCTGGAACGCGGCTACCACGGCTCGTCTTCCACCGGCGCGGGCCTCACGGCGTTGCCGGCGTTTCACCGCGGCTTCGACCTGCCCTTGAAGACGCAGCACTACATCGAGTCGCCTTACGCCTACCGCCATGCGCAAGGTGGTGATCCGCAGGCGCTCATCGCAGCGTCTGTCGCGGCGCTGCAGGCCAAGGTGGCCGAACTCGGCGCCGAGAACGTGGCGGCGTTTTTCTGCGAGCCGATCCAGGGTTCGGGCGGCGTGATCGTGCCGCCCAAGGGTTGGCTCAAGGCGATGCAGAACGCCTGCCATGCACTCGACATCCTCTTCGTCGTCGATGAGGTCATCACCGGCTTCGGCCGCACCGGGCCGATGTTCGCGTGTGACGCGGAAGGCGTGGAGCCCGACCTGATGACCATGGCCAAGGGCCTGACCTCGGGCTATGTGCCGATGGGTGCGACGATGATTTCGGAGAAGGTCTACGCCGGCATCGCCGATGGCGCACCGGCCGGCGCGGCCATCGGCCACGGCGCCACCTATTCGGCGCACCCGGTCGGTGCGGCCGTGGCGCTCGAAGTGCTGCGCCTGTACGAAGACGGCGGCGTGCTCGCCAACGGCCAGCGCGTGGCCAAGCACTTTGCGGCCGGGCTGGATGCAATGCTCGATCACCCGCTGGTCGGCGATTCGCGCCACCGCGGCCTCCTGGGTGCCCTCGAGCTGGTGAGCGACAAAGCGAGCAAGCGCGGCTTCGATGCCTCGCTCGGGCTCTCGGAGCGCATCTCGTCCACGGCCTACCGCAACGGCCTGATCTTCCGCGCCTTCGGCGACAACATCCTCGGTTTTGCGCCGGCGCTGATCTACTCGGAATCAGAGTTCGAGCAGCTCTTCGCGCGCCTGAAGAAGACGCTGGACGACGTGCTGGCCGCGCCCGAGGTGCGGGCGGCGCTGGCGCGTTGACCGCCGCGCTGATTCCAGCATCGTTCGAACATCCGCCGGTCCGGCCGCCGCAGAATCGGGCTCTCACCTCATCCTGCCACACCGCCATGTCCGAATCCCTCAAGGTCGACCGGCTCGACCTCCGCATCCTCGCCCAGTTGCAAAAGAACGGCCGCATGACGAATGTGGACCTGGCCGATGCGGTGGGCCTCTCGCCCAGCCCCTGCCTGATCCGCGTCAAGCGGCTGGAGCAGGCCGGCTACATCGTGGGCTACGGCGCGCAACTGCGGCTGGAGAAGCTCGGCGACACGCTCACCGTGTTCACCGAAGTCACGCTCTCCGACCATCACCGCGAAGACTTCACCCGCTTCGAAACGGCGATCCGCGAGGTCGACGAAATCCTCGAATGCCACCTGGTGAGCGGCGGCTACGACTACCTGCTGCGCTTCCTCACGCGCGGGGTCAACCACTACCAGGAAATCATCGAGGGCTTGCTCGAACGCAACATCGGCATCGAGAAGTACTTCAGCTACATCGTCATCAAGTCGCCGTTCATCAAGACCCACTACCCGATCGAACGGCTGTTCCCCCACCAGCGCTGAGCTGGCCTCCGACAACGCCACATGCCAACCAACCGAACCGTGACCCTCGCGCCCGCGCGAGTCGTGACTATTTCGCCGGCGCGCTTCGTCCGCCTCGCCGAAACCGACCGCACACCGATCACGCTGCGCATCGACGGCCAACGGGCCACCGCACTCGCCGGCGACACGCTGCTCGTCGCCTTGCTGCAGCACGGCCGCCGCGTGCGCGACAGCGAATTCGGCGACGGCCCGCGCGCAGGCTTCTGCCTGATGGGCGCCTGCCAGGACTGCTGGGTGTGGACCGAAAGCGGCGCGAGGCTGCGCGCCTGCTCGATGATGGCCGAGGATGGCATGGCGATCCTGACGCGGCCGCCTGCTTCGCCGTGGGCGATGACGCCGGATCTGCGGGAGCTGCTGGCGGGAGCAGACGCAAGCAAGGCGGTCACGGCATGAGCCAGGCGCCACGAATCATCATCATCGGCGCAGGCCCCGCCGGCGTGCGCGCCGCCCAAGCGCTCGTGCAAGCCGGCATCCGCCCCACCGTCGTCGACGAATCCCGGCGCGATGGCGGCCAGATCTACCGCAGGCAGCCCGAGGGCTTCAAGCGTGGGTACGAAAAGCTCTACGGCAGCGAAGCCGCCAAGGCGCAATCACTTCACAGCGACTTCGACGCCCTGCGCCCCCACATCGATTACCGCCCCGACACACTCGCCTGGAACCTCACGCAGGGTGAGCTGCACACGGTGCAACAAGGCGAGCCGCACACGCTGCCTTTCGATGCGCTCATCGTCTGCTCCGGCGCCACCGACCGCCTCATGCCGGTCCCCGGCTGGCACCGCGCCGGCTGCTACAGCCTGGGGGCGTCGCAGATCGCGCTGAAGGCGCAGGCCTGCGCCATCGGCGGCCGAGTCGTCTTCCTCGGCAGTGGCCCCTTGCTGTACCTCGTCGCCTCGCAATACGTGCAGGCCGGCGCGCATGTGGAAGCCGTGCTCGATACCGCACCCGCCTCGAAGTCATGGGCTGCGATCCGCGGTCTTCTTTCGCGGCCGGCGCTCGCCTGGCGCGGGCTGGGGCTCATCAAAGGATTGCGCCGCGAAGGCGTGACCGTGCTGCAAGGCGTGACGCCGGTTCGCATCGACGGCAGTGACGCCATCGGCGCCGAAGCGGTGGTGGTGCGCGATGCCCAAGGCCGCGAGCGCCGCTTCGAATGCGATGCCGTCGGCCTCGGCTGGCACTTGCGTGCCGAGACGCAACTGGCCGACCTGGCCCGCTGCGAATTCACCTTCGACGAGGTGAGCCGCCAATGGCTGCCGCGCATCGATGCCGATGGCCGCAGCTCGACGGCCGGCGTCTACCTCGCCGGCGACGGCGCACGCATCCTCGGTGCCGATGGCGCCGAAGCCGCGGGCCGCCTGGCCGCGCTGGCCGCACTCGCCGACCTGGGCCACGCCGCAGGCCGCGCAACCTACGAAGCCGAATCAACCAGCCTGCAACGCACGCTCGCGCAGATGGATCGCTTTCGCCAAGGCCTGGCCCATGCCTTCCCATGGCCGCACGCGCAGGTGGCGGCGGTGTCCGACGAGGCGATCGTCTGCCGCTGCGAGGCCGTCACCGCCGGCGAGTTGCGCCGCTGCGCGAACCCCGCTGACAGCGGCTTGGCCATCGGCGACGTGAACCGCGCCAAGGCCTTCAGCCGCGTCGGCATGGGCCGCTGCCAAGGGCGCTTCTGCGGCCACGCCTCGGCCGAGATCGTCGCGCACGCCAGCGGGGTACCGGTGCAGATGGTCGGCCGCTTGCGCTCGCAGGCGCCCGTCAAACCCTTGATGATGAACACGCGCGAGGTGCAGGCATGAACGACGTGAACGGCACCACCACACGCACCGACGTGCTCGTGCTCGGCGGCGGCCTGATGGGCACGACGACGGCGTTCTTCCTGCGCCATCACCATGGCCTTTCGGTGACGCTGCTGGAGCGCGAGCTGGTTGGCCGCCAAGCCAGCGGCACCAACTTCGGCAACGTTCGCCGGCAGGGCTGCGAGCTGCCGCAGATACCGCTGGCCAACCGCGCCCGCGCTGTCTGGGGCCGCGTCAACGAACTGCTGGGCGAGGATGTGGAGTTCCGGCCTTACGGCCACTTGCGCGTCTGCTACACCGAGCGGCAGGCGGCCAAGCTCGAGCAGCACATGAACGACGTGAAGCCGCTCGGGCTCGATCTGCAGATATTCAACGCCGAGCAATTGCGCCAACGCTGGGGCATCTTCGCGACGGGCGTGGTCTCCGGCTCGCTCTCGCCCGTCGACGGCCACGCCAACCCGCGCCTCGCCGGCCCGGCCTTCGCACGCGCCGCGAAAAGAGCCGGCGCCAACATCGTCGAGCATGCCGAGGTGATGCATGTGGAGCGAGATGGGGGCGACTTCGTGGCCCACACGGCCGATGGCCGGCGCTACCGCGCACCGCAACTGGTGGTCGCCTGCGGCGCCTGGTCCAACCGCATCGCGGCGCTGTTCGATGGCGCCGTGCCCATGGACGCGCGCGGCCCGCAGATGGGCGTGACCGAGCCGTTGCCTTATGCCATCGGCCCGTCCATCGGCGTCTCCACACCCATCGAGCACGAAGGCCTGTACTTCCGCCAGATCCAGCGCGGCAACATCGTCTTCGGCGGCGGCCTCAAGGGCCCGGCGCATGCCGACACCATCCGCGCCTACGTGAAGCCCGACAACGTGCTGCGCCAGTTGCGCGAACTGCGCCGCTTCGTGCCCGCGTTCGAGAACGTGCAGCTGATTCGCGTCTGGAGCGGCATCGAGGGCTATACCGCCGATTGGCAGCCGGTGATCGGGCCGAGTGCGCGCACGGCAGGGCTGCACTATGCGTTCGGCTTCAACGGCGAAGGCTTCGCGATCAGTCCCG
>JAMFRW010000609.1 GCA_026224975.1 Rhodoferax sp. | reverse complement strand
GTCGCACGCGACATTCGACCAATGAACCGGAATCGCCGGCCAGATGGCGGCATCACGTCACCAGGATGAGGCGGGGCTGTCGGGGCGGTGGAAAGGGGGCGGGGCTATGGAGGACTGTTTTCGACCCCTATGCGTAGACCTCAACTATGCGTAGATCCGCCGCGACCGGCACCGCCATCCACTATGTCGACAGCCGTGGTCGAGGTCGCGGCGCTTTGCATAGTTACAGGGCCTGCAGGAACTTCATCAAGTCGTCGCTGGCGCGGAAGCGCTTGAGCTTGATGTCGGGCGCCTTGAGCCGGGCGAGCGCCTTCTCCTTCATTTCCAGGTTGGCCTCGACGTAGCGGTGCGTCGTGTTCGTGCTCTCGTGGCCGAGCCACAGTGCAATCACGTTGAACGGCACGCCGCTTTGCAGGAGATGCATGGCGGTCGTGTGCCTCAAGGTGTGCGGTGAGACGCGCTTGGTCTTGAGGCTCGGTTGATCTACCGAGGCCCGTTCCACCGCCAGCGCCAGTCGCTGCGCCACGTTGCAGCGGGTCATCGGATGGCCCGATCGGTTGGGCAACAATGCGGCCGAACCGTGCAGCTGCGGGTTGGCGTGCAACCAAGCGCGGATGGCCGACGCGGTGGACTTCCACAGTGGTACCGACCGATCCTTGCGGCCCTTGCCGTGCAAGTGCACGCAGGCCGCACCATCGAGCACCACGTCGACGACGCGCACCCCGACGATCTCGGACACGCGCGCGCCGGTGTTGTACAGCAGGCTCAGCAGCAGATGGTCGCGCTGCGAAGTCCATTCGCAGCCCGGCTGCCCCAGCACGGCGATCATCTCGGGCCGCGTCAGATGACCCAGCAGCGGCCGCTCGAAGCGCTTCATCGGCACGGCCATCGCGCGCTCGACGGCGTGCAGCGCCGTCACGTCGCGTCGACCGGCGAACTTCATGAACGCCCGCAATGCCGTGAGCCGCAGGTTGCGGCTGCGCACCGTGTTGTGCCGCTCCTGCTCCAAGTGGGCCAGGAACTTCAGGATCAACTCGGGCGTGATGTCCACGAGTTGCATGGCCACTGGCGGCTTGCCCAAGTGCTGTGTCGCGTACCCGAGGAACAACGTCATCGCGTCGCGATAGCAGGCCACTGTTCGTGGGCTGAGCGCGCGCTGCGCGACCAGGTACTCGGTGAAGAACTGCTGCACCAGCGTCGGGAAGCTTGGTGGGGCATCCTTGCGGTTGGGGCGCGCGTCACCCACGGCTGAACTCCGGCATGCAGGACTCGAAGCGCTGAGCGGCCACTGCCATCAACTCTGGCACCGCCTGCAAGTACCAGTAGGTGTTGGTCACCATCGCGTGCCCGACGTAGGTCGACAGCGACAGCATCGCCTCGTCCACGTCGATGCCCTGCTGCTGCCACAGCAGGATGCGCCTGACCACGAAGGTGTGCCTCAGGTCATGGATGCGCGGCGCATGGTGCGTCCCGCGGTTGACCCACCCGAGGTCGTTGCGCAGCGTGGCGAAGACGCGCTCCACCTGGTGTCCGCTGATCGGCTTGCCGAACAGGCGACCTCGTGTGCCGATGAAGAACGGCGCATCGTCGTCGCATGAGACGCCTGCCACGTCACGCGTCCAGCGGTATTGGCCCAAGGCCTTCGCCGTGCTCGGATGCAGCGGCACCTGGCGCGACTTGGCGAACTTCGTGCGTCGGATCGTCAGCACGCCGCGCCTGAGATCCACGTCGCCGACGTTCAGCGACAGCGCCTCGGACAGGCGCAGACCGCAACTGGCGATCAAGCCGAACAACGTCTCGTAGACCAGACCGCGCAGGCCGGGACTGGGGCCGAGTTCGCGCGCGGCGGCCAGCAACTGCCGCACTTCGTCTTGGCTGTAGATGTGCGGTGCCTGGCGCTCGGGCAACCGTCCGAAGATCGTGTCGTCGGGCACTTCGGTGGTCGGCT
>JAMFRW010000608.1 GCA_026224975.1 Rhodoferax sp. | reverse complement strand
TGTACGATCGATGTGCAATTCGACGTGCAGGCCGTGATGGACGAGCAGAATGGCCGAAGGCGAAGAGCCTTGTCCCTGAAAGCCTCGAAAGCCATGAGGATCCTTCAAGCCGATGACTTTTCCAGCCTTCGTATGTGCTTCGAGGTTGACGGCGCCGGGCAGATATTTGACGACATCCCGGTGCGCGCCTTCGGCGAGCGGGAAATACTTGTCGAGAAAATCGCGCACGAACGCGATGACCTTTGCGCCTCGCTCTGGATTGTATTTCCCGCTGCGCGGCGCGCCGTCTTCCGGAATGGCGTCGGTACCGTACAAGGCATCGTACAAACTACCCCAGCGCGCGTTGGCTGCATTGAGTGCATAACGAGCATTGTTAACCGGGACTACCAGTTGCGGACCCGCGATGCGAGCAATTTCCTCATCTACGTTGGCGGTACTGACGACAAAGGCAGGCCTTTCGGCAACCAGGTAGCCAATTTCGCGCAAAAATGTCTGGTAGTTGCCGGCATCGAATGCGGGCCCCGGGTTGTGTCGATGCCATTCGTCGATCTTCGCCTGAAGCTCATCGCGGCGACGTAGCAGTGCGGCATTGCGCGGCGACATCTCTTCGAGCAAGCCGGCAAATCCGCGCCAAAAATCGTCCGATTTAACCCCGGTTCCTGGTATCACTTCCTCGTTGACGAAGTCGTACAGGCTCTTGTCGACCAGGAAGCTGCCGGCATTGAACAGGTACAGCACCGTGAACAGGCCCATCCCGGTGAGCCAGGTCGAGTAGCTCTCCCACATCGACCAGTGCAGGTGGTCGGGCAACTGCGCCGGCGAGACCGGGTATTTCTGGTGGTGATAGAAGCCGCCGCCGTGCACGCCCCACTGCTCGCCGCCCACGCCTTTGGCGGTGTCTTTCGGATCCTTGGCGGGGGTCAGGCTGTTGTCCAGCGAGACGAAATAGAACGAGGCTCCGATCCACGCGATGCCGACGATCACGTGCGCCCAGCGCAAGAGCAGGTTGACCCAGTCGAGTACGTATGCTTCCATGCAGATCTCTTTCGAATCGATCGACAGGCCAGCAAGAAGCAAGCCTGATCAATCCCTTGCCACAGCGGGCTCTGCAAGAGTGGACGTCGCAACCGGCAGGTGGCCGGGCTCCGCGGCGACGTGCTTAAAGTGTATACAGTCTCTGCGCCGAAACGTACACGGGATTACCCCAAATTCACTTCGAACGGCCGCTCAACTCCCGCGGTAGGTGGAGTACGCCCAGGCGCTCGCGAGCAACGGCACGTGATAGTGCTGGCCGATGGTCGCCAGGCCGAAATCGAGCGGCACTTCATCGAGGAAAGGCGGCTCGGCCAGTGTGTCGCCCCGCGCCCTGAAGTAGGCCGCCACGGCGAAGACCAGCCGGTAGCGCCCGGGCAGGAACTCATCGCCCTGCAGCAGCGGCGCATCGGCACGGCCATCGTGGTTGAGCTTGACGGCCTTGACGAGCGCGGGCACGCCGCCCTCACCCAATCGGTAGAGGGTGACGGCCATGCCGGCGGCCGGGCAGCCGTTGGCGGTGTCGAGGACGTGGGTGGTGAGCTTTCCCATGGTGATCTCCGGGTGTCGAAAAAACGGCTTGTGGTCTGCGCAAAAGTGTATACACTTTGTTCGGCAAATCAAGCACCGTTTACTGCCCTGCTTGTTTCTCACCATCTACGCAAGTCACATGCCTCGCCCATCGCCACAACCCAAGCTCAAGGTCGTTCGCCCTGCCGCGCGGCTGGCGGCGCCACGCGGTGCGGGCGCCGAGGCGATGATGGCGGCAGGCACGGCGGGTGGCCCATCTGCCGGCAATCCGACGCAGCGCATCGCCGACTCCATCACCAACGCCATCGTCGAGCGCCGGCTCATGCCCGGCACCAAGCTCGCCGAACAGAAAATCGCCGACATCTTCGACGTGTCGCGAACCATCGTGCGCCAGGCGCTCAACCAGTTGAGCCGCCACAAGCTCATCACGCTCGAGCCCGCCCGCGGCGCGCGTGTGGCCGAGCCGAGTGTGGAAGAAGCGCGCCAGGTTTTCGAGGTGCGCCACATGCTCGAAGTCGCCATGATCCGCCGCGCCGCCACCGAACTCACGCCGGCGAACATCGCCGATCTGCGCGCCCACCTGCGTGACGAGAAAGCCGCGGTGCAGCGCACCGACGTATCGGGCCGCACGCTGCTGCTGGCCGACTTTCACGTGGTGCTGGCGCGCATGCTGGGCAACGAGGTGCTGGCAAGCATGTTGCTGGAACTCGTCTCACGCTCCTCGCTGATCGCGCTGATGTACCAATCGGCGCATTCGGCCGAACACTCGCTGGACGAACACGTTGCGATCGTCGATGCGCTGGAAAAGGGCGATGCGCGCGCTGCCTGCAAGCTGATGGAAGACCACCTGCACAACGTCGAACGCAACCTGCAGCTGGACCCGCGCGAGCTCGATCTCGAAGCGGTCCTGCGGCCCTGACTCACCGGGAAGAAGCCACGCAAATGATGACCAAAGACTATCCACGCGACCTGATCGGCTACGGCAGAAAACCACCCCATGCACAGTGGCCCAAGAAGGCCCGCATCGCCGTGCAGTTCGTGCTGAACTACGAAGAAGGTGGCGAGAACTCCGTGCTGCATGGCGATCCGTCGTCGGAAACCTTTCTGTCGGAAATCATCGGCGCGCAGGCCTTCGAGCAGCGGCACCTGTCGATGGAATCGATGTACGAATACGGCTCGCGCGTGGGCGCCTGGCGGCTGCTGCGCGAGTTCGACAAGCGCGGCCTGCCGCTCACGGTGTTCGGCGTGGCCATGGCGTTGCAGCGCAACCCCGATCTGACGCAGGCTTTTGTGGAACGCGGTGACGAGATCGCCTGCCACAGCTGGCGCTGGATCCACTACCAGCACATGAGCGAAACGCGCGAGCGCCGCCATGTGGAGATGGGCACGCAGATCATCCGCGACATGACCGGCGGGCAATGGCCGCTCGGCTGGTACACCGGCCGCGACAGCCCCAACACCAAGCGCCTGGTGGCCGACCACGGCGGCTACGAATACGACAGCGACTACTACGGCGACG
>JAMFRW010000607.1 GCA_026224975.1 Rhodoferax sp. | reverse complement strand
GGCCGCTCCCAATGGCCGCCGACCCAGGCATGCCGCCCCCCCGACCAGCCCCAGTAACCGCCCAGCCAAACCGCGCCGGCGAACGGAACGACGGGAACCACCTCGGCATAAGGCGGCGGTGGCGCCACGCCGGTGACAGCCAGCTCCTGGTCGTAGGCGGAATCGTTGTAGACGACGCGGCCACCCGGGTAGGGCGCGATGACGCAGGCCGACAAGGCGAGTGCGGCGGTGGCCGCGGCGAGAGAAAGTTTCAGGTGGCGCATGCCGTCCTCCATGAGGTGGGGCGCCGGACGAAACGCGCGGCGCATCTCATGAGAACGAGGCAGACAGGAGGGCTGCCGACGCTGTCACAGAGCTTTACGCGGCCGGGCCGCCTCTCGCCGAAGCGGGCTGCACGCTCAACACGTCTTGCGCCGCCTGCTCGTATGCATGCGCCAGGCGCAGCAAGCCCAGGTCACCCTGCGGTTGGCCGATGAGCTGCAAGCCCATCGGCAGGCCGCGGGCATCGAAGCCGACCGGCACGCTGATGCAAGGCAGGCCGGCCAGCGTGGCGTAGATCACCACCTCCATCCAGCGGTGGTAGGTGTCCATGGGGCGGCCGGCGATGCGTTGCGGCCAGCGCTCGGTCGCGTCGAAGGGCCAGACCTGCGCGCAGGGCAGCGCGAGCACATCGTGCCGTTCCAGCAGCGTCAGCATCTTCTGCAAAAACGCGCTGCGCTGCGTGCTGGCCGCGAGCGTCTGCGCGGCGGTGAGCCCTTGTGCCTGGTCGTGCTCCCACAGCGCCTCGGGTTTGATCGACGCGCGGTTTTTCGGGTCGATCAGGAACGGCGCGATGCGGCCGGCAACCAGCCAGCGACGCCACACCAGCCAGGTGTCCCAGGCCTGGTCGGGCGCGAAGTTGGGCGCAACGGGTTCGACCTCGCAGCCTATGCCCGCCAAACGCGCAAGGCCTTGTTCGCAGACGTCGAGGATGCCCGGTTCCATCGCCAAATAGCCGCCCAGGTCGCCGAGCCAGCCGATGCGGGGGCGTTGCGCGCCGGTGCCGGAGAGCGTGCCATCGAGTGGCCCATCGAAGCGCTCCCCGGTGTTCAGCGACAGCGGCGAGCGCGCATCGTAGCCGGCCTGCACCTGCAGCAGCATCGCCACATCCTTGACGCTGCGGCCCATCGGCCCTTCGGTGCCGAGCTGGGTGACGAACACATCTTGCGCCGGCCACATCGGCACCCGGCCCTGGCTCGGGCGCAGGCCGAAGACGTTGTTCCAGGCGGCCGGGTTGCGCAGGCTGCCCATGAAGTCGCTGCCATCGGCCACGGCCAGCATGCGCGTAGCGAGCGCCACCGCCGCGCCGCCGCTGCTGCCGCCGGCGGTCTTGGTCGGGTCGTAGGCATTGCGGGTCACGCCGAAGACTTCGTTGAAGGTGTGCGAGCCGAGCCCGAACTCCGGCGTGTTGGTCTTGCCGATGACGATGCAGCCGGCGGCCTTCATGCGCTGCGCCATCAGCCCGTCTTCCTTGGCCACGAACTCGCGCATCAGCGGCGAGCCGAGCGTGGTCGGCAGGCCGGCGCTGTTGGCGATGTCCTTGATGGCCTGCGGCATGCCGTGCATCCAGCCGAGGCTCGCCTGCCCCGCGTTCGCGAGCTGCGCGTCCTTGGCATCGGCTTCGCGCAGCAGCGTGTCGCCGTCGCGCAGGCTGACGATCGCGTTGTGGACGGGGTTGAACTGTGAGATCCGCGCGAGCGTCGCGGCCATCAGCTCGCGGCAGGAAATATCGCGTGAGTGGATGGCGGCCGAGAGCGCGTCGGCCGACAGATCGGTGATATCCATGCTGCCTCCCTACTTCGCGGGGCATTGTGCAGCGAAGCGCCGCGGCAGGTGCCGCCCGGGCCACGCTCAGGCGGTCGCGCGCTCCGGTTCGGGCGCTGGCGAAGTCATGGCGCCAGTCGAAGCAAGGGCCGCGAACGAGGTCACGCGGTTGCGGCCGTTCTTCTTCGAGAAGTAGAGCGCCTGGTCCGCCAGGTCGATCAGCGCGGCGGGCGCCTCCACGCTCTTGTTCCACTGCGCCACGCCGAAGCTCATGGTCACCTTCGGCCGCGCCGGCTGGCGCAGCGCATCGCCCACATTCGCATCCACATCGGCGCGCAGCCGCTCCGCCACTTCCAGCGCCTGCGCCATCGAGGTGTTGGGCAGCAGGATGCAGAACTCCTCCCCGCCGTAGCGCCCGAGCAGGTCGCCCACGCGCAGCCCGCGCGTCAGCGACTTCACGGCCGACTGGATCACCACATCACCACTCGCATGGCCGAACTGGTCGTTGACCGACTTGAAGTGGTCGATGTCGCACATCACGCAGCAGATGGGTGCGCCGCCGTTCACCACCTCGGCAAAACGCTGGTCGGTTTCCTGCATGAAGGCGCGGCGGTTCAGGCAGCCGGTGAGCGGGTCGCGCGTGGCCTGGCGGGTGAGTTCCTCGTTCTTGGCCTCGATCTCGCGCTGCGAGGCGTTGAGTTCGTCGAGCGCCACGCGCAGGCGTTCGGTGCGTTCGTGCAGCTCGGTCACGTCGGAGAAGCTCGCGAGGCAGCCCCGCACGTGGCCCGATCCATCGCGGCCGGAGCCATCGTCGATCGGCGAGCAGTTGAGCACCAGCTTGCGCGGGCCCGCCGCGGCCGTGTCGATCTTCAGGCACAGGCCGGTCACCGGCCGGTTCTCGCGCACCGCCTGCAGCCAGGGCAGCGGCTCGTCCGTCGGCAGGCTGGCGACCAACCACGGCAACGAAGCTGCGGCAAAGCCGCTGAGTGCGCTGCCGCCCGGCGGCACGAGCGCCAGGAAGGCGCGGTTGGCCAGCATGATGTGGCCCTTGGGGTCGAGCACCAGCACGGCTTCGGTCAAGGTGTCGAACGCGGTGCGCACGCGTTCGGGCACGGCGGAATTCGGGTCGAGGTAGCGGAGCACGCGCCGCAGGTAGAGCTGGAAGGCGACGAAGCCGAGTGCCGAAGTCAGCATCAGGCCCTGCAGCAGCGGGTCGCGCAGCCACGCGATCAGGCTGTCGGGCAAGGCGGGCGTGAAGGCGAGCTGCAACTCGCCCCAGGGCTCACCATTCGTGAGGATGGTGGTGCGCAGGTTGTCGATGCTCGAGTGGGTGCCGGGCGGCAGCTTCCAGGCGCGCGCGTGGTCGCCGGTGCTCGCCAGTACCTCACTGCCCACCGTGCGCACGGCGGCCGAGACGAGTTGCGGCTCGTGCCGCCTCGCCGAGCCCAGGACTTCTTGCAATGACTCCGTGTGGCCGGCACGCAGGGCCGTGGACACTTGTGCCATCACCAGCGTCGCGGCGCTGCTGCGGTAGCGTTTGGCATCCTGCAGCCGGTCGGGGAAGAAGCCGGTGAAGAGGTCGGCGATCAGGATCAGCGCGACCATCAACGCGACCAGCCCGCTGGCCACCCGCGTGGCGGGGCTCCAGCGCGTCAGGCCCAGCCGGGCGGCAATGGTTTGCGCGGCATGCAGTGTTTTCATCGGGCGGTCTCGGTCACGACGTGGTGGTTCTCGGCGCTGGTGGCTGCCGGATGGGCGGACGCCTGCGGCATGTCGGTGTCGTCGTCCCCGGCGTCGGTGCCGTCCACCGTGTCGCCTTGGGCGGCGCGTTCGGCATCGAGCTCGGTCGGAGAAGGCTCGTTCGTGTCCGCGGCCATCCTGTTCTTCTCGTCGCGCCGCAGCACCGGTAGCAGGTCGTAGCCGCGCCAGGCCGGCGCCGAGACCAGCAGGCTGGTCAGCAGCGCAGTGCCGCGGCTGGCCCACAGCAGCACGCCGGCGGTGGCGGCGAGGCTGCCCACGAGTGCGATCTGCAGCTCGCTGATCTCGGGGCCGAGTTCGGCATCACCGGGCTGCGCGGCTTGCAGGTCTTCCAGGCGATGCTCGGCCGAGGCGCTCGCCTGCATCGCATCGAAGTAAGCCTGCAGGGTCAAGGCGCGCGGCGCGATGGCGCCGCCAGGCTCGCGCAGCGCGAGCGAACGCGCAGGCTCGATCGAATGCAAGACCAGCACCGGCGAGGGCCCAACGCGCGTCTGCCACGGGCGGCCTTCGCTGATCGGCTCGATGCCGGCGCCGCTGGCCGAGCCGGTGGGCAGCGCCGTGATCGGCACGGCCAGGCGTACCGCCGTCGTCGAAGACGACGCGGCGGCGACGGGGCTTGCTGCTGCAGCCGGCGGCGCGGGTGGCGCCAGCGTCGCGGGCGGCGCGACCGAATCGACCGGCGCGGCCGGCTTGGCGGGAGTCGTCGGAGGCAGGGGATCCACCGGATCAATGGGAGTCGGCGGCTGTGGCGGCTGTGGTGTGGCCGGGCCTTGCAACACGCTGATCGTCAGCGCCTGCGTGCGCAACAGCGTCCCATCGCTCACTTCCACGATCACGTCGTAGCGGTTCGAGCCGGCCGGATCGAAGACCGGCGCCTGCACGAAGCGCAGATCACCGGTGGCGGCGTCGATCGCAAACCGCGCGGCATCGGTGCCACCGACGATGGAGAACGTGAGCGTGCCCAGAGGCGCATCGGCATCGGTGGCAGCCAGTTGCGTGACGCCGCGGTGGCCCTCGGCCACGGCCACCGCAGCACTCGCGCCGCCGCCGTTGCTGGTGATCTGCGGCGCGTTGTCGTTCACGTTGACCACCGCGACGCGAATCGCCTGCTGCGCACTCAGCGCGCCGTCGCTGGCCTGCACGACCACGTCGTACAGGTTGTGGCCGGCGGCATCGGCCGGCGCTTCGAAGTCGGGCGCGTTGACGAAGCGCAGCGTGCCGCTGGCCGCATCGATCGCGAAGCGGGCGGCGTCAGCGCCACCGGCGATGCTGTAGTGCAGCGTGGGTGGGTTGGTGCTCGCGTTGGTGTCGGTGGTGTGCACTGTGGTGACGGCCATGCTGTTCTCGGCCACGCTCAGGGCGGCCGAGTCGCCGCCGCCGTTGCTGGTG
>JAMFRW010000606.1 GCA_026224975.1 Rhodoferax sp. | reverse complement strand
AGGTGCTGGTGGTGGGCTCAGGCCAGAGCGGCGCGCAGATCGCGGAGGACCTGCACCTGGCCGGCCGCGAGGTGATCCTGGCCGTGGGCGAGGCGCCGCGCTGCGCGCGCTTCTATCGAGGCAAGGACGTGGTCGATTGGCTCGCCGACATGGGCTACTACGACATGCCGGTGCACGAGCACCCACTGCGCGAAGGCGTGCGCGACAACACCAACCACTACGTGACCGGCCGCGATGGCGGGCGCGACATCGACCTGCGCAAGTTCGCGTCGGAAGGCATGCAGCTCTACGGCCTGCTCAAGGGGCTTGATGGCGACACGCTGCAGTTCGACCCCTCGCTGCGCGAGAACCTGGACCACGCCGACCGCATCTACAACGGCATCAACGCATCGATCGACAAGTACATTGCCAAGCAAGGAATCGAAGCGCCGCCGGCCTCCGTCTACGAGCCGGTGTGGCAACCCGCCGAAGAACGAGACACGCTGAACCTGCGTGAAGCCGGCATCACCAGCGTCATCTGGTGCATCGGCTTCCAGCCCGACTTCTCCTGGCTCGATGCCCCCGTCTTCAACGGCCGCGGCCAACCCGGCCATTTCCGCGGCGTCACCGCCCAACCCGGCCTCTACTTCATCGGCCTGCCCTGGCTCCACACCTGGGGCTCCGGCCGCTTCTCCGGCGTCGCGCGGGATGCGCTGTATCTCGCGGAGCAGATCGAATCCCGCTGCGCGGCCCCGGCACCGGTGAGCGAGGGGATGGCGGAGTCGATGTTGTCTTGAGGGCCGATCGTCCTGAACAAGCGAGGCTCGAAGTGCGGCATCATTCGGCCATGGACCGTTTCCGTACCCTGGCACTGTTGCGCGAGCACAAGCCTGTGCTCGCGCAGCGCTTTGGCGTTATCCGGCTGGCTTTGTTCGGCAGCGTGGCGCGCGACACGGCGCTTCCCGGTAGCGACATCGACTTGCTCGTGGGGTTTGATGGGCCAGCCACGCCCGAACGGTATGTCGAGCGCGACGCCATCAGCATTTCCTGACCGCGCCTAGGGCCACCAAGCCGATCTTTACAGCGATCGATCGGGCTCGAGATCAATGGTGGTGGAGATGCCTCTGGCAATGCCGCGAAGCTCGGATGGATGCTTCGGGGGCGAGATCGAGTCAGACTCTGCAGTCCGGGCGATCAGCTTCGTCGCAACAGCTTCAGCGAAGGCCGTCTTGCGTGTCTCGGCCAGATCGGCCGGCCCGCTGTGCAACCCGAACAAGTCCTTGCCCAACGCGTAGGCCGAACGATCGCCAGCCATCGCCCTTACCCCTCCAACTGCCGCTGAAACACCAACCCCGCGTGCTCGCGCAGCGCGTGGAACTTGATCTTCGGCCAGTTGGCTTCGATAGCGCGCAGTTCGGGGGCGTATTCGACGAGGACGGTGGGCGCATCGACGGCGTCGTAGGCGACGCGGTGGGCGTTGCCGTCGATGAAGCGTTGCAGTTCCTTGGCATCGTCGCAGGTCACCCAGCGCGCCACCTGGAAGCGGCTCGGCATGATGCGTGCCTTCACGCCGTATTCGTGTTCGAGCCGGTGCGCGACCACTTCGAATTGCAGTTGGCCGACAGCGCCGAGCAGCAGCAGTGACGACGCCACCGGGCGAAACACCTGGATCGCGCCTTCTTCGCCGAGCTGGATCAGGCCGGCCTTGAGCTGCTTGGTGCGCAGCGGGTCGGCCACTTCGACGCTGCGGAACATTTCCGGCGCAAAGAACGGCAGGCCGGTGTATTGCAGCGATTCGCCTTCGGTCAGCGTGTCGCCCAACTGCAGCACGCCGTGGTTGGGAATGCCGATGATGTCGCCGGCAAAGGCTTCGTCGAGCAGTTCGCGGCGCTGGCTCAGGAAGCTCACGACCGTGTTGGGCCGCATCTCCTTGCCCGAGCGCGCCACCTTGATGCGCATGCCGCGCTGGAAGTGGCCGCTGGCCATGCGCACGAAGGCGATGCGGTCGCGGTGGGCCGGGTCCATGTTGGCCTGGATCTTGAAGACGACGCCGGTGAGCTTGGGCTCTTCGGGTTGCACTTCGCGCTGGATCGCCATGCGCGGGCCGGGCGAAGGCGCCAGGTCGACCAGCGCATCCAGGATCTCCTGCACGCCGAAATTGTTGACGGCCGAGCCGAAGAACATCGGCGTCTGCCTGCCCGACAGGAAAGCCTCGCGGTCAAAGGGCGGTGCCGCGTCGGTTAGCAGCTCGATCTCGTCGCGCGACTGCGCGTACTGCATGCCGAAGCGCGCGGGGTAGGCCGGGTTGTCCAGGCCATCGAGAAACTCCTCGCCATTGTTGGCCTCAGCACCGCCGAAAAGCCGCATGCGCCTCTCGCGCAAATCCATCACGCCGTGAAACGCCTTGCCCATGCCGACCGGCCAGGTGAAGGGCACGACCTCCATGCCCAGCTCGCGCTCGATCTCGTCCATCAGCGCCATCGGCTCCTGCACATCGCGGTCCATCTTGTTGACGAAGGTGAGGATGGGCGTGTTGCGCGCGCGGCAGACCTGCAGCAGCCGCCGCGTCTGCGGCTCGACGCCGTTGGCCGCGTCGATCACCATCAGCGCGGCGTCCACCGCCGTGAGCACGCGGTAGGTGTCTTCGGAGAAATCCT
>JAMFRW010000605.1 GCA_026224975.1 Rhodoferax sp. | reverse complement strand
CCGCGGTTTCGACGGCTTCACCCACGCGGATCGAAGCCGTCATTGCAGGCCGCGCGCTCGGCGCTGCGCCGCAACTGCACCATCCATGTGCGGGCGTCCTGGTCTTGAAGCGCGTCCTGGTCCCAGGCGCACAGTTGCAGGGCGTATCCGGCGAACGGGCTGGCGGCCAACAATTTTCGTTCGGCCGAATACATCGGATCGAGCTGCGCGTGCCAGCAGCCCTCGTCACTCGACTGCCGCAGTCGAGCCCTGCCTTGCGCGGCGCGATAGCGGTGCCCGTCCGCATGCAGCCGGATGGTTTCGGTCACCACGAGCGGAAACAGATCCACCAGCAAGTCCGCACCAAGCGCGGCGTGGTCGCGCGGCGCCGGATTGTGGCCGGAGGCATCCGGGCCGATCAGAAGATCGCCCAGATCATGCAGCAGTGCGGCGGTGATCAAGACGCCACAAGCCCCCGCCTCCCGCGCCAACGCCGCCGTTCGATAAGCATGCTGCCAGTGGGTGACGCCAGGCCGAACGAAGTGCACGCGGCCGAGGCCTCGCGGCACGTCGAAGATCTCATCGACCGACGGGAAGGGACGACGCGCCTCGTGAGGGACAGCGGGCGTGGCAACCGGAGCAAACATTGCGTGAACCTCGATGTGGTGGCCGCACCCCATGTTCGAAAGCAGCGGCGTGTCGGGAATGTTGGGTGAGATTTGTGTCTCGCCCGCGGCGCGCAACAGGCTGCCCCGGGCCGAACGGCGGTGCGGCCAGCAGGCACGTCCGACCCGGCCCTTTCGCCGTGACGAGACATCCTTCGAACGCATGACGTCCAGGACAAACGGACTACGCTGCGGAGGTGCTTGTCCGCTCTGCTTGTCTTCTCTTGTTTCTATCGTCGGCGCCTCAGGCCACCACGACATCTCTTTGCCGCACTGGAAAGTGACATGGGTGACGGCACGGACGGTGGTCAGACATCCGCGATACCAGGGAGCTGTCGGACGAGTTCACGTACGAAGGTCGAATCCACGCGCATGCCACGCTGACCTCAAAAGCAGGCTCGCAGGCCGGCCAACAGCCATTCGAAATGAGATGGATCAACGAACGCAACAGCCCCTCCGTGCAGAGGGCCGAGTACTTCGTCGGCAAGTCGCCCTTTTATCTTTCGTCTTCGACATCGGAAACGACCTTGGGCCCGGGCAACTGTCGCGTCGAGCTGTAAGCAACTGGCAAGCTGCTGGCGAGCCACGAGTTCTCGGTCACCCAGCGCCGAACTTCGGCGGCGCCCCACGCGGCGCCGAACGGTCGACCAAGGGCGTCTTCTTCGAAGCAAGCAGAGACGCTCGACCCCGGATTCGTCGCCGTACTTTCTGTCGTGGTCGATGAGCACGAACTTGTCGCTGCCGGCACTTGCTGCGGTCACCGCTCGTTCATGAGCATCGAGATGCTCGACCCACTTGTCGGTCGACGAGCGGCCGGCGGGGCAACGTCGAGGCCACCGCCGATGCTTATCACGCAGTGCCGAACGGCGTATGACAGATGGCTGAATCGTCTTACGGCTGACGTGGTCGGCTTCTAAGCTCGACGACGGCAGAAGGCATCGGAACTCCTGCCGGATACCGCACCGGTGCGCGGTGTTCTCCCTCACCGAAAGAAACCGACCCTCATGAGAATCACAACATCGAACAACGCGGCCAAAGCCCTGACAGCCGCAACCCTCGCCACGCTCGCCATCGGCAACGCCAGTGCCGCGGAATTGTGGAAACGGGTCGGCGTGGACGTCTTCACCGGCGACCAGATCGCGTTCAGAACCCAGGGTGTCACGACCGACGGCACCCAATGGTTCTTCTCGTCGACCAACGGTCTCGAGCGCACGAACTTCCAGTACGAGCGCCTGCAGGGTGTCGACCCGGCCATCGCGCCCGTCCTGGCCCAGCCCTCCCCCACCGCCGAGCGCGGCCTGAACCACATCGGCGACATCGACTACGCCAGCGGCACGCTCTACATCTCGCTCGACAGTTCGGCCAATGGCTACAACTCGCCGGCCGTGGCGCTCTACAACGCCTCGGACCTGAGCTACACCGGCAAGTCCTACACCCTGACAGGCCCTCACGGCACGCACGACATCGCGAGCTGGGTGGCGGTGGATGCGGCAGCGGGGCTTGGCTACGGGATGGCTTACGAGAACGCGACCGAGCTCAGCGTCTACAACCTGTCGGACTGGAGCTTCAAGGCTTACGTGCCGCTGTCGCAGTCGCTGGACTCGGTGCAGGGTGGGAAGTTGCGCGGTGACTGGATGTACATGGCGGCCAACGACGAGACCAAGTCGGTCTATCGCACCAATGTCAAGACCGGCACGGTGGAAGAACTCTTCCAGATCAAGACGGCGTTCGATCAGGAGATCGAAGGCTTGTCGTTCCAGGAGACCGATGCGGGTCTGATCCTGAATGTCCTGAACATCGAGCGGTCCGAGCCCGGCGTCAAGAACATCGCCTTCTATCACTACGCCCTCGCGCCCGTGCCCGAGCCAGACACGTATGCGCTGATGCTGGCGGGCCTGGGCCTCGTCGGCGCCATGGCACGCCGTCGCAAGCGCTGATCATATCGAGTGACCCGTCGCGCGAAACGCGTGACGGGTCGGGACGAATTCCATCGAATCCATGAATCCCACACCATCACACCCACGATCTATTTGGCTCCAACGTTTTACAGCCCGACTCGATCGAATCCACCCGGGCATCGCGCGGGCCAAGGTCGCGATATTTGCGGCTGACTTCTTCAGCGAGGCCGCGCACCTCGAGCCTGAGGAAGCAGCCGATCTCTTCGTAGAAGAAGGCGATTCGGAATCGGATGAGCAATCGTCAGCCGGCAGCGACGAAGACGGATGAATCGCCTCCGATATCGAATGTGTCCTTGCTGCCGACACGCTCGCAGGTTCCGCCTCGGAGGGCCGACGGCGGCCAACATTGTTCAACCATCAAACACTTTTCATGGTCCGACCGAATGATGCGAACGAGCCGTGGTTCCAGCCGCGAGCGCGGCCTGGGAATGTCACCACGCCGTCATCCTGCCGCTCGATAGTCCGCCATCCCATCCCGAGGAGGAGCCACCATGTTCTTGCAACGACAACTTTGTGCGGTCGCGCTTTTCGGCGCGTTCGCGATTCCGGCGCATGCCGGCGATATCGCGCTGGCCACCACCGCAGGCCAGGCCGGCTACGGCGAGTGGAACGTCTTCAACGTGAGCGACATCGACTCGCAGAGCTTCGGCACCGAGTGGATCGACAACAACGATTCGGCCTCGCCTCTCTTCGGCACGCCGCTGAGCTTCTCGTTCACCATCGCGGCCGGCACCAAGGGCGCGCTGACGGTGGTCGATGGCGCCTTTGCCGGCGACACCTTCACGGTGACCAACTTCGGCTCGTCGATCGGCAAGACCTCGACCGTCGCAGCGCAAACCTACGACACCGCGCCGAACGCCGGTTATGACTTCGACGCGGCCTTGGCCGATCCGAGCTTCAGCCATGCCAGGTTCGTGCTCGGCGCCGGCACCTACCGCATCAGCGGCATGCTCGACCAGTCGGTGACGCTGGACGGTGTTTCGCCTCTGAACTCGACCGTGGGCGCGCTGAGCCTGACCGTCTCGGCCGTGCCCGAGCCGGCCACCTGGGCGGCGATGCTCGCCGGCCTCACGCTGCTGGGCGCCGCAATGCGCCGCCGTCGCCAGTGAACCGGGAGATCGCATGAACAAGCACCACATTCTTTCGGTACTCGCTGCCGCCGCGCTGCTCTGCACGTCGAGCCTCTCCTCGCAGGCGCAAACCACGCCGCGTGCGCCGATCACCGTCAAGGTCGTCGGCTTCAACGACTACCACGGCAACCTGCAGACGCCAGGCACCTTCGGCGTCAACACCACCATCCCCACGGCCCAACGCCCTGCGGTCGGCGGTGCCGAATACATCGCCGCCTACGTGGCGCGCATGAAGGCGCAGAACCCGTTGAACGTGGTGGTGGGCGCGGGCGACTTCATCGGCGCCTCGCCCTTGATCTCTGCGCTGTTCTTCGACGAGTCGTCGGTCGAGACGCTCAACCACATCGGCGTGGAGTTCAATGCCGTCGGCAACCACGAGTTCGACAAGGGCAAGACCGAACTGCGGCGCCTGCAGAACGGCGGCTGCAAGGTCACCAACGGCCAGCCCGACCCCAACAGTTGCAAGGGCCTGGGCTCGAACGCGCCGGGCACGTTCGACGGCGCCAAGTTCAAGTGGCTCTCGGCCAACGTGGTCGAGACCGCGACGGGCCGCACGCTGCTGCCGCCCTACGGCATCAAGACCTTCGCCGGCGTCAAGGTGGCCTTCATCGGCATGACGCTGCGCGACACGCCGGGCATCGTCACCCCCACGGGCGTGGCCGGCCTGGAATTTCGCGACGAGGCCGAGACCGTCAACGCACTCGTGCCCAAACTGCGCGCGCAAGGCATCGAATCCATCGTGGTGCTGGTGCACCAGGGTGGCTTTCAGAGCAGCCCGAACCTCGGCGACATCAACGGCTGCGACGGCAACCTGAAGAACGCCGACGGCAGCGACTCCGACATCGCCAAGATCGTCAAGGGCCTGGACAACGCGGTCGACCTCGTGATCAGCGGCCACACCCATGCGGCCTACAACTGCTCGGCCAACACCGTCGACGTGAAGAGCGTCGGCGGCACGGTGACCAGCACGCCGCGCCCGACCGGCCTGCCCAACAAGGCCGGGCGCCTGGTGCCGGTGACGAGCGCCAGCGCCTTCGGCCGCGTGCTGACCGACATCGACCTCACCATCGACCCGGTTTCACGCAACGTGACGGCGGTCTCGGCCACCAACCGGCTGGTCGACCGCACCGACCCGGCGATCATCACCGCCATCGCCAACGACCCGAGCGTGAAGAACATCGTGGCCGGCTACAACGCGCTGGTCTCGCCGCTGGCCGGGCAGGTGATCGGCACCATCACGACGGCGCTGCCCAACAGCGCCAACAGCGCCGGTGAAATGCCGGCCGGCGACCTGATCGCCGATGCGCAACTGCAGGCCACGCAACCGGCGCCCGTGGGCGGCGCGGTCGCGGCTTTCATGAACGCCGGCGGCGTGCGCAACCCCGGTTTCGCCGTGGCCAATGCCGCCTATCCGTACAACGTGACCTATGGCGATGCCTTCACGGTGCAGCCCTTCGGCAACAGCCTGGTGACGATGACGGTCACGGCACAGCAGCTCAAGGATGTGCTGGAACAGCAGTTCACCGGCTGCAAGGGGCAGACGGCGCAGCGCATCCTGCAGGTCTCCAACGGCATCAAGTACAGCTGGAGCGCCTCGGCCGCGCCGTGCTCGAAGATCGTCGACCTTTCGCTGACGCCGACCGATGTGACGCTCACGCCGCCTGTGGCCACCGCCGGGCCGGAACCCATCGTCGCCAACGGCGTGGTGCTGCACCCGGGCAAGACCTACCGCATCACCGTCAACAACTTCATGGCGACCGGTGGCGATGGCTTCACCGTGCTGCTGGGCGGCACCAACCTGCTCGGCGGTGCGCAGGACATCGATGCGCTGGTGGCCTACCTCTCCGGCGGCTACAAGTCGCCGCAGCCGGCCTACAACCCGGCCGATGCGGCCATCGGCGTGCCGCGCATCACGCGCCTGCCTTGAGGCGCCGCAGGCAAGCCGGGTCTGGGCCGCTTCTGCTCGGGCCGCTCCCGCACGGCCTGTGGCTTGCGCCGTGGGCGGCTGCCGTCTGCGTGGGGCATGCCGCGGCGCAGCCGGCCGCGCATTCGCATGCCGCCGCGCCACGGTCCTACAGCGAAGTCACCGACCCGCGCCAGGCCGACCCGGCGCAGATGGCATCGCGCACCGCGCTGCTCCGAACCGGCGAGCAAGCGCTGGCGCGTGGCGATACGGAAGGCGCCATCGTCGCCTTCGACCGCGCCGCGATGATGCTGCACTCGGCCGACACCGAGATGGGTCTGGTGCGCGCCTACATGCAGAGCGGCGACTACCGCCGCGCCCTCGCCTTCTGCGCCCACACCGCCGGCGGGCACGGCGATGCGCCGGCCGCTGCGGCACTCTATGCGTGGCTGTTGCGCGCCGGCGGGCAGGATGCGGTGGCCACTCGGGTGTTGGCCGAAGCGCAGGCCTCGGCGCCGGGGGATGCGGTGGTGGCCGCCACGGTTCGGGCGTTCGGGCCGGCGGCCAATGGCTCGACCGGCGTCGTACCTTCGCCATCGACCGCAACGGGCGTCATGCTCGAGCTGCCGCACCGCATGGCGCCGCTCGGCGTTCCGGCGCCAGGGCAGGCGCCTCCGTCGGCACAGGCGCGCGTCGTTTCTTCCGGTGTCTCCATGTCGCCGGCGCTTGCGCTGGCTCCCGCGTCGACGCTCCAGGGCGCCAGGCGATGGTGGGTGCGCGACGGGCTGGGTCGCACCAGCGAAGCCACGGTCGAGCCTGCGTCCGACGAGCTGCGCGCCCTCGGCCTCGTCAGGTTACGGCTGCTCGCCCCGCTGAATCCGGCACCGACCGGCAACTCGGCAACGAGCCGCGACCCGGCATCGATCGCGCTGTCCGGCCGAGACCCGTACGCCGGCCGTCCGGGCTACGCCGTCGAGTATGTCGTCGACGACTCCGGTCAAGCACCGGCGGAACCGGCCTGGCCGCGGCTGCGGCCCGGCTTCTTCGGTGGCTACAAGGGCAACGCCGGCTGGCGCCGGCTTGGCATCGATGTGCCTGTCGGCGCGCACGGCGGACCAGTGTTCGATGCCGCAGGGCGGCTGGCCGGCATCGCCATGGCGGGTGCCCTCGGGCAGGCGTCGATGATTCCCGCATCGCTGTTGAAGACGGCATGGCCCGAGGCGCCGCCAGGAGCCGCGCCGACGGCGGCTACTGCATCTGCTCAACCCCTCACGACAGAGCACACGACGCCCATGCCGGCCGACGAGGTGTTCGAACTCGGCCTGCGGCACACGCTGCAAATCATCGTGGAGCCCGGGCCGCCGCGTTGAGACGGTTTGCATGCCACCGGCGCGCGCCGGCGCGTCACCGGCCGGCGTGCCGCTTCCTGTCGCTCGACACCATGTCCTCGAACACGTCCATGCCCGACAGGTCGTGGCGCAGCATCCCATCGGGGCACCAGAGATCGAAGCCGACCCCGCTATCGTCGAGACCGAGCACGCCCACGCCGACGACTTTTTCGCCGACCCGGCTTTGCATGTGATCGGGCAGGACGAATCCCGATGAAGGTATCCACACGTGGCGCACGCCGTCTTGCATGATGTCGAGGTACTGGTGCGTGTGGCCGGACACGACGACGCGCAGCGATCGGCGCAGCGGACCTGTCATCAAACGATCGCAGGCGTCTTCTGTGATGTAGCGCCCGCCGCGGCTCGATTCGCCGGGCATCGACCGCAACACCGGCCGATGCAAAAACAGGGCGGATCTCACCGACGAATCGGCCGATGCCACCTGGTCTTCGAGCCAGCGCCATTGGGCTTCTTCCTGCGCGGTCGCGCTGCCCATCAATTGCGCATTGACGCCGAGCAACAACCAACCGCCCTGACGAACCGACCAATGATCGGGTCCGAAGAGGCTCACGTAGGCGTCGAGCAACGGCGCCTCCAGCGGCCGTTCACCCGAGGCATCGCCGACATCGTGGTTGCCCGGCACGCAGAGCATGGGCGTCGACCAATCGTGAATCAACTGGGCCGCGAATGCGAGTTCCTCCGAATGCGTCTGGCCGTCGAGGGTGATGTCACCCAGATGGACCGTGAGTTCCGGCGACAGGCGGCCCACGGCGCGCCGGGCCGCATGCCAGTTGGCCACGCACTCGGGTGAGCGCGCAGACAGGTGGGTGTCCGCAATCAGGGCGATTCGCATGCTGTCGGCTCGGGGGACGGTGTCTTCGGGATCACCACTTCAGCGTAGCGGCCGGTTGTGACGTATCGATGTCAGGGCGCTGAGCCGGTCGGCAAAGGGACTGCTACCGCGTGCCGGTTTTTCGGGAGATCAGGAACTCCCGGTAGTCTGACTCCAGGGCCCGTTCGGCTTTCTCCGCGGCTTCGTGCAACCAGTTCGACTCGAGCTGCATCAGATCGTCGATCACCTTTGGAACACGCCGATGCGCCGCGTGGATGGCCCCCAGGTCCGCACCCATGGCTTCGAGCAGATCGAGACCGAGACCTTGCTTGGCGGATTTGCCCACATCGAGCTTGCGTGCGTCCGCGGCCACGCGCCGAATCAGGTACCCCGCGGTGATGGCCAAGCTCGGGTCCGGTGATCGGTTCGCACCGTATGCAATATCGAGAAAGCGCGGCCTTCCGCTCGGCTTCGCGTGAGCCCAGTTCCAGGCCGACGGCACGAGCGCCTTCGCCTCCCTGACCACGCTACCGCCGCGCCAGTGGGCGATCACCAGAAAGCGCGGTCGCCCCAATCCGCCGCCGCCCTTGCGTCGGCTGGCAAAGCGCTGGACGACCGCAGCCTTGGGCAGCGAGCGCCGCAAGGCCTCCGTCACCTCGCGCGGCGGCGTGGCATCGGGGTAGCCCGCGACTTCGGCCCAGAACTCGTGCGAGCTGTTGTCCAGCCGGGCCGTCAGCGACCGGAACAGCGGTGCGCCTTGATCGATCAGCGTCGGCTTCGGCGCACCCAGCCCGTCGATGTAACCCTTGAGCACGGCGTCCGCGATCTGCTCCGGATCTGCGGCGTGCTTGGGGGCGAGGCGCGCACTG